>JBLGBD010000063.1:0-16521 GCA_047617585.1 Pseudohongiellaceae bacterium | reverse complement strand
AGAACTCTAGTGCTGCGCTAGGGATGGCATGAATGATTTAGCTTACGACCACTCATCAGGCATTAAAATAGGAAAATCCCTGCACTCGTTTGAGTGTGGGGATTTTTTTTTGCCTGTCTGGAAAGCTGAAAAGCGACCCAGGTCATAGTCATTCGTAATTGAGCTTAGCTCAATTCCTCACCCTGAAGGGCCGCGTGCCGCGGTCCAAACTGCTGCGCAGTTAGTCAGGCGTGCCTTCGTTCTGAATAAAGTATCAAAAGAGTCAGAGCAACTTGATAGGGTTTGTGGTCTTTATGGGCCTACTTCTGCCTAAATTCCTGTCAGCTCATGCACTAAAGATGCCGCATCAAAGGGGGCAGTAAGTTGCTCGGTATTATTCGAAACTCTCCAATGCTGCGTTAGAGATGGCATGAATAAACTGGCTTACGGTAAGGCATCTAACTAGGAAAATGTGTGCACTCGTGTGAGTGTGGATTTTTTTGCCTGTCTGGAAAGCTGCCAAGCGACGATGTCATAGTCATTCGTAATTGAGCTTAGCTCAATTCCTCACCCTGAAGGGCCGCGCGCCGCGGTCCAAACTGCTGCGCAGTTAGTCAGGCGTGCCTTTGATTTTTATTTGGGTGACTGGCGATGTCTATTCTGCCGACATGCGTGAGAGTAGGGTGAATAACGGTTGGCGTAGCCAAAACAGAGCGTCGCTTTGTTAGTGATGAACGACTCGCCAAGGATAGCGAGGCAGGGGCTAAAGAAGAACTCTAGTGCTGCGCTAGGGATGGCATGAATGATTTAGCTTACGACCACTCATCAGGCATTAAAATAGGAAAATCCCTGCACTCGTTTGAGTGTGGGGATTTTTTTTTGCCACGGATACGACTGCCAATGACCTGCGGTCATAGTGATTCGGATTGCGCGTGGGCGCGGAATCCTCACCCCTTCGGGGCCGCATGCCGCGGACAAATTGCTGGGCGCTTAGTCAGGCATTCGTGAATAGCGAGCTAGTTCCGAATGGGCTCAGGATGCAAGACATTTGAATTTCTGTACATTTGATGAGGATTTGTTTTTACAATTCCAGCAAGCGGGTTAACAGTACCCTGCTTCATCACAATTGGAGTTAGCTTCATCGAATGACCAACTGATGGCACCGTTGCCGGGCACACCTGTAAGTTGATAGTTCCTGCCGTCTAGACTTGCCACTGCTGTCACATTAATACCAATTTGGGCCGCGCTATAGACCACTACATCAATAGTGTCTACCGATGGGGTATTTATAGCGCCGTTCCTTACGCTAGCCACTGAAGGGCTGGTTTGGCTTCCGTTACCCGTAGTTCCATCATCGCATGCCAACATTGTTTGTCCGTTTAACTGAAAGCAAAGCTCTATTGCGGTTTTTAAGGTAGAGGTTGCAATTATTACCTCACTAAATCTGGCTCGATTGGTGTAGGTGCTGTAGGCAGGTAATGCGACTGCAGCCAAAATGCCTATAATAGCGACGACAATCATTAATTCAATTAAGGTGAATCCTTGGTGGCGCTTGGTAAGCTTCATGTGCTGCTCGTTTTGTCAGAAAACAGCATTTTATGCCAAGCGTTAATTACTAATAAAGGGCCCGGAGGGATTTATTTTTGATCAATCTGTGACATTGCGGTAAAAGACACGCACAGACAAAGAAAATATTTTTGGTATGTATGTAGTTAGTTATTTACGAGGTATTGCTATGGAACTTCAAACACTCGCCAACCTTGGCGAATTTATCGGCGGTATCGGCGTTATCATTTCCCTGATCTATGTTGCGTTTCAGGTGAAGAGTAACACTCGATCTCAACGCAATGATATTACTGCGCGCACTCTAGAACGGTTGAGCAGCATGCAACGGGAAATGGTGACAAATATAGAATTAAACAAACTGGTCGCTGTCGCATTGAGGGATGTCTATGCTCTTGAGCAGTTGGACAGGATGCGCCTTGTCTGGTGGTTCACAGAATACTTCAGCGCCATGGAGTTTCTATACGACCAGCACAAACAGGGCAACGTTGATCCGGATATTTGGGAACGCTGGCGTACGACGTTGCGTTGGTGGCTGACTTATCGCGGCACGCTGGAATGGTGGCGTTGCGTCCCTACTCCTTTTACAAAAAGCTTTTCGCAATTGGTCACCACATTAATTGAGGAAGGCTACGAATACCCTGACCGCGCCGCCTGGGCTCACTATGTGAATGCACCACAATCTAAATCCGCTTAATGATACGGCCTGAGAATCCTAGACACTTTTTATGGTAAAAATGTAATCACTAATTAACAATGAGCGTAATGATCAAAGGGGCCGATCAAAGGGAGCAGAGTAACTTGATCGACATATGTCTCTTCTGTAATTCTCCATTTGATTCGATTGCACTATTTTTTTGCAGGGCAATTGGAAATAGGTGCCCATAAGCGCAATCTTTCAAATTGTAAGTTGCAAATCAAAGGTGAAGATCAAATTACTCGGACCGCTTTGATCTCAGGCAGAGATTCTGACCGGCCCCTAGCACTTCTCGCAGGTTTCGCTGTCGATATTTAACATTCGCTTCAGGCGCTGGGCCTAGGTCACTGACGCGTGGTGCTCCGAAACGCTGCGGTCGTCAATGTCTGCACTGGCCTTGTTGTATCAATCGCCCCGGCGTGCGCTGTGTGCGAGTCACGCCAAACGGATACACTACTTTTGAGGAGTCGGACGTCCTAGTCACCGCGGAAAAAACGTTGAGTAGTTAGCGAAAAGCAATAATGGTCAGGGTGAGTAGCTTGCGGGCACGGTGCCAAATACTAATAAATAGACGAACGATCAAGAGGGAAGAATGGATGGATCAAAAGTGGTTAGTGTTGTTTTACTTTTACTTTGATTTGCGAGTTGCTCGATCAAACTACCCTGACCTGTTTGAAGTCCCCCTGAACCGTTTGATTCCTTCGCGTCATTTTGCCGCAGCGTGACTGGAAATACATATCCTCAAGCGCAATTCTCTTTTAGCTCTTGGAAAATGTGCCGCTACTTAAGATATAGCTTCGGGGGGGGGGGCTCATCGCTAAGCCAATATGATTAGTAGACTTTGCTCTAAGGGTGCGTATATTCTGGGTAGACAACATTATAGCAATGTCGCTAATTTAACGGGAGTCTACTGTATTTTAATTGGGCCGTGGAAGTGTTGGTCTGATACCTTAGTGGCTTTCTGAACAAGCAGTTCTAAAAAAGATTGGACTAAAAATTTCACGTGGCTAAAAAATCAAAAAATACCGCCAAGCTGTTCTGGGATGAGCTCAAGCGCCGTAAAACCACCCAGACGGCTATTGGCTACTTAATCCTAATTGTCGCCGTTGTAGGGCCGGCGAGTGATATCTTGGCTGGGCTTGGTGCCCCTGACTGGATAATTCGCATTCTCATCATTGGGCTTTTGATTGGACTACCAGTGGTTCTGGTTCTTTCTTGGGTGTTCGATGTCACGTGGCACGGCTTGGAGCGCACTAAGTCGGTGGATAGCGAGGACGACAGTGACACTTCATCAAGCTTGGGTTTAACTCAAGATTCTATTGGTTCCCAAAGCGGTGATCTTCCTTCCGTGATTATCGAAGCCGGAACAGCACATAAGCATCAAGTTACCATGCTTAGTGTAACGTTTGTTCTAACTAAACATAATTCTCTCATCAATGACCCTGAAGCATTGACGTCCCATATGGCGGAGGTGAATGATATTTCCAGCGCCTTGGCTGAAAAATACTCTGCACTCGAAGTGAGTAGAACAGGCACCAGCCTGGAGTTCCTATTTGGCTATCCTCAGACTTATGAGAACGATGCAATCCGCGCCACTGCAATGGGTCTGGCGATTGTAGAGGATGTCTCCCATCTGGCGGAAGAACAGACCTCTCTAAGTAAGGTTAAGCTTGCAGCCTTAGTTGGCATTGGCAGTGACTCGGTTATTATTGATATAGACAAAAAGAGCCCAATTGGCATCGCCGTCGTTGGCCAAGTGTCTGAGACCACCCGCAGGATTCAGACTTTGGCTGAGGTAAATCAAGTTTTAATAGATAGTGTGACTTTCCAGCTGCTGAGAAATCGTGTTACCTGTGAGAGGCTTAAGTTGGTGGAGGATTTGGAAAAAAGCAAAACCTCAGCGATTTACCGAGCCATTGGCCTGAGGCAGTATGAGATAAATGCCGAAACCTACAGTGACCGTGAGCGCGTCTTTTTAGGCAGAGATGCTGAGATAGCGCTAATCATGGATAGGTGGGAGCGCGCAGAAGATGGGGAAGATGAATTTGTCGTCTTGCGAGGTGAGCCGGGTATTGGCAAGACCACCATCATTCAAGAGGTAACGAAAAAAGCCAAGCAGAATGATAATTGCATGGTGATGCCCTTTTTCTGCTCGCCGCTGGAGCAAAGCACGCCCTTTAAGCCCATTATTGAATATATGCTTGGCCCCGGGCTGGGGTTGCGGGGAGTTAGTTCAGGTGAGGCGCGTACACAGCGAATTAAGGAAGTTCTTGAAGAGTCAGAAATTGATGTAGGCAAAGCCGTATCGCTGGTCGCTTCGCTGATTTCTTTCGATATAGATGAGCGATCGGCATTTAGTGAGTCGGCCCGTAGCGAATTGATAAAGTATCTATTGGAAATGATACGCGCAACTTCAAAGCAGAAGGTCTTGCTGATTATTTTTGAAGACTTACACTGGGCAGATCCCTCCACCTTAGACTTAATCAAGATGTTAGTTAGCAGCGAGACCGAGTCTGGGCTGCTCTGCATTTTCACAACTCGTCCCCATGTCCTGCTTGAGTGGGAAAAACGCTCTAATGTGACCACGCTAAGCCTAGAGAATCTTTCCAAAAGGTCGACCTTTGAACTGGTTAACAATATTCTGCGTGAACTCAATTTGCCAGAAAAGTTCATCAAGCGAATCGTCAATGAAGCGGGTGGCAATCCTCTCTTCACTGAGGAGCTTGCTAAGGCGATATTTGAGACCGCCCAATCAGACTCTAGTGGTAACGTCTCTAATCTAGTCCTGCCCGGCACGTTACAACGTTCGCTCGCCTCACGTATTGATAACCTAGGCAAGGCAAAGCCCTTGCTGCAACTTTGTTCCCTCCTTGGTAGGGAGTTTAGTTATAAGCAGTTGGCTAAAATTAGTGATACCAATAATGAGATGGAGCTGCGTGTAGAGCTACATTTATTAGTAAATGCCGAGTTCCTTTATCAGCAAGGCTCAATACCCAAGAGTACATATATTTTTAAGCACGCGTTAATGCAGGAAACTGCGTATCAATCCATGCTTAATTCAACTCGTAAAGAGTTGCACGCCCGAGTCGCCAATTTATTAGAACAAGATTCAGAAAACCTGGAGGGCAATCCGGAGCTATTAGCGTTTCACTTTGAGCGCAGCGAGCAAGTCGAAAAAGCCATCACTTATTGGACGACTGCCAGCAATAACTCCATGTCTAAATTCGCGATGACTGAGGCAGGTAAGCTAGCCGGTAATGCGCTGAGGCAAGTAGAGAAGCTGCCGGATTCTAAACAGCGACAGCTTACTGAAATTAAGCTACAGGCGATGCGTGGAAAAGCGCTACTCAGTGGAAAAGGCTATGCAGAGAAGGAAGTGGAACTCAGTTTTAGCCGCGCCCTTGAACTGTGTGATGAGGTTGGAGATGTCCCTCAGCTTTTTCAGCTGCTTGTTGGACTTTGGTCTTATTTTCAAATTGGCGGGTCGATTGAAAATGCCAAAAGTGTGGCTGTGCGCTTAATGAGGCTTGCTGAATCAGGCTCGTCGCCAGCCCAAAAAGTACAAGCAAATTATAGTCTGGCATACACGACTTATCGCTCGGGAGAATTCCAGACTGCGCTTACACTGATGGAGAAGGCAAAGTCAGTTTCGGAGATAGAGCAGGATGATTTCAGTCAGTTCTCGCCCAGTGGCGATGATGAGAGGATTCACGTGCTCTCGGTGATGAGTCATATTCAATGGCAGCTTGGCAACACAGACATTGCTCTGAGCATGAGTGAACAAGCAATTGCATTAGCCGAATCACTTAAAAACCCGATTGGAATAGTTTTTGCGTATTTTCAGAGGGCTTGGCTTGCGCATTTAGATAAAGATTACCGAAAAACCATGGAGTGGGGTAACAAGACCATAGAGTTAGCAATGGAAAAACAGTTGGCATTCTGGATATCCAATTCAAAGTTTATGATGAGTTGGGCGACTTTTGCGAAATCCAGAATCGAGAACTCAAATATCCTTGAGAACGAGGTTGACGCCATGCTTGCATTTGTTACTAAAGCCAAACGGGTTGGAGCTCAGTTCGGTACCGTGGGTATGTTTATCGATACGGCTGAAGCCTTAAGTTATAGCGACCGATTAGACGAGGCTAGTTTACTACTTGCAGAGGCAGAAGAACTTATAGAAAAGACTGGCGAAGGATATCTGCGCAGTGAGCAACTTAGAGTTAAAGGCTTGGTAGAGTATTTAAGTGGGGACGCAGATAAAGCGGTTGCATTTTACTTGGCGTCTATGGCCATAGCTATTAAATTCAAGGCGACGTCTTATCAGCTGCGCAGCGCCATGCAGCTAGCAGATCTGTATCATGCAACCGGTGATCAGGATAAAGCGGCCTCACTGATGAATGAAATACAGCAGCTCCCGCACAAAGAAGCTGTGAATGTCTAAAGTTGTAATGACTAAATAAAGTGTTCCCATAAGAGACAGTGAGTTCGTCAAATATGGGCAATGAATAATAAAAAACACGCAGATGGGAATTTATGGCAGACATTAATGTGAATGTTTCTAACCTCAATACTTGTAAATCTGCTATCCGGAAAAAGGTTCTGATAGTCAATTGCTATTTCCCTGAAGCTCGGGAGTCAATTCGGCGCAATAACGAAATCCCAGATACTGCGGCACCTGTCTTGTTGGCTGGATATTTCAATGCAGAAAACTGCGACCTTAAGCTTTATAACGAGGTTAACAGCGGGTTTATTGAGGTCTTTAAACCCGAACTGATTGACTGGCCAGATATGGTTGTCCTAACAGGTTTAACCGCTGCATTTGATCGACTGCTGCATGTTACCGCCTATATCAAATCTGCTAACCCAAAGGCTATTGTAGTAGCCGGCGGGCACGCTATTCGATCATTACCTACCTATTCACAGCAATTCTTCGATTACACTTGCCTTGGTGATGTAGAGGAAATACAAGAGGTCATCACCGACACCTTCGGGGCCGATTATGTCGCTGAGGTTTTCTCGCCGCGCTACGATCTTGCGTATTGGATGCGCCATCTAGGTTATGTGGAATCGACTCGCAATTGTAATTTTCGATGTGGATTTTGCAGTCTTACGGCAGCGGGTAGGCCATACCAAGTTACTTCCAACGACTATCTTGAACGTCAACTGGACAATCTAGGCAAACGATTTGCGGTGGTGTTTAACGACAATCAGTTGATGGGGGATGGCAGCAAAACCTTTGCCGATCGTATACAGCAGGTAAAGCGGCGTATTGACCAGGGCCAATTTCAGCATTGGTTTGGATTTGTTACCGATACATTTTTCTGGGATGAGGCGAATATAAGGCTTGCCAAAGAGACAGGCTGCATTAGTTTGTTTGTTGGGGTTGAGTCATTTGTCGATCAGGCCTGGTTGGATAAAGTGAACAAAAACCAAAATTCCAGACAGAATCAGGTTGAGCTTATCGCTAAATGCCTAGATGCAGGCATTTTGTTTAAGTACGGCTTGGTGTTCGACCCTACAGAGAGGACGACGGAACAAATGTATCAAGAGATGGATATTATCTGTGATAACCCAGATATTCCTTTACCTTTATTTACATTTACGGCCACCCCATTTCCAGGTACACCGATGTTCAAAGAGCGAGTGGAGAAAGATCAAATACTGCCTAATACAAAAATGCGTGATTTAGAAAGCTCTACTCTATGCGTCAAACCTATGCAACCAATTGAAGAAGTTGTTGACTTCATAAAGACTGGCAAGAATTTTAGAAATTACAGAAGCCGAGCCTTAAAGCATCAACTTCAGTTTTTAAAACGCTACAAGCACTCGCTGAACTGGAAACAAAAGATTTATGCCAATATGTGTATGACGGCAATGTTATACCCCCGTGCATTCTCTAGCCCTTTATCCTATACAAAGACATTGCGCCCGCGAACCCATGTAAGTACTACAGAGAGGCTGGATGATATTTATACGCCATGCTTGCCTATCGAATCCAAATACGAGCATTATTTTAATCCCACCGTATTAATAGACGAAGGTGGGCAGATTAATTCCCGGTTACAAGATGATGCTTTGGGTGGGAGCAAGAAGTCAGCTGCGACGACTCAGCCGATAGAAGTTAGAGAAATATCCAGTGTTTGATCGGCAGATATTTCTAAATTCGGCGCTATTGAGTGGAAAGAATCGAACTTATGCAGGGATTTTGCTGCTCCACCTGTGTCCTATAGTCGCTATCATAATAGGTAGCGAAAGCTCAGATTGGCTCGTTTTTGCTGGGATGTGGCCAGTTTTGGCGGTTGCTTCTACACTGGGATTACACCGTTATTTTTCCCATAAGGCGTTCAAGACCAGTCGCGCTTTTCAGGCGTTTATGGGGCTAGGCGCTGCGCTTTCTTTTGGCGATCCAATTGGTTTCGCCGGCAAGCATAGGTTGCACCATAAGTTTTCAGATCAAGAGAAGGACGTGCATTCGCCGAACCAAGGGTTGTGGCAATGCTGGATTGGCAATTTGGTTGATTATGGCTATTCAGATGCTGAAGCGCGCAGTTATGCCAAAGATCTTTGCCGTTTTCCTGAATTGGTTTGGCTGCATGAGCACAAACGAATTCCGGGCATGGTGCTCGCGCTAGTCTTTTTTTTCTTTGGTGGCTTCACAATGATGGCAATCGGCTACGCACTGGTCGTGGTGAGCATTATCCATCTGGCTGGAGCGGTTAACTATTTTTGTCATAGAGTAGGCAGCCGAAGATACGAGACTAAGGACCATTCAACAAATAACTGGTTCGTAGCAATATTTTCCCTAGGAGAAGGCTGGCATAACAATCACCATCGCTATCAAGCATCTGCGCGTGCCGGGTTCTACTGGTGGGAGATAGATGTTTTGTACTGGCTAGTTTGCGTTTTGGAATGGATGGGGTTAGTTTGGGACGTGCGCCGGCCGCCCTACAGTGTTTATAGGGTAGAGTCTAATACCGAGGGTTTAGAGTTAGGAATTAGGTAGGAGGCTGGTTGGTAAAAGTGTCAGTCTAAGGTGCCGAATTCTGCTTGCATGCTGCAAGTAACTAGAGAGAGCGCCTATCAAATAAAAAGAGGATAAAATCCCGTGCTTTATAGAATTAGCTTAGCTAGGTATTCTTGCTTGGCGCCATTTGTCGCTTTCTTGTTTTTGTTATCTGGCTGTTCTACTGAACAACCCCCTACCTCTGTCCTTATTTATGGAGGGGCCAAAGGCGGTGCTTATGACAAGCTTATCCAACAGTTCGATAAGCGATCGTCAATGCTCAAAAGCACAAAAATTCGAAATCAATTTGGTGTTGAAATTGAGTGTGCCGAATACAGCGAAGGATGCCCTCTCTTATCTAAATTCAGGTTTGAGTCTCTTTGTGAGGGAGGCGGCAGTGAAAGTAACCTTAAGAGGTTAGGTATCGAAGGTGAAAGAAGAGATAGTAATAGGAGCTGCTATCCAACACTTACAGAATCGGATTCACCGATTCTTAAAAAAAGGCGAAACGCATACAACGAGTTGAGCGCCGACGCGAGGATAAATGATTTTGCTCTAGTACAAAACTTTTATGTCGCCGGAGCAGCACAGACCTACTGTCCTTTTAATAGAAATCGTTTTGGCCCAGACGCTCTTTACTTTTTCGAATTCACGTATTCTGCGCCCTTCATTCAATCGATAGTTAAATTCGATTCCGAAATTAACTTATTCGGCATTGAAATACCTTGGTGGCGTCAACTAAACGCTGAGTGCGATAAATTTTTTGATGAGCAAATGGATGGATTTTACAAAAAATTTAAAGATTTGCGCATAGTTCTCCCTTTGTATAACGGGCTAGTTCAGTTCGTGAGTGTTAAGAATAAAAAATCAGTTGGTACTGAAGAGGCTTCCATAACAACTTTCGATTCACTGAGCTCAAAGTACTCAAAAATTTACATGAATGGTGTCAACAAAAACTATGGCACTGAAGCGTTAGAGCGAGACCCCCGTTTCCTTAGAGAAAACCGTTACAAGGATGATGTGCTGATTGACGTTAAGGATTGGGAAAAAGAAGTAAACAGTGATGCTATTTCTAAGTGGGAATTCGACGCAGAGCGTATAGTCGACATCAATAGCATAGATAATCTAATTACCGATCCAGAGATGTTGCCGATTGTTAAGAATGGATCAGTTCCTAATTTAAACAATATGCTGGCTTGCGGAGTTATCGGTGCTTACGTAATCTCAGGCGACACTATCGACGAGGACGATTTTAGCATCACTGAGGGCCCCGAAGAATGCGTGGGCGAATATACCTTACAGCAAATTCAGATACCTGAAGTGATCATTGACGCGATGGCGGCAGATCATCCTTATTATCAAAAACTTCCACCACCTTCATATTGGGATGAACCCAAAATCACATCAATGCCGGGTCTCGTTACCTATCTTGTGACTACATCTGATGCTGACCCAGAACTGGTAAAAGAAGTGACTAAGGCGCTGAGTGAGGAATGGGATAGTCTTATGCTAATGAATCCTCAGTTGACTGCGATACATGACAATATTTTGAAACAACCCGCCGCTTTTCATCGAGGAGCGGAGCAAGCTTTATTGGAACTTGAAATACTCGGAGGTGGGTTCCGTCGCAGTACCATTGCATTCTTTTTCGGGCTTTGGGTTTTAACTAAAATACTAAGTCAATATTCCCGTTCCCGCATGGCTTATAACAGGTTAGGGGAGAAGCAGCGCGAAGGACTCGGGTATCTCGCATGGCACGAAGCATTAGATTTAATCTCACTTGTTCTGGTTTGGTTAGTTCTATTCATGGGCGCTATTACGCTAATCCGTAATTGGGACGCGGCGGTTTCGATTACCCAAAATACAGACGATCAATTATCAGCGCTAAGTTTTACTGGTACTTTGCTTTGGATGTTTAACTTCATAGCCTCTGGCTATGAGGGTGATGTGTTTCCAAGTTCGAATGGTTCGCAGATTATCGTGAGTCTATTTGCGTTGGGCGGAGTCGCCTATCCTCTTTTTCTCATCGCCAAAACCTGGGATCAGATTCGTATTAATCGACAGAACCGTGCCAGAGGTGGAGAGTATCGCGGGTTGTGGGGGATGTTGAGAGACTGGTTGTTGGAAAAAAACAAGAATAGCTATCGAAGTAAAGGAACACTATTACTGTGTGGCTGGAATGATCGTGCTCCTGGATTGGTATACACACTTACTTGTCCAGACTCACCTTATGAAGGAATGGTAAACATTGTCGCGAATATGCAAGCCGAATACCCAATTGAGTTTTATGGCTTTAATAAAAAGCGGGTGAGGTTCTATCGAGGGGATGCTTCCCATCGCAGCCAACTTGAGAGAGCAGAAGCTGACCGTACACAGAGTGCGGTGATCCTTTCCGAATATTCCAGTGGCTTCGAAAAAAACAATGCGGGGGTGCTCACTGCGTTAGCCATAGAGCGATTTAAAAGCGAGATAAAAGTTTTTGCTGAGATAGCTGCGGATGAAAATGACCGTGACTTTATGGAGCAACATATAGACAATATTGTTGATCCAAGGCTTATTTCACGCCAAGTTTTAACCATCGGCTGCTTCGACAACTATGTGCTAGATTTTGTGTTAGACGCCTTGTCTCCAGATGATCACTCTGAGTGGTATTCGATTAAACTAAAGGATTTCAACAAAGTCTTACCTGATAAGAAGAAAACTATTACTGTTGCTGAACTAGCCGGGGTAATTAAGAGCTATGGTATGTCAGTAGTAGGGGTTTGTCCGAATTCAGATGAGTTGAACAATACTGTATTCGCGCCTCGATTCGATGCTAACTTTCAACTCGACCCATTGCGATCCATTGAAAGTTTGGATAGAGAATTAAAGCTCGATGACTACATAGTGTGCGCTGGGAAAGACCCTAGCAGTTTTAAATTTGGTTATAAAACTCGACGACGTGCGGGCAGCTATTCTACCGCCAACTTTTCTAGCAGTTCACAAGCAATCATGAGCCCACTACGCAGTTCAGTCTCCGTGCTGATTATTGGGCATGAAGATCAGGCAACTGGAGTTGCAGATCATATCAAGGAAACAATTGCTAGAATCGCTGTTAATACGGCTACTGTAAGGACAGGAATTGTTGCAACTGACTCTATAGATGATACAGCACTTGATGCTGCTATTAATGAAAAACTGATAGAGCAGCAGTGGTCGCATATTTTACTGCTGTCCTCTATTCCAGTGTCGCACAGCCAAGAAGAGCATACTCGATTAGCCATTCGGGCAGATTCGGACACAATCTTACGGGCAAGTTTTATTCGTACTTCGTTAAAGAAAAAAGCGATTGCTTTTCCCTATATCGTGGTTGAGGTTAATCGAACACACAGTCGACAGTTGGCTAAAGACGCAGAGATCGATACAGTTGTTCCTAGTTCTTTACTCATAGAGCGCATGCTTGCGCGTTTAGTAAGCGGCGGCGGCAAAGTGTCTGAATTGCTTTCTGCGATGCTCTCAATGAAAGACGATGTGTATTTGCGCTCAACTAAACTGCATGAGGGACATCCGTTAATTGGGCAACGTTTTTCCGTGGTTTTGAACACGTGGTATAAAGATGGCCGCGTGCTTGGAATCCTGCCAAAGTCGATTTCTCATGATATAGCGGCGGAGCATAAAAACGCTTCAGATGATTTTGATTGGCATTTTATTATGTGTCCCGCGGATATCAAGAAGGACCGCCAGTTTGACGAGGGTGACGTGTTAATTATTCTCGCATGCGCCAAGTCAGACAATTTTTAGATGTTCTAGTTTAGTAGTTTATGATCTATTTAGAAACTTGGATAGTGCCAAGTATTTTTTTGTGTTCACCATAATCTAATAGAATTTTTGTTCACGTTGCAGTGCACGAGGTAATCAATAAGCCCATGAATGATGAAGTTGTCACTATAAGCTCGCCCTTCAAACACATTGCGATTTCCTTATCAGGAGGCGGTGTTCGCGCCGTAGGTTATCACCTCGGCACTTTCGATTATTTGGAGCGAGTAAATTTGCTGCCAGAAGTCCATACACTTTCTTCGGTATCCGGCGGATCGCTGATAGCAATTGGCTACGCTCTGTCTCAAAAGAAAGGTGAGAGCTTTCAGGAATTTTACGATAATCTTTGTGAATTCTTACCCCAGATAAACACATTCGAAGAACTGTTGAAAATACTCAAGGATCCTATTCCTAACGTTGCTTCGGGTTCTAATAATTTGATAACCGCTCTGGCTGCCGTTTACCGGCAGAAGTATTTTGAGAAATACTATGGTGATCCCACGTTTGGAATATTCTGGAATGACTCACCTGAGATTCATCTCAAGGAATTGATTTTTAATGCAACCGAATTTAAAACTGGCGTAGGTTTTCGTTTTCAAGTCGGTTTGAATGGAAGTCTAATAGGCAATAGCAAGGTTTCTCTTCGAGAAGATTTTGCGAAAGACATTCGTATGTCCGATATTATGGCTGCTTCCAGCTGTATTCCCGGCGGTATGGAACCACTAATGTTCCCCCAAGACTTTCATTGGCCGGGCGATCCTGAGGGTATATTAAAAGCAGGCGCAGCGAGTAATAGAACTCGCTGCAAAGAAGTGGTCGATTTTCTAGAAGAACAATATAGCGTTAGTAACATTCCCCTGATGGATGGGGGTATCTACGACAATCAGGGTATTACGAGCATTATCCTCACCCAAGCAAGAATGCATCGAAAGCTTAAAGAGCCACTCAGAGAAAGCCCGGTCGACGATTCCATTTTTACCGAGGCTGATTTAGAGCCGCAGCGACCTAGAAGTTGGGCACGCTGGTTACTCAATTCTATGGAGCAGGCCTCGGATGTAGAGAATCAAAAAGATATGGGCGAGGTTGATCTGTTCATAGTCTCTGACACGCCTATTCATAGCGATCCAATGTACTCTATCCCATTGCGAGCGAGTGACACTGCTGGCCATTTCAAGCCAAACAATTGGAAGCTAGGCACAATTGATACGCTGGGCTGGATGGCAACGATTGTGCTGATTATTGGCATAGCGCTAAGTATCAGTGCCAGTTTTTTGGTAACACCGGAAGAACTCGCGGGTATTTTTATTGACAACTTCGGTTTAACTAACCCCCCTCAGGCTTTAACAAATTCTCTGGTGGTGGTCTATTGGCTAGCCCTGCTTACCCAATTTATGCTTGTAATTGGCACTGTTTCTATTGGGTTTATGCTTAGGCGAGGAGTCAGCCGTGCGGTTAATAAAGTGGTTGAAGTAATGCCGCCAATGTCAAAGCCAGTTTGGTCCTACGCAAAAAGCCTTACGCTTGGCCAGCTTATTGATATGTTCGTTTCTCGGGCCTCTTCAATGTCTGCATTAACCGCTAAGATATTTATGCATCGAATACGCCAACTAGGCTATACCCTGCTTTACAGCCACACCCATTTTGAGGAACGAGTTCTTGACAATAATATCAATGATACCTTGCATGCTGAACACAATAGCAATGTACCTGATTTTTTAAGGGACCCATCTGATGAGGCTGAAAGAGTCGTTGGAATAGCAGCAAAAATGGGCACAAAGTTATGGGTAAATAAGCCGGAAAATGGAGACGGGCGGGACGATCTGGAAAGTCTAATTGCGGCCGGTCATATTTCAACCTGTTTTAATATCATCGAACACCTATGGGAGTATCATCGTGATGAGGATGGTAAACTGAAGGCTGAAATGATTCCCTTATTTGAACAAGCTAAAAAGGATTGGATACACCTTAACAAAGACCCTTACTGGTTACTTGATCTGCGAGAAAATGCGGGTAAGAAACGCGGCGATTCGTTCTGGCGCAAATCGACAGTGGTAAAGTAGGGGACAGACCACGTTCTTGCAGAAACCGTGGTCTGTCACTGAGGTGCTTACCCTATGCTCACTGCGGAGCAAAGCTTGAAAGCTTAGCGACCGTATCAGCGTCGAGACGCAGTAGTGACTGCAATAGCAACTCTACGGCTTGGTCAAAATCAGATCGTTGGATAATACCGGTGTGCCCATGAAGGTATCTAGTTGGCACGGTGATATTCACTGACGGACGTCCAGTATCATAGCGTTGAATTTGAGCGCCATCTTCACCATAACCAGTCAGCACGTTAGGCTGCAAATTAATGCCTTCAGCTGCGGCCACCTCGAAAAAGAAATCCCGCAATTTGCGGTTAGGAATCATTGAGCTGTCTAATAAGAAAATGCCTGGACCAGCACCCAATCGCTCTTGGGCTTGGGTGGGTCTTATTCCGGGATAGTCAGCAGAAACCCCGGCCTCCAATGATATGCCAAGAGCCGGGCGTGCTAACTGCACCGAGGTTTGGGCACCGCGAAGGCCTATCTCTTCTTGAGTAGTGGATACCCAAATTATTTGCGCGGGCAATCGTATGCGTTCCTCTTGGATGCGCCGCGCAGCTGCGATCATTACGGCAACTCCGACCCGATCGTCCCAAGCCTTACCGGCATAGCGCTCATTTGCCATGACGGCGAATTCACTGAGGGGCGCAATGCCATCACCAGGGCGAATCCCTAAAGCTTCAACTTCGGTGCGACTGCGAGCGCCTACATCCAAGAAAATTGTATCTAGGGACCAAAGCTGTGAACGCTCAGAAGGTGGGGTGACATGAATTGTTCTAAGCCCGCTAACGGCAGTGACAGGACCATTGCGACCTAAAATTGTCCAGCGCTGATCAGGCAATGCTTGATCCAGAATGCCCCCTAAAAGCTTTACACGGATAAAGCCATCTTCCGTAATATGCTGCACCATCAGGCCAACTTCATCCATGTGCGCCGAGACCATTATTCGAGGCCCACGAGTATTGCCTGGAAGTGTCGCAAGTACTGAGCCAAGACCGTCGTACTCGATAGAGGCTCCGAGGGCTTCAAACTCGTTGACGACTATTTCGCGGACTGCTTCTTCAAATGCAGATGGACCTGGGGCCTCAGATAAGGCTTGTAAAAGCTGCGCTGTTTCATCAAGAGACTGCGCGACTACTGCGGAGTTGGCTAGACAGGCGCAGGCTAATGCAACGCAAACTGCTAGTCTTGATTTGAGTTTTATAAGGTAGTTCATGGGCGGGCTCCAGCAAACGGCTAAATGTAAGCTTCGAAACTAGCTTTGTTAATCTGGATTGTCCAGCAGGGAAGTTGCTGATTTTAATAACACAGTAAATTGGCGCGTCAAGGGGGTTAGGGTAACCTTGGTCGGAATCTTTAGATCAAAGTGGTAGGGGTAAAAAGCTGGGCCTTAGGACTGT
>JBLGBD010000062.1:0-16522 GCA_047617585.1 Pseudohongiellaceae bacterium | reverse complement strand
ACCACATTTACTAAAACGTCCGATGCCGATATCGCTGCAATGTATGCGTATCTTCAAAGTATTCCAGCGGTGCAGCAGGCAGCCGTGGCAAACGAGCTGGGGTTTCCTTTTAACCAAAGATCTTTGCTGCCGTTTTGGAAGTTCCTGTTCTTAGATAGCGGTGAGTTTGAGCCGGATGAGACTAAGAGCGAGCAATTTAATCGCGGTGCGTATCTGGTTGAGGCGCTGGGCCACTGCAGTGCCTGCCATTCTCCCCGCAATTTTCTAGGCGCTGAGAAAACCGCTTTAGCTATGAGTGGGGGTGAATACCTAGACAGAGTGAGTGGCTCCATACATCGTCCTTGGTCCGCGCCGAATCTAACTGCTACTGATCGTGGACTCGCGCTTTGGAGTCGAGGAGATGTTGCGGCTTATCTTAAAACTGCGCGCAATGGGTTTATTGAATCATTTGGCCCCATGAACGAGGTGATTATGAACAGCACCCGTCATTTAAGCGAATCTGACATTGATAACATGGCTGAATACCTGGCAAGCATCCCCGGGATTCCTGAGTCCGCTGCTAGCACCCCCGATTCGCAGATTATGGGACGAGGCCGAACAATTTATAATCTCCATTGTGGCACCTGTCATTTGCCCAGCGGAGAAGGTGACCCGCAGATGGCACCCAAGCTAAACAAAGGCAGTTTGGTGGTTCAATCCGACAACCCGGCATCGATGATCAACGCCATACTCTATAGCCCGAAGACCCCAGGGGCGCCCTTGCTGCCGAAATGGCGCCATCCTATGGAAGAGTTCCAATATGAACTCGATGACGAGGAAGTGGCTGCCCTCGCGACCTTTATCCGTCATTCTTGGGAGAATGCAGCAGGTGTAGTGACTGCACAGCAAGTGGCGCGTCAGCGCTAGCCTTATCTTATAAACGGCTTATTAGATTGAGGGCTTGACCTCAAGATTCGATACTGTAATTTATTGATTATGAAACAGAGGCTTTACGACGTTGATTAAATCTTCCAAATTAGTCATTACCTCAGCCTTGGCTGGAGCCCTGCTTTTAGCAGGCTGCGAGCAAGCGCCGGTCCAGCCCGATACCAACGGCTCTGTGCTGCGTACGCGCTTAATGACGGGCGAGCAATACGCTAACACCATCGCTGCGGTGTTTGGCGAGGATGTCAGTGACAGCGTGATTCCGCCAATGCCACTTATGACCCGGAGAGACGGTTTATTAGCCTCTGGTGCTGCCTTCGCGGGGGTGACATCAGATCAGATATCACAAATTCAACTGGCAGCGGCGTCGGTTGCTAGTAAGGTCGTCGATGAGTCTCATCGAGACTTTTTACTGCCCTGCAAACCAGAGCTTACGGCCCAAGCAGACCCGGCTTGCGCTAGGCAGTTTCTTGCGCAGACGGGGCGATTTCTGTATCGCCAGCCTCTAACTGCAGAGCGTTTAGAAGAGCTGGTTAATATCGCTGGCTATGCGGCCCAGCAAACCGAAGATTTTTACGATGGCTTGGCGCTGGCGCTGGAGTCACTGCTGGTTAGCCCTGAAGTGCTATTTGTCGTTGATCGCGCGGAACCGGACCCGAATCGCCCCGGGGAGCAGCGTTTGAACGCTTACTCTTTGGCTTCTCGGCTTAGTTTTTTCCTGTGGAATTCCCCTCCCGACGACGCCCTGCTGGCCGCCGCTGAATCCGGCGAGCTACACACGCCGCAAGGGCTCGAGCAATCGGTAGACCGGCTCCTAGCCAGTACGCGTTTGGAAGACGGTATGCGGGCCTTTTTTGACGATATGCTGGCGTTCGACGAATTCAATTCCCTCGCCAAAGACCCTATGGTTTACCCGATGGTGACCGGGGCCACCTTGGCTGACGCCCGGGAACAGACGCTGCGTACCATTATTGATCATTTACTGCTGCAAGAGGCCGACTACCGTGATTTGTTCACCACTCGCAAGACTTTCATGTCTATGCCCCTTGCGGTTGTTTATAACACGGTAGCCGCCGAGGGTTGGGCGCCCTATGAATTTCCTGCCAGCGGGCCACGACTAGGGCTGCTGACTCACGTCAGTTTTCTTGCTGCCAACTCCCACGCTGTTAGAAGCTCGCCAACGCTGCGAGGCAAAGCACTACGAGAGTTGTTTCTATGCCAAGAAGTGCCACCACCACCGCCGGACGTAGATTTCTCTAGTCTTGAAGAAGACGAGAATGCAGCCACAGCGCGGGACAGACTCAAGGTGCACAACACCAATCCTTCCTGTGCCGGCTGCCATTTAATTACCGATCCCATGGGCTATTCGCTTGAAAATTTCGACGGGGCAGGCCGCTTTAGAGAAACCGATAACGGCGCGCCACTGGATATTACCGGGGAGCTAGATGGCGTTTTCTATGAAGATATTAGCGGGTTAGCAAGGGCCCTGCGGGACCATCCAAAGCTTTCGAGTTGTCTGGTCAACAGGCTATACTCTTACGGAACTGGCGGCCCTGTGTCCCTTAAAGACGATAGGGATAGTCTGCAGCGTTTCGAACAGGGGTTTGTCGATAACCAGCATCGGTTGCCAGCGTTGTTGCGAGATTTGGCCATGAGCTCTGAGTTTTCAGCGGTGCGCTCGGTGCAGGATCAAGAGACTCATCTTGACGACTACGGGACCGAATGGATAACACAAGAACAGCTTTCACAAACGGGTGTGGAGAATAAGCAATGAGCAAGATGATCAGTCGACGTCGATTTTTGAAAGGCACGCTGAATGGCGGAGCAGTCACCGTTGGCTTGCCGCTACTGAATGTGTTTTTGAATGAAAACGGTTCAGCCATGGCAAATGGGGCACCTATTCCAACCCGCTTTGGTACTTGGTCTTGGGGCTTGGGTATGAGCAAAGAGATTTTTGTGCCTAAAAAGACTGGCCTTAACTTTGATCTGCCGCCAGAAATTGAAGCGCTTGCTCCGGTACAAAAGCACATTAATTTGTTCACTAATTACAATGTCTACAAGGATGACGCGCCGAATCTGTGCCATCACTCAGGCTGGGTTTTGCTGCGTTCAGGTATCGCGCCTATGACTGGCGGCAACAGACCCGGGGAAACCATTGATGTTGCGATCGCTCGAAAGTTAGGCAATGCCACTCGATTTCGCAGCCTAAGCGCGACTGCTACCGGGGATGTGCGAGACAGCTTTAGTTATGAGGGCGGCAACTCGGTAAACGAACCAGAATGGTCGCCGCTGCGTTTTTACAACCGCCTGTTTGGTGAAGAGTTTCAAGATCCTAACGCGAAATCATTTACCCCTGACCCCAAAATTATGGTGCGCAAGAGTGCCCTATCCGCGGTGCAGGAAGAAACCAAAAACCTAGAAAAATCCCTGGGTGCAGAAGACCGTGCTAGGCTCGACCAATACTTTTCTGGGCTGCGTGATTTAGAGCGTCGGTTTGATTTGCAGCTCTCCAAGCCTGATCCGCGGGAAGCCTGCATTGTTGCTGAAGCGCCCATGGACCTGCCGTCGGGTTTGGACGCCGACTTAGTCTCCAAGCGCCATCGGATGATGACAGACTTAATGATGATGGCGTTGGCGTGCGACCAGACGCGGGTATTCAATATGTTCTATGCGTCGGCATTTTCAGCGACGACCAAGCCTGGTTACGACAAGCCTCACCACACAGCAACCCATGAAGAAGCAGTGGATCCCATTCAAAAGTGCCAGCCAAATACATCTTGGTATACGCGCCGGGCGATGGAAGAGTGGGCTTACTATGTGCAAGCTCTAGCTAGTTTTAAAGAAGGCGACGGCAGCCTTTTAGATAACTCATTGATCTATGCCACAACCGATCAGTCCTTCGCCAAAATCCACGGCATCGAAGGCATTCCTATGTTTACCGCGGGCAATGCTGGGGGCCTTGTAAAGACCGGGCTGCACTTGGATGGCGGTGGCTCTGCAGCTTGTCGGCTTGGTTATACAGTGCAGCGCCTGATGGGGCTGGATATAGAGTCTTGGGGAACCAAGAGTAACAATACATCTAGTTTAGTGAGCGAAATCCTTGCTTAAATCAACTCTTAAAACGGCCGTAAATGTCGCCAGCGCGGTGGCGGTTTTCACCAGCGTTTGGAGTCCTTTGGCTTTAGCCGCTGATTCCGCAGGGGTTGCAGATACCTTGATCGAAAGGCATAGAGATGTGCTTATTCCAGCTCAGTTCCATGTCGAGGCAACCTTGCTTGATGGGCCGGTTTTTGCCGATGCCAATGGCAAAACCTTGTACAGCTGGCCCCAGCATCGCGGCCGCAATGGCTATAGCGGTGAAGGGCCTGGCAGCCCCGCATGCTATGACGAGGTCGTCACCGTGACAGCGGGCCTGATGAGCCCATATCCTCCAGGTATTGAATTACCCGCTTTAGAAGGCAGGCCCAGCTGCACCGATTTATGGCCTCCAGTGTTGGCCAGTTCAGATGCCGAGGCTGTGGGTGAATGGACCGTGCTTGATCGTAAGGATGGCGTCAAGCAATGGGCCTATGACGAACAGCCTTTGTATACCTCTCAACGTGATAGCCAACCTGGCGATGTATTTGGCGGCAAAACCCGCAGATCTGGCGGTGACGCGCCAGCATATAGAGAACCTGTAGGGCCTCCCTCAATGCACCCGCCAGGATTCGCGGTTAAAAGCAGCAGTGTAGGCCGTTTGCTGACAACAGCTAAAAATGAGTCCGTGTACGCCTTCGAGCTTGATAGCGCCACTGAGGCTGCTTGTATCGCTGCCTGTTTGAATACTTGGGAGCCGGTCATTGCACCGGCGTTGGCCAAGGCCCAAGGTGAATGGGCAATACTTGAACGCTCCCCCGGCGTGCGCCAATGGGTGTTCCGCGGTAAGCCGCTTTATACCCATATATTTGACACCGGCTCGTGGAGTCTATTGGGTAGCGACAAACCGGGTTGGGATAATGTGTTCACGCAAAAGGCGCCAGCGTACCCAAGCAGTTTCACTGTGCAGGCGACGATCGCTGGAGAAGTGTTGGCGGACCCTAAAGGCCACACGATCTATATCTACAACTGTGGCGAGGATTCAGCCCATCAGCTGTCCTGCGACCACCCAGATGATACCCAAGTCTATCGCCTAGCCATGTGCGGCGGTGGGGATGCTGAAAAATGCCTTAAACACTGGCCCTATGTTGAGGCTTCAGATAACGAAGTTAGCGTAAATCGTATTTGGCGAATATTGTCGATAGATCCTATGACTGGCCGCCTCGCCAGCGCTGATCAAGAAGGCGCCATTAGGGTGTGGTCTTATCGCGGCAAGCCAGTCTATTTGTATGGGCCGGATAAACGCCCGGGTGATGTAAAAGGCGGCGGGATCGGCGAGTGGCGCGGACAGCGCAATGGTCTGAGGGCGTATTGGCTGAGAGATGACTTTATGAATGGAATACTATGATGATCAAGCAACGATTATTGATTTCAGCTGTGTTTGCAGCGGTTGCCGCTAACGCAGCGGCAGCAGATGATTCTTTACGTGATGGCACTATCGGCTATGTCATGACAAACCTATTTTGGTCTGTCTACCAAACACCCGATGCTCAGCAGGAATGCCCGCGAGGGTTTAATGACGGGCCTCGGGAGCAATTTGAAAAGCTGTATCCAAACCCCACTGAGATGACCGTTGAACAAACTCAGCTTAGGCAAGAAATTGAAACCTGGCATCCTACCACTGAACCCGATGGGTTCGAGTTTCTTCAGGTTGAAGGAGATTTGTCTTGGGGGTTAAACCTAGATGGTGTGGATGACCCCAACGATTTCACCCACCCCGATGGCACGACCGGCATCGACAACCAAGTTTACCGGGCAGTGGGCTGCGTTATTGGTTTTAGAGGCCCAGACGGCGTTGAGTTTATTTTTCAAGATAAAGCCATCGCCGATGCCAAATATAATCGGATGATGATCGAGATTACTGGTGTCGATAATTTAGACAACGACGATAGCGTCACGGTTAATTTATACCGCGGTATGGACCGCTTATTAACCGATGCAACCGGGCTTGAAGTCATGTCAGGCGGAACCCAGCGCGTCGACACTCGCTGGGGCAAAGACTTAATGCGCACCATGCAGGGCAAGATTGTCGATTCGACTCTGGTCACGCAGCCCATAGAAGACATGGTAATGCCTTGGATGAATCTAGGGGTACCCTCAGTTCATATTTTTCGCGATATGCGCTTACAACTGAAGTTAACGCCGGAAGGCGCGACAGGTTTGGTTGCGGGTTATGCCGACATTGACAGCTGGTACTATCAATTGATTCGCAATGACTCCACCCATCACTTAAGCAACGGCCAGATTTCAGGCATTTCTTTGTACAAGGCACTGCGCCGCTTGGCCGATGCTTACCCTGACCCTGAGACAGGTGAAAATACCGCTATTTCTACGGCCTTGGATGTAAAGATGGCTCAGGTCTTTATTACTCACTCTACCGCCGAGGCGGCAGCAGCAAGCGCCACCGGCGAGCGCTAGTCAGTAAATCCCAATTAGGTTGCATGTCATACTGTTATCAATGTCCCCCAATCCTAAAGCGCGGGTTGATTGGTAACAGTTCTACCTAATTTATTCATGTTGCCGAGAATTTTGTTTCTATCGGTAATAGTTAAAATTCTTCGTTTAATTATTTTTGAAACCACTGTTTACATTTAGTTCTATCGTGGCACACTGCTGTCAAGCACCACGTTTATTGGACTAATCACCCCATAAAACCTGTGCTCAACTGATATCCAAAAAATATTTGCAATAAAATAGCATCAACAATAAAAATAAAAATAAAACTGATGAGGATACTGGAATGAAAACTTTCACATTACAGAACCGTCTATGCCTGCTTTCTATTATTGGGTTATTCGCGTTGGCATTAGTGCTCGTGATTGACGCTCAACCTAGCGAAGCTTCATTAGTTCAGACCCAATCTTCCACCCCATATGTAGACACCGCACAAGACAGTATTGTGGTTCAGATTGAAAATGTTTTTGCGGTTAGTGCAAAGCATGTCTTTGATCAGGACTATTGGATAGCGAACATGCATAGCATCCAAAGGTTTTAGGCTAGAACATCCTCCCCCAATAAAGTCTATAGCAAGTGCTCGATAGCGGTTGCTATAGACCTCCGCCAGTTTAATTCGCCGCTTTCTATTTTTAGCTGAATCCGCACATCAGTCTAAGTGTTTTTTCAAGCTCAGTAATTTTCTTAGCTCATCTGAATACGCTAACAGCGCAATTTACGCCCCAGCCGCTGGCAAAACTGCTATTGTGTGAGGTTGCTGTTTTATCGTTCTTCAATTGCCACTGGACCTTGCTCTATGAAAAGTACAGCCCTGCTCGCACTAAGCGTTGCCCTAATTGCCGCGTCTTGCTCGCCTCCCACCACTTATGAAGTGGGGCAGATTCAAACCCCCATGGGAGAGTTACTTATCTGGCTTTACGACGATACGCCCAAGCATAAAGAGGCGTTTCTTGAATTGGCTGAATCAGGGTACTGGGATACTTACACCTTCAACCGCGTAATCGATGAATTTGTCGCCCAAGGAGGCTGCCCTGATGTGCCCGAGGGCTTTGCCTATTCCGTGCATTTGATCGAACCAGAATTTGAGGCCGGCCATAAACATATCTATGGCGCCTTCGGTGCCGGGCGTGATGACAATCCCGCTAAGCTCGCAGCTGCCTGCCAGTTCTATGTGGTGCAAAACCAAGAAGGTCTGGCGCGGCTAGATGACAACTACATGATTTACGGGCATGTGTTTAAAGGCATGGATGTAGTGGATGCTTTGGTTAAAGTTGAAACCGATGACTCGGACAAGCCGCTGGTTGATATCCCAGTAGACGTCAATGTTATCTTAATGACCCAGGCAGAGATTGAAGCGTTCGGTTTTCAACTGCCCTTATAAGATTCATCACAATAAAAAGTAAAGGAGCTGCAATGGGCCAGCACTGTATGAAACACTTTCTTAGCGTTGTGTTACTTGCCGCATTGGTTGGCTGTGGGGATAGCGATTCTACTGACTTGCCGGTTTTTGACGTAAAGATCAGCAACGCCAGCTTAATCGACGGTTTGGGCAATCCGGCGCGGCCTGCGGATGTTTACATCAAGGATGGTTTAATTGCCAGTATTACGGGGCTAGATGAGCTGGATGTAAATGTCTCACAAACTATCGACGCCAATGGGCGAATTGTCTCGCCGGGGTTTATTGATGTGCATTCCCATGGCGATCCAATTCAGACGCCAGATTTTAGTAATTTCCTCGCCCAAGGAGTGACCACTATTACCTTGGGGCAAGACGGGGATAGCCCACAGCTTACCGATTTGGCCCCCTGGATTGATGAAGTGCAGGGGGGTGGTATTGGCGTCAATATAGCCATGTTTGTGGGTCACGGCACTTTGCGCAGTTTATCTGGCATCGGTCAGAACCCAAACCCCAGTGATGAGGATATCCAGCGTCTGCTGGCGCTTTTAAACAGTGCGCTTGATTATTCGTTTGGGCTAAGTACCGGGCTTGAATACAATCCTGGCTTACACGCGCCAGAATCTGAACTAGTCGCCATGGCTCGAGTAGTAGGCGAGCGCGATCGGCTCATTATGAGTCATATGCGCAATGAAGATGATGACCAACTTGAAACATCCATCGACGAGCTTTTAAGTCAGGGGCAATACGCCAAAGTGCATATTGCCCATTTGAAATCAGTGTATGGCAAAGGCGCTCAGAGAGCGCAGGAAATCCTCGATATACTAGCAACGGCCCGCGCGCAGGGAATAAGGCTTACGGCGGATGTCTATCCTTACAACGCCAGCTATGCCGGTATCGCGCTACTGTTCCCGGTATGGTCGAAGACTAGCGAGGAGTTTGAAATTGCAAAATTAGACCGTCGACAAGAATTAGAAGAGTATTTGATTAGGCGCATTACCAGGAGAAACGGGCCGGATGCCACTCTTTTAGCGTCGCAGCCATACACCGGAAAAACCCTAGCCGACTTAGAAACTGAACTAGGGCTGCCTTTCGAGAAAATACTAATCGATGTTATTGGCCCGCAAGGCGGCAGCGGCGCTTACTTTATTATGGACGACGCATTGCAATCTCGGCTGCTGCAAGACCCTTTTATTACAGTATCTTCAGATGGCAGCCCGACAGGATTTCACCCCCGCGGCCATGGCACGTTTGCCAAGATTATCGAAGAATATGTTATCAAGCGCGAATCCTTGGAATTAGTAGAGGCCATCCGAAAAATGACTTCTTTTGCGGCATCTATAGTAGGCATTAGTGATCGGGGTAGCATTCAAGAAGGCATGGCGGCTGACCTGTTGATTTTCGACCCCTCAAGAGTAAAAGCCAATGCAAGCTACCCAGACCCTCTGCGGTTAGCTGAGGGTTTCGATGTGGTGATGGTCAATGGTGAGATCGCGTTTTTCGCCGCGCAGGCCCTGCCGGTGCGGGCAGGGCAAATGCTAAAGCCGAACTAGTGGCCGGAGAATTTACGCCCCGTAAAATTCGATTGGCGAACTTGCAGTGGGCTAGGTACTATTGGGCTGTGCCTTGTATTTGGCGCTGCAACAAACCAACATTTCAGCCAACATTTAAACAACACCGAAACCAGCACTGAAACCAACATTGAAAAGAGTATTCACTATGTCCGACGCTGCAGTAGCTCCATCAACTGATTCTGAAGTAATCGGCAGCACAGGCCTGCGGGCGCAGTATCCGCCGCGCTATGAAAGTGTTGAACAAGAGCGTTTAGTGCGCAAGCAGCGGCTCGCGGCAACTTTTCGGCTATTTGGTAAATTTGGCTTTGACGAGGGCGTAGCTGGCCATGTCACTGTGCGTGATCCTGAGCATTCAGACCATTTCTGGGTGAATCCGTTTGGACTCTCGTTTAAGCAAATCAAAGTCTCAGACTTAATCTTGGTCAACCATGACGGTGAAATTGTTGAGGGCAAACACACACTTTTAAATCAGGCGGCGTTTGCTATACATTCTAGAATTCATAAGAACTTACCTCACGTAACGGCGGCAGCCCATTCGCATTCTGTGTTTGGTAAAGCTTGGTCGAGCCTCGGCGAATTACTGCCACCGGTCACACAAGATTCTTGCGCATTTTTCGAAGATCACGTGCTGTTCGATGAGTTCTCCGGCGTGGTTCTGGACGTGTCTGAAGGCGATAAAATAGCGGCGGCTCTGGGCAATCACAAAGCCGCGATCCTGCAAAATCATGGTCTGCTAACGGTGGGCAATACAGTGGACGAAGCGGCGTGGTGGTATATCACCATGGAGCGCAGCTGCCAGGCCCAGCTGTTAGCCCAAGCGGCCGGTAAGCCTCGGCACATTGAGCCCGAGGTTGCGGCGCTTACGCGCAAACAAGTCGGCTCGCCGCTAGCCGGCTGGTTTAGTTTTAAGCCTTTGTATGATGTGATTGCAGCAGAACAGCCAGATTTGTTCGACTAACAAAAAGTACGCGAACTCCGCAGATCAACGGCATAAGTTGATGCACTAAAAACCTATTTTATTCTACAGCGGCGGGGTTACAACGGGACAAGAAATATCAGTCATTCACTTCACGGCGGCAGACTCTGCAAAGGTTAGTGACAAACTGCACGCTATTTTAAGGGCGCTTAAAAAGCTTCAATTACAGCTTGGTTTTGGCGAAGGGGAGCTGTCTTTTGGGGCTGAACTTGTGCTGTTTATCATTGATACTAATGGCGCGCCGCTGCATAAAAATTTGGAGATTATTGAGCAGATGAATGACCCCAGCATCGTTTTGAAGCCTTAAGCAATGAATCAACGGAACTCGTGGTGGCCTATTTACCCTCGCTATTGAGAGTGAGGATGCCCTGCAGCTGGCAATGGACGATGTAACCTTAGAAGGGGCTAATACTTCGTTTTAAATTCATTGGCGGGTACCGCCCAATGAGTTTGCGAATTTCTATAATGCGCTGCAGTTTGTGATGCCGCTTGCTGTGGCTATGGCGGCAAATTCTCCGACTCTGTTTGGCCACCGTCTTTGGCAAGAGACTCATCTACGCTGTTTAAACAATCTATCGATTGTCGGCCCAAAGACTCGATGCATCTAATTCCGGCAACAGTGAGCTGCGGCAACAACTGGGTTAGAGAAAGTGCCATTGGTTTGGCAAAGGCCTTGCAGCCTACTATCAATCAGTTGCTCCCAACCAAGACCCTAAAATTCCTCATGCTGACCAGCAATCCTCAGATCGTTAAAAGCGACTGCTTGCTACACCTAGTACCAGCTTAAACGCAGGGTTTCTATAGGCCAGGTTCGTGCGCCACTTGGCCATCAAGCTCTTTAGTGTAAACAAAAATTGGGATCAACAGCTGGCCTAGCTGAGCATGCAGCATGTCTCTGACTTCAGCCCAGTCTAAACCGAACTCCCCCGCGCCAATTTTTGGCATGGCGATGGATTTGAAACGTTGCTCGGTGTAGAGACTGTTTAATGCCCGAAAGGCTCTATTGACAGCGATTTTGTTTGGGCGGCCCAGACGGGCAGGATTTTCTGAGTCGCCTTGGTGGGTGATGAGATTTAAAACTTGGGGTTTTCCAGGCTCCCCCCATAACCATAATTGACCTGGCTCGGGCTGTTCCTCCACGTACCAAGATTGGAAATCCTTAGCCAATGCTGGGTAGCGTTGGCTTAATTTACGTGCCAACCCACGTGTCATAGGGTCGTTGGTGGCGACTCCCTGCACGATTAAGTGAGCACGGGACAGCATCAGGTCACCTTCTACTTCGTAGATCATGGGGGTTCTCCTTTTCTTGTCGGGCATTGGCTACGCCAAAAATAAAAAAATTCTGACACTTTTGCAAGTTCAATCCACGGCTGTTCCCCTCCCAGTGTGCGGTTAGCCATAGTTTTGAGCCGCTTTAGGCCGGCTTTTTGAGGATGTGACAGTAAGCAACGTTGCTCTTGCTTACTCACACTCAAGCGAAATACTAGTTATAATTCCGAGTCTTGGCCGGCATCCTCGAATGCGAATGACCAACGACGGTTTCGTGATTGGGGCCGCCGCACTATTTATAGGTCTTGTCGGTCAAATGCCTTTTGCTACTTCGTCTTTAGGGGGGTGGCACACAATAGGATTCCCGCCCGGTAGGCCTATAGATAATAAATAGGGGCCTCTCGAGGTGTCTAGATCAAACAATCGGTAGCCAGTGACGCAAAACCAAAAAGCCTAGCCATAGGCCTATCGAGAAAGAAATACAGGGCAGCCATTGCGTTGGCTGGTACTCACTAGGAGTGACTTAGGGTGCAGATAGATTCAACTCAAGCTTCACCACAGCATGTTGCTCAAGATCATCATGTGGCCATAGACTCGCTGTTAGTTCGGGCCCACAGCGTGGCAGCCTTTGCGGCTTTGCTGGTCTCTGTGCTGTTTGGCATTTTAATATCACTGCAATTCTTCTGGCCCGACTCCCTTGGTGCCTTGCCGAGCTGGGGTCGCCTGCGTTATTCCCATACCCAAGGCATTATGTTGGGCTGGCTAGGCAATGCCTTTTTTGCCTTTCTTTACCATGGGGTGCCCATCCTCAGTGGTCGCCCGGTCACCAGCCATAAGCTAGGCCTATGGCTGTTTGGGCTGTGGAATTTCGCCGTAATGATTCCTGGTTGGGTTCTGGTTTTAGCGGGTGTTAGCCAACCCCTTGAGTGGGCTGAATTTCCATTAGTCGTAGATGCAATGGTCATGGTCGCTTTGGTCCTGGCTGGGGTTCAGTTTTTACCAGGGTTTTTCAAACGTGGGTTTGAAAACCTGTATGTATCGAGCTGGTATATTATCGGCGGTTTAGTATTCACCCTGCTGTCCTACCCCATGGGAAACATCGTTCCAGAATTTGTTCCCGGGGCGGCGGGAGCGGCGTTTAGCGGACTATGGATTCATGATGCGGTTGGTTTATTTGTGACGCCGATGGCGCTTGCCATTCTTTACTTTGTAATTCCTGCCAGTACGGGCAGGCCTATTTATAGCCACTTTCTCTCCATGCTTGGATTCTGGGGCCTATTCTTTCTCTACCCGCTGAACGGTACCCATCACTATATTTTTTCAGTTATCCCCATGGAGACCCAGGCAACGGCAATTGCGGCCTCATTTTTATTAGGGGTGGTGGTGCTGATTGTTGTAAGCAATTTAATGTTGTCGCAGCGCGGGGCGGGCTGGTTTCCGAAAGAGATCAGTTTGCGGTTTGCGTCTATGTCGGTGGTTTTTTATCTTATTGTGAGTTTGCAAGGTTCAATGCAGGCAAACATGAGTTTGAATCAGCTGACTCATTTTACCGACTGGGTTATCGGCCACTCCCATTTGGCCATGCTTGGTTTTGCAACGTTTGCAGGGATAGCAGGCATCGTTCATGCGTGGCAGCGACTGCCGCAAGTACGCTATAACCCCGCAATGCTTAATTGGGCTTACTGGCTTCTGTTGATGGGTATTTCACTGATGGTGATAGACCTAACCATCGGTGGTCTGGTGCAGGGCGAGTTGTGGCAATCGGGCGCCCCATGGCTTGATTCAGTCCGGCAATCACAGCCTTACTGGGTGATCCGCAGCCTGTCGGCTATTCCTATTACGGCAGGGTTTATTTTATTGGCGCTGGGCCTTATGCGCGGTGAAGTGGGCGCAGGTAAACAAGCGGCCATCGCTGGTCGTCTTCCTGTTTTTGCCGCTGGCAGTGGTGATTCACTCAAGCTCCATGGCTCGGCGTCCGCGGTGCGCATGTCGTATACCGTTGCAGCGTTAGCAGGGATCGTGTTTTTTGTGTTTTCAGTATTGCTGTTGGGCCTGTTACCAAAGCAAGTCTTGCAGCAGCAAACCGCAAGTCTTGCCCCGGTTGCTCCTTTATCGCTGACGGCTTCACAAGAACGTGGGCGCAACGTTTATGCACGAGAAGGCTGTGCGTACTGCCATTCACAGCAGGTTCGATATACCGACGCTGACACGGCAAGATTTGGCGCCCCCAGTTTGGCATGGGAAGGCCGCTTCGATTATCCCCATATGCTGGGTACCCGGCGGATAGGGCCTGACCTGGCAAGAGCGGGTAATACACGGCCCAGCCAGTGGCAGCTATTGCATTTGTTCGCGCCCAGAATGGTAGTGCCAGATTCAGTGATGCCCAGTTATCCAGAATTCTTCGACGGCTCTGCGCTGCGGCCCCAGCGCGCGGCCCTAGACCTGATCGCCTATCTCGAGACCTTAGGGCAGGCACGAGAACTAGCTTGGCCAGAGGGTGATGCTGCCGGCAAACTTGCGCTACCAAACGATGCATGGGCGCAAATGTCATTTGATGCTCCACTATTAAATGCCCATCCGGCGCGCACTCGGCTTAGAGGGGGCGCGCCGGATCTTAAGCCCGGCAGTAGTCCCGAAGCAGCTCAACTGGTTTGGCAGCAGAACTGTGTCAGCTGCCACGGTATCGACGGCAAAGGCGATGGCCCTGCGGCCCAGTATCTGACCCCGCCGCCAATCAACCTGACCCAGCATCAATACCGTTCTGATTTACTGGCGGATATTTTGTACAACGGCGTTTATGGCTCGTCGATGCCCGCTTGGAGAGACCAGTCTTTGGATGACCTCGCTGGTCTTGTCGCCAAGGTACAAGCCCTCAGTGAAGTTGAGGCCGACCTCCAAAACCCGGCTGTGGCGCAGCTGCAAGCAGGCGAATTGGTGTATCAAAACAACTGCATCGAATGTCATGGTCGCACTGGTGCTGGGGATGGTTTTGCCGTGGTAAATTTACCCTTGCCGATACCGCCAACAGATTTCACCCGGGAGCGGTTGACCATGACTGAGAGTCTTCGAGTCCTGCAAAATGGAGTCGCCGGCACATCTATGGCGCCGTGGGGAGATCGTCTGAGTGAGGCCGACATAGAGGCGGTGAGTCACTTTTTGCGAACGTTGTATCAACCGACAAGGGGTAGTGAGTAATGAGCGCCATAGTTGTATGGTTTAGTGTGGTTGTCGGTGTGGGCTTTGCGTTGGCCTATGTGTTTAGTCCGCGCATAAAAACAGCAATAGAGTACCCGAAATACGTGTTTCAAAAACAGCTACAGCAGTATGATAGCCAGCAAAGTGAGCAGGATTCTTCCGCGGAGAGCAGCAATGAAGCAGAATGAGCAAAGAGGTAGTTTAGCGCCCATTTTTTTGGCCAGTGCTGTGGTTGGTTTAACTGTCGCTTTGAGTTCAATGTGGCTGCTTAAAGATTCGGTAAGTGAAGCAGCATTCACTGCTGAGCCCTCTGTTGAATATGGGCGTGCGCTCATTCGAGAAACGGCGGCCCTGTTGGGGCCCGGTCATGAAAACCCCGCCATGCGCTTTTCTGGCAGCAGTATGGACTGTGCGTCATGCCATCTTGATACTGGAACCAGAACCGGCACTCTGTCCTTGATGCAAAGCGTCAATAGTTATCCGCGGTTTTCCGGCCGCGATGGCGGTGAGCGTGATCTGTATGACCGCATTAATGGCTGCATGACTCGGAGCATGAATGGCAGCGAAATTGCCAGGGACAGCGTCGAAATGGTTTCTATGGTGATGTACATAGAAAATTTGAACCAGCAATACAATGCCATGGGCGAGACTCGCAAACAGGTGATAGAGCCTCCAACGTTTGCTGAGCCTGAGCGGGCGGCTGACCTAGCCGCTGGAGAACTGGTGTATAACCTGCGCTGCAGCATTTGCCACGGTGGCAACGGCCAAGGCCTTGCCGCTAGCCAAGATTTAAAAGAGGGCTATTTGTTTCCGCCGCTATGGGGCGCCGATAGCTACAACAATGGTGCCGGAATGACTCGGTTACTCACTGCTGCAAAATTTATCAAAGCGCGGATGCCATTAGGCCAGCCAGATTTAAGCGATGATGAAGCCTATGATGTGGCGGCCTATATGAATTCAAACGACCGGCCCCAGCGGCCCAATTTAGAGCTGGATTACCCAGACTTAACTAAAAAACCAGTAGACAGTCCCTACCCGCCTTATGCAGATAGCTTTCCTATAGAACAGCACCGCTTGGGTCCCTTCGGGCCAATCCGTGAGTACTATAGCGAGCAATAAAAAACCCGCGTCTCAAGCGCGTTGAGAGGCGAGTTTTTTAGTTTCTAGCTTTGCCAGTGTTAGCCTGCGTAGAGCAGGCTATAGCCATATTCTTGAGAGCGAGTAGCCGCGACTACTCCGGCCGGAACAAACCGGCTATTGGCAACGGCAGAGCCAGTAATTTCCGCATATATCGCATCGGCAGAACCCCCAAAAGCCGCCGCTAAGCGCCCACACATGGCCAGCGTCGCTTTGTTGCAAATAGCATAACTAACGCCACGCTCAACCAGTGAGTTTATTGTATTGCCACGGTTGGGCATATCCGAGCGACCGCTAACATTCATTGGATTTACTGTAAACGGATCGTTGGTTTTAGAGTCGGTTAGCCCCATAAAACCGCTTAGGAATTCGCCGTACTTTGCCCAGATTGTATCGCTGTAGCCGAACGCTGTTGATTGATGTCGAAAGCACACCACTAACGCGTAATCAGATTCTTCGCCA
>JBLGBD010000061.1:0-17081 GCA_047617585.1 Pseudohongiellaceae bacterium | reverse complement strand
TTTGGCCATTTCAATGCCTATGAAGTTATTGCCCGCGACTCAAGCGTTGATTTCGTTGTGCATTTGGGTGACTACATTTACGAACATGGCGCCAATGGATTTGGTGCAGAAGTAGGTGCGCGTATTGGACGGCCTCACGATCCTAGTCACGAAATACTTTCGCTGGATGACTACCGCAAGCGCCACGCTCAGTACAAAACTGACGTAAGCTCGCAGGCAATGCATCGGCAGCAGCCTGTAATTGTGATTTGGGACGATCATGAGTCAACCAATAACCCATGGATGAACGGTGCCGCAAACCATGATCAGAGCGAAGGCGACTGGAAGGAGCGTCGTGACGCATCGCTGCAGGCATATTACGAATGGCTTCCGATCAGGGAGCCGGCGCCAGGAGCTGCTCGCGCAGACTATTGGCGGCACTTCAAATTTGGTGATTTAGTGAGTTTGATTACTCTAGAGAGTAGGCATACAGGGCGCAGCCAACAGATAGCTTACGCTGATTATTTGCCCGCATTGAATACGGTAGAACAGGCGCGTCAATTCAAGCAGTCGGTGTTGAATGACCCTCAGCGCACGATGCTTTCAGCTCCGATGGAGACATTTCTGGCAAGTGAGCTGGAAGAATCCGTTCAAGCAAATAGGCGTTGGCGTCTTATAGGCAATCAAAGTGTGATTGCTAAATCAGTTTCGCCAAAGCTAAATAACTCCTATTTCAATGAGCTTAGAAAGACATTAGACAACGCTGGTTCTCAGTCGTTGGATAGTCTAACTCGATTTGGCGATCTAGAGTTGCCTGATGATCTCGACACCTGGGAAGGTTATCCCGCAGCAAGAGAGCGCTTTTACGACCTGGCGCGCCTAGCCGGAGCTAATGATTTATTAGTCTTGTCCGGGGACAGCCATAGCTTTTGGGCGAACCAGTTGTTTGATCAACATGATCAGGTGATGGGGCTTGAGTTGGGCGCGACCGGAGTTACTTCGCCGCGATCTCTATTGGCGTTCGGAGAGGAAGGGCTGAAACGTTTTGATGAGTTAAACACCGCCAACAACAAAGAGATTGTCTGGTCCGATGGACGGCATAGAGGATTTATTCGATTGAGCATAGATCATCAAAAAATCAATGCTCAGTTCATCGCGGTCTCGAATGTAGAGACGCGTCAATACACGGTTCAGCCGGTGCGTGTTTTCGATATTATTAAGTCGGGTAATTCGCTTCAATTTAGTTGATCATAGTCGATGCGCTTATCGGAGTAATTGCTCTGACAGCGTTGGTTAACCGATGTGATCAGACAGTGTTCTCAGCTGGATGCATTTTACAGCTACCGCAGCTTTTAAGTATGGGATGGCGAGTTCAATCTCACTGTAGGCGCTCGCAACTTGTTTGGCCGTATGCCTCAATAAACGGGGATGATCGCAGGCATCGATGCCCAGATGCAAGATTCATTGGAAAGGGTGGTCTATGCTCGAGTGAATTACAATTTCTAGTTGGGTTTTTTTGATATAGAGAAATTAAAACAAGGTTGAAAAGGTGCCGGTGAGAGCTGGCACCTTTTTTCGAGAGCAATGCAGATTGGCAACGGTTTAAGGTTTGGCCCGTTAATGTTCTAAGCTAATTTCGACTTTGCGATCGACTAGTTCAAATTCATTTTCTTTACGACTTTCAAAACGATCGCCAAGTTTGCTCTGAATATCACCCCCAAGCTGTGCTTTGGCTTTGGTAAAGACTTGATCCTCTTCCTCTTCCATGTGATGCAAGTAGTCGTGTTTCAGCTGTTTGAACTTCTTGAGCCATACTGGGCTTGAAAAATCCATTTCGTGGAGCTCTTCCATTAGTTTTTCAAGCTTGTGGTGCTCATGAATAGAGTGGCGTGCATCAGGTTGCCCTGCTTGAGTCTCAATCAGTTTTGAATAAAATGTCTCTTCCTCTGCGGCGGCGTGAGCTTTCACATCGTAGTAAAAATTGTTCCACAGAAGCTCTCGCTCTTTTGAGTCACCACTGGTGTCTACAAGTCTGTCGAGCAAGTCTGTATGTGTTTCATGGTCCTGTGCAATTTTTTCATAAATAGTCATGAAGTGTTCTCCTCTTGCGTTCTAAGGTTCTTTCTCAGCATCGCTTTGAACCGCAGAATATCAAATTGAATCATGGGCTTGAGAAAGTCTTGAAGCAGCTATAAGGCTAATATTAAATGCCTTGAGCGATAGCTGCACTTGCTACACGGGTAAACCCTGCAAGATTCGCGCCTTTCCTATAATTCAAATATTTTTCATCTGCATCATTCAATTCTTGCAGGCAGTTGTCGTGGATTGTGTGCATTATTTTTCGCAGTTGATCATCCAGCTTTGCAAAAGAGCGACGAGAAAAATCGGCATTTTGTCCCATCTCTAACGTCGACAGTGCTACGCCTCCGGCATTGGATGCTTTTCCTGGGGCATGGAGCACTTTTTTGTGCTCAAACCAATCTACCGCTTCTTTTGTGCAAGGCATGTTGGCACCTTCAGCCAGCAGTATGCAGCCACTTTCAACCAGCTGCTTGGCCGCTTCAATGGTTACTTCATTCTGGGTCGCGCAAGGTAGCGCTATGTCACAGCAATGCTGCCAAGGGCCGCATTTATCTGCCCATTCGCCAATGTCGAGGCCTTTCAGTTTTTCTGTGCTTGAGCCCTTGGCCGCGATTAACTTACTAATTTGAGCTTCGGAGAAGCCGTCCTCGAAAAATAGGTGGCCCTGACTCGAAGAGAGCGTAATAACCTTAGCGCCTAGTTGAATTGCTTTAAGGGCCGCGTGTAAAGCAACATTACCGCTGCCAGAAATACTAACAACTAGGTCTTCAATTTTTTTGTCGAGCCGCCCTAACATCTCGCAGACAAAATACAGCAGGCCAAAACCAGTAGCCTCAGTTCTAACATGGCTGCCGCCATATTCTAATTCTTTGCCGGTAATTGCGCCGGAGAATTTGTTTGCTAAACGGCGATGCTGGCCAAACAAATAGCCAATCTCGCGACTGCCAACATTGATATCTCCGGCTGGGATGTCGACTTGGTCTCCAATATGGTGATAAAGCTCGTTCATAAAAGCTTGGCAAAATCTCATGATCTCGGTTTCTGATTTGCCACTAGGGTCGAAATCGGAACCGCCTTTCGCGCCGCCGATAGGTAGGCCCGTCAACGCGTTTTTGAACATTTGCTCAAACGCCAAAAACTTGAGTATCGACTCATTTACAGACGGATGAAAACGAAGCCCGCCTTTGTAAGGACCAATAAGATTGCTGTGCTGCACTCGATATCCGGTGTTGATGTGAACGTCACCATTATCCGCTTGCCAAGTAACCCTGAACTTAATGATCCTATCAGCATGCACGAGTCTGCTAAAAATGTTTAGATCAGCAAGCTGCTTATTATTTTCAAATAAACCACCAACGTCTGCGGCCACTTCCTCGACCGCTTGAATGAACTCTTGTTGGTCAGGATACGTTTTCTTTATGTCGATTAAGCTGTTCTGCAAATAATTCAAATGGTGTCTCCTTAGCGGTTTAGTGTTTTTCCATAGGGTATTGTACACGGACAATAAAAATCAAGTTTACAATAGTGATAGTCGTGGCAGTGCTGTTGAGAACTAAGTAATTTTAGGTTTTAGCTTTCTGTAACAGCGACGAGCCAATGATTTTCAATCGCCAGCAGTTTTACCCGCCGGGACTTTATTTCTGTTAGACTAGTCGTTTATGAATTAATTAGTTAGAACCAATTACGTTCTAAATCGCCTGGCAGCCTGTGGCTGCTTAAACTATTTGTCCCATCCAATGAAAGGACTAAGCGACATGAAAGCATCCGAACTATTTATCCGCTGCCTCGAGAATGAAGGAGTTGAGTACATTTTCGGTATACCCGGCGAAGAAAATGTTGACGTCATGGATGCTCTGCTAGACAGCACGATAGAGTTTGTTACTGTCCATCATGAACAGGGTGCGGCGTTTATGGCTGATGTCTACGGACGCCTAACAGGGCGAGCCGGAGTCTGCCTATCAACGTTAGGGCCAGGTGCCACTAATTTGATGACTGGGTTTGCTGATGCCAACATGGACCGCGCTCCTATTATCGCCATTGCGGGCCAAGGTAGCACTTTGCGCATGCACAAAGAAAGCCATCAGATGCTTGATTTGGTAAATCTGTTTGAGCCAATTTCCAAGCACAGCACCGAGATTGTTCATCAGGACATTATTCCTGAGCTGGTTCGTAAGGCGTTTAAAGATGCTCAGGCAGAAAAGCCGGGAGGTGTGTTTATTAGCTTTCCTGAGAACATCGCCGGTGCCACCTTGGAGAGTCCCAAAGCGCCTCTGAAGGTTCAGCAAGCCGCGCAGCCGGCGCCTCCGGGTGAGAAGGTAGCGCAAGCCGCCGAGGTGATTTCCAGCGCCAAGCGGTCAATCATCATGGCCGGCAATGGCGTTATTCGGGGCAAGGCCAGTGCCGATCTGGTTAAATTTGCTGAGACTCTTAATATTCCTGTTGCGACAACGTTTATGGCTAAAGGGGTGATTCCTTTTTCACACAAGCTGTCGCTTGGCACTGTCGGTCTGCATGATCATGATTACGTTACCTGTGGCTTCGATCGAGCTGATGTCATTATCTGCATCGGATTCGATATGGTTGAGTACGCCCCAAGCGCTTGGCACCCATTAAAGGACAAAAAAATAATTCATATTGACCCTATTTATGCCGAGGTTGATGAGCACTACATCCTCGAGGTAGGTGTTGTAGGAGACATCTGCCGAGGGCTGCGGGCAATCGCTGAGCTTGCCAAACCGCAAGCGGGTTTGAACAGCGAAGACCTTCATGGTGCTATTGTCGATGAATTTAACGAAATGAGCGAAGACGACAGTTTTCCGATCAAGCCTCAACGAATTTTAGCGGACGTGCGTAAGGCCTTAGATGATGAAGATATTCTGCTGTCAGATGTAGGTGCTCATAAGCTATGGATAGCCCGTATGTATCAGGCTCAAGCACCAAACACCTGCATTATCTCAAATGGCTTCGCCTCAATGGGGATTGCTCTGCCTGGTGCGATTGCGGCCAAACTGGTTCACCCTAACCGGACTGTAATGAGCATTAACGGTGACGCAGGGTTTATGATGAACTCCCAAGAAATTGGCACCGCGCTGCGCTTAAAGCTAGCCTTTGTGTTAATGATTTGGAACGATAGTAAATATGGCATGATTAAGTGGCATCAAGACAAAAAATTCGGCCGCGATTCTCATATAGATTTTAAAAACCCTGACTTTGTAAAATACGCTGAGAGCTTTGGTGCAAAAGGCTATCGAGTGAATTCAGCCGCAGAGCTTCTGCCGACTATCGAAAAAGCAATTGCTGACAATACAGTTGTCGTGATCGATGTGCCGGTTGATTACTCAGAAAACATGAAGCTAACTGAAAAACTCGGCAACTTGGTCTGCCCAATCTGAGACTCGTAAACCTCACTCCAATCGGGTAGGCTGCTTTTGCGAGTAGGTCAACGTTAATTGCATAGGCTTTTCAGTCAGTGGTCGAGCAAGGGACAGTGATTCGGATTGATAGCACCCTGCGCAATCCGCGAAAGGCTCTCGAATTAGGCCCGTTAACTAAGCTGATGTTCGTAATTTCTAATTAGGATTACCAAAATGATAAGAAAAAAATTCATACTGATTGCTGCGTTTTGCCTGTCTTTCTCATCCACAGGTTTCGCAACAGAAGACGTTTACTGGGCCTGTAGCAACCTCGTCACCGATTATGCTTACCACCGAGACCAGTTTAACGCGAAGGAATTTGCCAGTCTTTTTACTGAAGATGCATCGCTTACTGTTGTGAACCAAACCTGGGTTGGCCGAGAGGACATCGAGCAGCGTATTGAGGGGCTTAAAACCGGCTCTACCATTCGCCATGAGATGAGCACTATTCGGATTGTTCCGATCGATGAGAACAACGCCACAGGGGTAAGTTACGCGACGATTTATAGTGCCCCATTGGGTGAGACCTCTGTCAGCGGCTTCGCACTTATGGGCGAGTATCACGACGAATTCGTGCGAACCTCTGACGGTTGGAAAATCAGTAAACGGGTGCTGGTACAAAAGTACTCATTGCAGCGTTAAGCTGATGACAGGCCTGCTTGTGCTGGCTAGTTTTGAGTTGAAGACAGCAAAGTTGTATTGCCCCCAGAAGCCGTTGTATTAACGCAAGTGTGCCTTTCCTGAATACAAATATGGTGCAAATCATCCGACACGCTCAGCGGGATTATGGGGCCGCTACGGCTGGCAAGAACCCGTCTCAGCTTGCGTGCTTCAACGTCATCGCCAAAGAACGCGACGACAGCAAAATCCCCAAGCTCAGCAAGTTGGTCAGCCTTCAACTCGCCATCAAGACACCAGTGTCCAGTCGCCCCTGGGGCGCAGATAACCGCAGGGCAGCCATAGGCACGGGCTTCTCCTGCCTGGGAAAATGCATCCTCAGCAGTTGGGCCCAGGCATAGCACAACCCCCCGCGGCCAGATGGTCAAAGTGTTTGATTCACCGGTTGGTCCGGGCATATCGATTGAGTGCAATGGTTCAAGTTTGTGGTTACTTGCGCTGCTTAGAATCGCCTGTAATTCTTCAGTTGTGACTGAATTTGCAGCACTTGGACAGTTGCCAGACCGTCGAATGGGAAGATAAAAACGGCGCACATAGTGGGGCCCGCCGGCTTTAGGCCCAGTTCCGGACAAGCCTTCACCGCCGAAGGGTTGAGTCTCAACAACGGCTCCAATTTGATTACGGTTAATATAGATATTGCCCACATGTAACTGATTTGGGATCGAGTCGGCTCTTTGGTTGATGCGAGTGTGCAGGCCGAAGGTGAGACCGTAACCACTGCTATTTATGTCTTCGATCACCTGGTCAAAGTTTTTGGCTTCAAAACGGACGACATGCAGCACCGGGCCGAAGATCTCCTCCTGCAGAGACTGAACCCCTTCGACTTCGATAACAGCAGGTCCAACGAAACTGCCACCAGTGGGTGCTATCATTTGCTTCAGCAGTTTCCCGTCGGCTTTCGCCTTGGCAATGTAGGCGTCAATTTTTTCTTTGGCTGCCCCGGAAATAACCGGGCCTATATCGCTAGATAGAGCCTGCGGGTTACCAAGAATGAGTTCATCCATGGCACCGAACAGAGTCTCTAACAGATCATCAGCAATGTCATTTTGAATGTACAGAACCCGCAGCGCCGAACAGCGTTGGCCAGCGGATTGAAACGCTGAGGCCACGGTGTCTCGGACGGCTTGTTCAGGCAGTGCCGTGGAGTCGATTATCGCGGCATTCAGGCCGCCGGTTTCGGCAATTAATAGTGCGTTGGGGGATAGTGATTCAGCCATTGTTTGGTTGATGGCCTGAGCCGTTTGAGTGGAACCTGTGAAGCATACGCCGGTGACTCTTTTATCGCTAACGAGGTGTTGGCCAATGTCTTTGCCCGCTCCCTGAACTAGCTGCAGAGCGTCTTCAGGAATTCCCGCAGCGAGCATGAGCTGTGTTGCCCGAAATGCGATAAGCGGCGTTAGTTCAGACGGCTTAGCGATTACGGCGTTACCAGCGGCCAAGGCCGCCGCAACTTGGCCAATAAAGATTGCCAAGGGAAAGTTCCAAGGTGAGATGCAGCAAATAACACCGCGCGGTGGCGCACCTTCATACTTTTCACATTGATTTGCATAGTAGCGAAGAAAGTCTACCGCCTCTCTTAGCTCGGCGATGGCATCGGAAAGTGTTTTCCCTGATTCTCTACACAACAAAGCAAACAGTTCCCCAGAATTAGATTCCATAGCCAAGGCTGCAGCTTGCAAACAGGAGGCCCGCTCGGCGGCAGTGCTAGCAGCCCAAGGGCTGGCCGAATCTAGCGCCGTTTCCAATTCCTCAAGATTCGAAATCTGTACCTCGCCCACCCTGTCATTGTTATCCGCAGGGTTTAAGATGATGTCAATCTTAGCGGCGTCAGCATCGCGGCGGATAGGTTTGCTAATAATCGAGCTTGCATGCCAGCTCTGGTTTTTAAACGCGAGTCGAGATTGTTCAATGCCAGCGATATCTTCGGGGCTGGAAATATCCCAGCCTTTGGATGCTAGCCGAGCAGGTTTGTAAATTCCCGGGGGCAGTGGCAACTGGCTGGGCCTTTTGACCTCATTCGCCTCGAGCTTTTCAATAGGGTCAAGTGCTAGCGAGCGCGAAGGTAGTTTCTTGTCGTTAATTTGATTGACGAAAGAAGAGTTTGCACCGTTCTCAAGCAGACGACGTACAAGATAGGCAAGCAGGTCTTCATGCGGGCCTACTGGTGCGTAAATACGGCACGGTGCGTCGGTGTCATCGAGAAGATAGTTGTGAAGCCTCTCACCCATGCCGTGAAGGCGTTGAAATTCAAACCGGCGACCTTGTGCTAACTCTAGAATGGTTGCTGCGGTCTGAGCATTGTGGGTCGCGAACTGAGGATATATTCTATTGCTGTACTCAAATAATTTCTTCGCGCAGCAAACGAATGAAATATCTGTTGCGGCACGGGAGGTGAAAACCGGATAGTCTTCAACGCCGATAACTTGGGAAGTTTTAATCTCTGCATCCCAATAAGCACCTTTGACTAGTCGAACCGTTACCTTGCGGTCAAGCTCCTCGGTGAGTGCGTTTAACCATTCTATGACCGGCACGGCGCGTTTGCCGTAGGCCTGAATCACTATTCCAAAGCCATCCCAACCAGCAAGTGACTCATCACGCAATGTCATCTCCACTACGTCAAGCATCGGTTCTAAGCGATTGGCTTCCTCAGCATCGACTGTGAGTGGAATACCGCCTTTTTTTGCCAGCTGGCACAAAGACCGCAGGCGAGGGACTAATTCGTTTTCAAGCCCCTCGGCTTGAGAGAACTCGAATCGAGGATGTATGGCTGAGAGTTTTACAGAAATGCCTGGCCGCCTTACCACAGATCCTTGCGGCCCATTTGTGCTTATGGCGGTGATGGCTCTCGCGTAAGATTCGAGGTAAATATCTGATGCCGCTTTGGTTAGGGACGCCTCGCCCAGCATGTCAAATGAATAAAGATAACCTTTGTCGATTTCCGGCTTAGCCCGCTTGAGCGCTTCTTCGATAGTTTGGCCAAGCACAAATTGGTTGCCCATTTCTTTCATCGCTTGCCGCACGGCTGTGCGAACGATAGGTTCGCCAACCCGTTTGACAGTACGGCTGAGAAGGCCGGTGATACTGGAACTATTGTCCTCATCTAACACCTTGCCTGTAAGTAGCAAGCCAATAGTTGCCGCGTTAATAATGCCGAACTCAGATTTTCCGAGATGTTCGGCCCAATCAAAAGGCGTTATTTTGTCATCAATTAGTGTGTCTATAGTGCCTGAATCCGGGACGCGCAGCATAGATTCGGCAAGGCACATGAGAGCAATGCCCTCATTCGTAGACAGCCCGTATTCACTTAAAAACTGATCCATCATGCCCGGCTTGCCGCTATGGCGGATGTGGTCAATAAGCTCGATTGATCTTTCGCTAATATTTTGGCGCTGCTGCAAGGAGAAAGTACTTAAGGGGTTTAGCTGTTCAATCACCCACGCTTCGTCGGCAATATGAAAATCCCGAACTTTTTGTCGAGATGATTCTATTCGGATTGATTTGTTGGTGATTGTTGACTCGGTGTTCCGGTGTTCGTTAGTAGGTTCCACAAAAATCCTGTGTTGTTTGCAAATGAATGGTTCGACTAGAACTGCAGTTGCTCGTCGAGTATACAGCGACTGTTAGTAACTTAATCAGCCTACAGTGTCGCGCGTCTAAGCTTTGGGTCAGCTCTGGACAGAGGGATAGTTAGATTGCTTGTGATGATTCCCAAGCTAATACCAAAACTAGGTTAGAGAAGAGCGTTTACCAAATTAGAGCTTACATGGCAGCGTAGGCGTCTCCAAGGGTAAATACTATGCGTTGTAATGCCGATAGTCAAAATTGTGGGTCTAATGCAAAAGTCAACCCCAGCTTAAGTAGTCCGGCTATGAATAAGCTAAAGGTAAGGAGCGAATGTATTGGCCTTAGCGTTTTAAAAGTGGGAACAACGCAAATAGTAGCTGCCCACATAGGCCGATGAACCCTGCGAGCGTCGCGTATCTTGCAAAAAACTTAACGGTAGGCTCTGAAGAAATAAGCTGCTAAAGCACGAGTTCGGCGCAAATTAAAAAAAGCAGAGCGACGGTACCCATTACCACCCGATCGACAAGCTTGTCAGACACCTGCATCCTCAGCACGCTGCGGCCGCACAATAACCAGCTAAACGTCAAAATTAGCGGCAGCTCCATAAGGACAGCCTACTCCTGTGCTATAAGCGGAACAAGAAAAAGAGTACGGGCGATGCCTAGGCCAAAGCCAATAATTAAGACACCTGTGGCATAAAAAACTCGGCCTTTAATTGCGCTCAGCATTGAGGGGTTAGCATTAGAGAGCGTCACAATGACTAGGCATAACTGTTTGATTCCTATTTGGCAAACTCAATAGATACCGACGACGCAATTCCAATGGGCTGTTGGGAACTAACACCCAGCTCAATCTCTCGCTAAACTTCTTCGCAAGTGTCATCCCTATCCCAAAGCCTGGAGGTGTAGTCGTGAAGCGGAGTTCAAATACATGCTAGAGATTATATCCGCCCTAGCGATTGCCGTTGGTAAAGATATTACCTATTGGCGATTGGCGATAAATCACATTGGATGTACTTAAGTCTTTTCAGCGCAGTGTTGTAAGCCAGCAATGGATTCTAGAATGTCGCTAACAATTTTCTCGGGGCTATTTCCAGCACTTAAAAGTTGGATATCCGCATACTGTTGATATAGAGCATAGCGCTCATGAAAAATCATCTCTATGCTTTGCCCAGGCGCACGGGCTATGCCACGTTGGTCGAAATTATGTATTCGCTGTCTGACAGTGTCTAAGTCGATATCAAGGAATATTAAGGTAGAAGATTCCTTGAGATGGAGCATTGCTTTGTCACTGTAAACTGCACTACCTCCGGTCGCTATAACCTGATCAGTTGGCGCCATCGATAGAATTTGCTCCTCTTCCAATTGCCGTAGCGCTAGGTAGCCTCGTTCATTGAGTATGTTCTGTAAAGGTGCGTTGTGGGTTGCTTCGATCAGTAAATCAGTGTCTACAAATTCGACGCCTAAGCGTATTGCTAAACTTTTCCCGATAACAGATTTACCCGCCCCGGGCATGCCGATAAGTGTGATGCATGATTTCATTAATTTAAGTGGCTCGTAAGGGCTGGAATACTCGGCTTGATGTCGTTTGCAGCTGAATTGCAATGGTTGCAGATTGCTTGCGAAAGCTCAATTAGCAAATCGGAAATAGTTCGGTTTTATCGTCAAAAAATTCACGCATATTCTGTTATGGTTTTCTAGCGCAGGCTCGCTATCCTTATAAAGTTGGAAGATCTTGCATAAACCTTGCGGGTGGCTAGTGAAACTCTGGGAAGTCCATTCAAGCAATGGGCATTGCCCGTCTTAGTATGGGCATTTTGCTCAATTTTTGTGCGGTGTCGGCCGGAGCTACTAGGGTGTCGTCCGTTACCACGGTGTGAGACTCTTGCACTGCCACTACGATTATTTCTCTGATTTGTGCGGGTTCTTGGGCGAGTACCCAGGGCGATAAGCTGGCTAAAACTGCGAGGCTAATTAGATGTCGCAAGGTGTTCTCCTTTGTTGCAGTTCGCAATAACTATTGCTGTCATTGAAGCTATAGATTATGGGGTGTCGGGCTAATTTTTCTCTGTGACAGGATGTCGCAGTAGGCTTCTATTTGGGGAAAAACCCCGAAACTATTGATAGAGATCGATAAATATTGGTAGTGGCTGCCGTGTTTGCTCTATGTCAGCGGCAATAAGAAGGCAGTTAGAGGGTTGTAGCGGTTCTGCTCGTGGGAGGCCATACAGCTACCAGCGTGATAGTTCGTCTGCCAGTATCGTTTACTGATAGAATCACGTTCAACACCCTGCTTCGGCCTTTGGCCTTCTGCTGGATGCCTAATAACGATAGAGGAGTTACACATGATGAACCCACAGATTATCCGCGGTGATAAAGTTGAGGTGAATTTTGGTCAAGACACGGACCCTTTGTATGGCACTGTGGTCAATGCACCTCACAGAGAGGAAACCCATGAGAAACTCGGGTGGATTATCGAAGACAAAGACGGCGTGATTTACTCACTAGGCCAATACGCTTATATAAAAAAACTAGGCTAAGTCAATTCAGGTAAGTTAAGTTTAGGTCATGCTTAAACCTAGGCGGGTTTATGACAATCTCCAAACACTAGCGAGCATTGGCTTGAGTAATCGCAGTGAGAAAGACGTTTTTAGCTGTTCGTTGTAAAATCTGAATGTCTGCCCATTCATCAGGGAAGCCGCGACGCCCACCCCGTTCACTTGAAATTCCAATGGATAAAGTGCCGCCAGCAATAGCGACATTTAAATTTGCCGATCCTGCATTAGACAGAGTCGGTGAAGTGCCGAGAAAGTTTGAGATGGCAATGGAGTTTTGCACCAGGCTGCTTGCGAGCGCGCCGGGGATTTGGCCAGGTGGTGTCATGGAGACAGGTTCCATCTCCAAGCGAATACCCAACTGCGCACTAACATCACTTAGAATAGCGCGAGTTTGTTGCTCCATGCTCTCGATATGTTCTGGGTCTAACGAACGCACATCCAATGAGAACCAGCCCGTTTCTGGTTTGTGATTAAACACCGCGCCACTGTTCAAGATAGCGACATTTAAGCGTGTGCGGCGATCTGCATACAGCTGTGGGTCCGGAATTTGCAGGATCCGGTCCACGGATCGAGCAATCGCTTGATTAATATTCGGCAGGCCGCCATTGAGGGTATGTCCAGCAGGGCCGTAGGCATTGATGCGCCACCAATGGATCCCCAGTGCGCCATAGCTAATGCCATTGCCTTCACCTAAGACATCGACGAAGGCTAAGGCGCGGTCTTTGTAGTCGTCGTACAGTGCCCGCATGCCTATTAGTCCGGTCTCTTCTTGGGCTACCGCGGCAAAAACAATGTCATGCTCGGGTTTAAGGCCTTGATTTATTAGAGCCCGGGCAGCGGATAGCAGCGCGATAGTGGTAAGCGAGGTATTGGTGCCAGCACCTACTACGCGATCGCCGTCAATTATCGGCAAGCTGTTTGCCGCCGCCTGATGCGCAGCCACGGTCGCCAAGTCGTCCAGCGTTGCGACAAATACCACTGCCTTGCCAGAGGTGCCGGGTATTCGCCCAATCGCATTGGGGCTTGCCGTAACTTGAACACCTTGCAGGCCTATTTGATTCATGATGGCTGCCACGGCGTGAGCTCTTTCTAGCTCTTGGCCGGAGGGTGAGATTATTCCGCCTATCTGAACAAGCTGCGCAGCAGACAAATCTCGCGTCGCCTCTATTTCGGCGAGGCCGTTTTGTACCGCACTGTCAGCTAGGGCATCTTCAAGTGTGCGCTGAGCCATGGCCGTTGCCGAAAAAGCCAGTGCAGCGAAGACGGCGCTCGGTAACAAATATTTAACTAGCGTCACGGGTTTCTCTCCTTTTTTGATGCCTTTAATAGTGCCTTAATAGTGCACTCAATAGTGCACTCAATAGTGCCTTATTCCTGCATTTGAGACTAGACATGGCGCCCAATCATGCAGCCGGTAATGGCCATGTAAACTTGGCTTGTGGTTGCCTAGTGAATTGCCTGCCGGTTGGGCTGTAACTCTTTTCAACAAATTGCGTCTAAACCTCTAAATACTGCTAAGTCTGCACAATATGCCCGTGCGGGCAAAAACTAGAGGGGAGCCTGATGATCAAACTACAAAACTTGAGTAAGGTGTATCGAACCGCTTACATGGAAACAACAGCGCTCAATAAGATCAATATTCAAATTGCAAAGGGCGAGTTTGTTGCAGTTATGGGCCCATCTGGCTGCGGCAAATCTACCCTGCTCAACGTAGTTGGTATGATTGATAGCCCCACTGAGGGTGATTATGTATTTGATGGCGAGGAAATTGGTCACTCATCAGAAAATCAGCTGGCTGATTTAAGAAAGCAAAATATAGGCTTCATTTTCCAAAACTTTAATCTAATCGACGACCTTACGGTGCATGAAAATGTCGATCTGCCTTTGCTGTATTTAGGCTTGTCAAAAGCGGACCGTCGAAGGCGAGTAGACGAAGCCTTAGAACTTGTAGGGCTTGCTAGTCGAGCCAATCATAAGCCTCAGGAATTATCTGGTGGTCAGCAACAGCGGGTTGCCGTGGCGCGGGCGGTGGTAGGCGAGCCCAAACTAATCTTGGCCGATGAACCAACCGGAAATCTGGATACCAAGAACGGTGACGAGGTAATGAAAATGTTGGATGCGCTCAAACACAGGGGGGTGACTATCCTAATGGTGACCCATTCTCCAGAGCATGGTGAGCGGGCTGACCGCATTATCCAAATGCTTGACGGCGAGGTTGTGTCTCAGGAAAAGACCGCCAAACTGTCCGTTGTAGCGGATGCTGCTGGCGTCGGCCAAGCCTCTACTCAAGCCACCTAACGAGGGATTAGCCGATGATTGCTCACTTCACAAAAATGGCGTTTAAAGCATTGTTTCGCTTCAAACTGCACTCTGTTATTAGCATGCTGAGCCTAAGCGTTGGCTTTATCTGCTTTATCTCGGCAATTCTGATTGCCAACTACGCCAGTAGTTTTGATCAGGGTTTTCCAAACTCGGACAAGATTTTCAACATTATGATTCGCTCGGTAGGTGATAGCCCTATGCCGGATCGGTTTCCTATTGTTAATCAGCCAACAGCCCGTTACCTGCGAACCGCATTTCCGGAAATCCCCAACATCGCACGCGCCTCGTCAGGCTTTCCACAAACCGTTACTTACAATGGCCAAACAGTGGCATTGGATGCCAAGTATGTAGAGAGTCAATTTTTCAGTATTTTCCCCCTGCAAACTCTTTACGGCTTAAAGGCGGGTCAGCCACTGCCACCGAACTCGGTGATGCTCAGTGAGGCGGGTGCGATGAAAGTATTTGGCCGTACTGACGTAGTTGGCGAGCGTCTAATACTTGAGAACAGGCATGATGTAGTCGTTGCCGCAGTCGCAAAAAAGTTAGAGTTTGCGTCCCATCTAGAGTCGTCGGTAGCTTTTTTTAATACTGAATTGTATGCGCCAATGGAAATTCCAGATCAAATGTCTAGGGAGAATAGAATTGCGTCTGGGGCTGATCCTGATGCCGACCGATGGGGCAGCCAATCTGATTTTGTCTATTTGAAGTTTCCCGACGATGTGGCAGTCGATGTGGCCGAGTTCAACCGCCGTTTAGATGATTTTGTAAAACAAACCCTGCCGCCCGAGCGGGTGGAAATTCAAACCTTTGAACTGCTGCCTATACGGGATTTAGTGCCGACTCAATTGGCTTTCATAACTGGTGGGTTCGACCTGACTCAAATTTTGATCGTTGCTGGGGGGCTGGTTCTGTTAATTGGCTGTTTAAATTACTCCAATTTAGTGATCGCTCAGCTGTCGCTGCGCAGCCAAGAGATCGGCGTGCAGAAAATTCTAGGGGCAAAACGTGGTCTGCTGCTAGTTCAATACGCCTATGAAAGTCTGCTGTTTGTTTTCCTGTCACTAACTGTCACGCTGATAATACTGTTTGTGGTAATAAATCGGCTGCAAAGCGCCGGTGTTGTTGGCATTGGCGGAGCTATGCTGCTAGATCCATTCCTGTGGAGCGCGCTGGTCGCTGTCATCGCAGTTATTGTTGCTATTGCGGGGGGCTACCCGGCGGTGCGTACGGCATGGGTGCCGCTTGTCTCACTTATGCGGCCGAAGGGTTCAAGCGGCTATTCCGGGAGGCTTCGAGCGATCATGGTTGGCGTGCAGTTTTTTATCTCCGGCACCCTTATGATTCTAGCGCTGATTATGTTTGCCCAAAATGGAGCGATGACCAAGCAGCTTGATGCCGGCCAAACCGACGTAAAGGTGGTTATCTCGGTGTCTACTGAAACTTATAGTGCTGACCCCGAACTGCTTACACAGCAGCTTAAACAACATCCTGCAGTACTGTCAGTCACCCAAATTGATATGCTGCCATGGAACATCAGCAACTCGACATTAAGTTTTTCAACAACCCGTGACGTAAACGCGACAACCTATGAGATGGGTCGGCATTGGGTGGGCTATGAGTTTACCGAGACCATGGGCCAGCCCCTCCTAGGCGGTCGGGATTTCTCCCGCGAACGGGCCAATGACAGGTCGCCTCCGATGGTCACTCTGAACCCTGCTAGCGGGCCTTTTGCGATCATTATAGATGACTCTGCGGCTCAATCGTTTGGCTGGGAAAACGCCAATGAAGCCATTGGTGAATCGGTGTATCGACATTTTGGACCGCCGGATGTTCAGCAGGAGTTCACCGTTGAATACACGGTGATTGGCGCTATGAGCGAGCGTAAATACGAGTTCATTGACTTCGCTGCGTTTGGCGTGCAAGGCCAGATATACATGCAGCAAAATGAAGCCGCTGAATATATGGTAGTGCGTTTAGCTTCAGATAATCTCAATGAAGGCTTGCAGCATATAGACTCGACTTGGCAACAACTTATGCCCGATGTCGCGCTGCAGAGGGAATTCGTAGACGACTTATTTTATGCAACTTACGGCATGTTTTTAGGGGTAAGTGTATCCATTGGCGCGCTATCTATTTTTGGGTTCTTTGTTGCCAGCATTGGCTTGTTAGGCAATGCTACCTTTATTACTAATATCAGGCAAAAAGAAGTTGGGCTACGGAAAGTGATGGGTGCGAGTAGTGGCCAGCTGTTAAGAATGTTGCTGTTGGACTTCGCCAAACCTATTTTAATCGCCAACGCCTTGGCATGGCCACTTGGTTATTTGCTAGGTAGCGGGTATACCAGTTTATTTGCCGCTCAGATGGACATAACCCTGCTGCCATTTGTGGTGAGCCTTTCGTTGTCAGCCTTGATTGCATTTGCTGCGGTGTTTTCGCAGTCGCTCAAGAGCGCGAGAGTTAGGCCGGCAATGGTGCTGCGCTATGAG
>JBLGBD010000060.1:0-17263 GCA_047617585.1 Pseudohongiellaceae bacterium | reverse complement strand
AGTGTCTTAACAAGCCTTTCGGCGCATACGCCTCCAATTGCATTTGTCCCTCGGCGTCTATCAACCCACTCTTTGAAACAACTCCAGCCATCAAGTCTATATTCATTTCATCGGCATAAAAGTCTATGCTTGAATCCGCAGCTAATTCCATTGAGGCGCGAAAATCCAACCAGTTAATACCCGACCACGACAGATACATGTTTGACATATCGACCTGAATTAAATCTTCACTCAATTCTAGTTTCATCAGGCCATTGATCTGCTGCAGCGCAGTGCCGGAAGAATAAGGCCCTTTAAACACCAGCCGGGAAACTTGGGGCTGAACCACTAGATCTGTAACCTTACCTGAATCCAAGTTAGCCCAGACTTCGCCGCCGCCCACAAATTCTAAAACAGTAAAGTCGCTGGCATATTGATTGGCTGCAATCTCGCTATAGTTTCCCACCGGTATATCCAAATGGAGTCGACCTGACATCTGGGCCAAGCGCTGGCCTTCAACTTCTAACGACGCAGTGATTGCGGCCCTGCTGTTTTCTGGAAATGCGCTTAGGGTCAAATAGTGAGTCTGATCTTGATTGCGAATAGATGCCGTGCCGTTGTTGAAGCGATAGCGATCACCGCTATTGGTTTGCACGTTCAAAATGACGTTCGCCATATCTAAGCGAGAAATACTCAAAAACGACTCGTAGACTTTAGCCAGCTCAATGCCGTCCCTACTCTCTAAACTAATGCCCTGTAGATGCCAGCCGCCGTCTGAATTCTGCTCTAAGTTTACCTCAAGGTTTTCTACCGAGAAGTCTTTCAGAACCCACTGGCGCCGCCAAATGCTTCCCGGTACATCGATAATCATTTGCGCAGACTCAAAATAAATAGCTACTAAATCTGGGCCTACAGCGCCTGAGTCGGCGACGCGCAGCCGCAACCCGCTAATGGTGAGCACTGGATTAAACCCTTGAAAGCTGCCTGTTAGTGCCTCGATACGAACCGGCACCCCGGTCAATGCGGTGATTCGTTCTTCAAAAAACTGAGTATAGCTGGCGACGGCCGGCATGAACTGTCGGCCAATACTTACATAGGCCGCAAGCAGGACGATCACCACCATAATAAAGAGGGATAATTGCTGGCGTATTTTTTTAAGCACTTTGGCAAGCATGTTTAATACAACCCAGTGGCTCAGTGGAAAAACAGGGGATAATTGAATGCTGGTATGCCAGCGATTTAACGGGTTTAACTGGGTATTGCCAATACTCCTTTAAAATCACGTTTTCACTAATAGAGGACAACGTCAAACTGTTCTTGAGTATACATAGGTTCCACTTCAAATTTGACCGTCTTAGCGACTAAATCCTCCAGTTCGGCGAGAGTGGCGGACTCTTCGTCGAGTAATCGATCAACCACGATTTGCGAGGCCATCACCAATAGGACCGAGTTGTCATAGGTTTTGGCTATTCGAAGAATCTCCCTAAAAATCTCGAAACACACCGTTTCAGCGGACTTTAATCTACCCCGACCGTGACACACAGGGCAATCACTATGCAGGATTTGACCCAAACTTTCGCGAGTCCTTTTTCGCGTCATCTCCACTAAACCGAGCTGTGAAATAGCAGTGATGGCTGTTTTAGCCCTGTCTTTTTCTAAGGCCTTTGCAAACGTTCTGTGTACCTGACGCTGATGCTCAAGCTCCAGCATGTCGATAAAATCAACAATAATGATGCCACCTAAATTACGCACTCGAAGCTGTCGCGCGATCGCGGCTGCAGCCTCCAGATTGGTTTTTAAAACAGTCTCGGCATGATTGCGAGTACCAATATAGCCCCCTGTATTTACATCAACAGTGGTCATGGCTTCAGTTTGATCAATGATAAGATCGCCACCAGATTTTAGCTTTACCTGCCGACCTAAAGCCCTATCAATCTCATCTTCAACCCCATAGACATCAAAAATAGGCCGCGGCCCCTGATAGACTTCGATTGAGGTTTTAAGCTCGGGCACAAAATCTGCTAAGAACTGAATGATCTCATTATAGGACTGGACGCTATCGATTCTTATTTTCTCAACCTGGGGCGTAATCAGATCTCTTATAGTTCGCATATAAAGCGGCATTTCGCGGTAGAGAGGTTTAATGCCATCATCCCGATTGATTCTCTGTTCTACCTTGTGCCACAGACGCTTGAGAAATCTGATGTCTTCCATAAACTCCGGTGCTACTGACCCTTCCGCGGCCGTTCGAATAATAAATCCACCGCGGTTTGGCCACTCTTCTTTCTCTAGGCAGTCATTTAACTGAGTTAGCAGGCCTTCTCTAACCCCTTCATCGTCTAACCTCGCAGACACGCCAATGTGATTGCTGCGAGGCAAATACACCAAATTCCTCGAGGGCAAGGTCAGGTGAGTCGTTAACCTAGCCCCTTTTGTGCTTATGGCATCTTTAGCCACCTGCACTATGAGGTACTGCCCTTCTCTGACCAATTCATCAATGGGCCTATCACCCTCGTCCCGTATTTCAAACCCCTTGGGGTCTAAGCGCGCGATATCAGACACATGAATAAATGCGGCCTTTTCCAGCCCTATATCAACAAACGCAGCCTCCATACCGGGCATTACCCGGATGACCTTGCCGCGAAAAACGTCACCCACATGGCCTTTGTTGTTATTGCGTTCGATGAAGATTTCTTGCAGCAGCCCATTTTCAATGAGCGCCACTCGGGTCTCAGCACTGGTTACATTGATTAAAATTTCTTCGCTCAAGCGGACTCTCCTGCCGTTTCCCAAATGGGAATACCGAACTCCTTAAGCAGCCCTGCCACTTCAAACAGAGGCAGGCCGACAACGTTGGAATGGCTGCCGCTTATGCTCTCCACGAAGGCCGCCGCAAAGCCTTGGATACCATAGCCGCCAGCTTTGCCAAGGGGCTCTTGGGTGTGCCAATAGCGTAGCGCTTCCGCGTGGGAGATAGCACGAAACTTTACCTTAGTTTCGACGACCTGACTCAATACTCTGGTGCGATCGCCAACGGCAACGCCGGTTAAAACGCTATGCTCACAAGCAGACAGCTGCTTAATCATAGCCAAGCCTTCAGCCTGATTTTCGGGCTTGCCTAAAATTTGCGTACCAGCAACGACTGTGGTGTCAGCAGCAAGAATTACAGCACCGACAGGGCTATGGGCAATAGCCTGCATGGCTTTCTCCCTAGCCAAACGCTCGACGTAAGTTTTCGGCGATTCAGCCGGCCGAACTGACTCATCGATATTTTGAGCTTCGACAATAAAAGCAACCCCAAGCTGAGTGAGTAACTCACTGCGGCGCAGGGAAGCTGAGGCTAAAACTAAGGGGGCTGATGGCATTGTTTTGACTGCTATACCCGTCTAACGAACGGCAAAGCTGCGCCTGATCTGACGCAGAAGATGAAACAGCGTGGGCCAAATTACGGCACTGGTCAAAGCCGCCATCAAAAACATGAGGTTGGAGGAGATTGTTTGCTGGGTCATAATTTGCAGCCAATGACAGACCATTAAATTCAAGCCTACCAGCGCTAGTACCAAGCCGCTTTGCTGCAGTGAGGAGAACATGCGCAGGCGCTGATGCAGACTCAATGTCACATAGGCAATTATCACCAGAGATAAGGCATTGAGCCCCAAAATCGAGCCCTCCAATACATCGAGGACGAGCCCGGCGACCCAAGCTGAGCCAATGCCAACCCGATACGGCAAGGCCATTACCCAGTAAATTAAAACCATAGGCACCCACTCCGGCCGATAGTTCATCGCCCACTGGGGCAAAGGGATAACTGCTAGCAGGTAGGCCAGAACAAAACTCAGCGCCACCACCCATAGGCCATGGGTATTCCGACTCATGGTGTACCTTGAGACAGGCTGGCTGCGGTATTGGATTCTATTGCGCTGCTCTCATCAACCGGGATCACCATAGCTTCGCCGGCTTGCTGGGCAGCCGCGGCTGTCGGGCTATCAGGAAAAACTAACATTACATGTCGAGTGCTCGCAAGCTGTGCCAGTGGCCTAGCTTTTATGGTCGCAAAATCCTGCCCTGGATCGGCGAATACACTAGTCACTTCGGCAACGGGGTAGTTTTTTGGGTAAATCTGGCCCATGCCAGAACTTACTAGAATATCGCCCGCCACCATGTCTTGGGTCTGAGTTACATACTCAAGTTCTAGCTCTGTCGCTGTGGTTCGGCTGCCGCGAGCTAACGCGCGCTCGCCATTGCGATTGATCTCGACCGGGGTAATGTGATGAAAGTCGGTGATAAGCAAGACCCAGCTAGTAAACGGCTGCACTTCATCTACCTGACCCATAAGCCCGTTGGCATCTAACAGAGCCTGGCCAATATACACCTTATCGCGAGCGCCTTTGTTGATAAGAACTCGCTTGGAATAGGGATCGGGAGAGACATTAATAATTTCTGCCGGCAGAACTTCGCCTTGGATAACCTGTGATGCCGCTCCTAGAGCTAGTAAACGACTATTCTCACTGGCGAGGGACTCCAACAATTGAAGTTGGCGTTGGGCGATCAATAGTCGTTCCCGCAGCCGCTCGTTCTCCTCAACCAAATCGGTATGGGAAACAAATACGTCGTCGAACCAAAATGAGACACGCGCTGGAATATCAGCAACCCAGAAGATGGGTGCGGTGGCGTAGCCCAAACCATAGCGCACCCGCTCCAAATAGCCAAAGCGGCTATCGGCAAACATGATGCAGACTGAAAGTAGTAAGAAGGCAAGCGCACGATACTCGAGCGACACACCTTTTATGAATAGAGCCTTATCGATGACCAGAGACCTCTTTATTTAACTCGGATTATAGACCGCCCGAGCGCTAGTGTCTCTTGTTCAAGAATTCCTCTAAATTAAGGGCTTCGCATCGACAACAAGGCCAGGATCTGGCCTTACTCCAGTGTCAGCAGGTCGATATCGTGGGCATCCATCAGTTCCATGGCTCGCCCGCCGCCCCTAGCTACACAGGACAATGGGTCTTCTGCCACAATCACTGGCAGGCCAGTTTCTTCAGACAAGAGTTTATCGAGATCTTTCAATAACGCCCCACCGCCGGTCAATACCAAACCACTCTCGGCAATATCTGAAGCCAATTCCGGTGGTGATTGCTCCAGCGCACTCTTCACCGCTTGCACAATGGCTGAAAGCGGCTCTTGTAAGGCCTCTAGGATTTCATCGCTGTTAAGGGTAAAACTGCGCGGCACACCTTCGGCAAGGTTACGGCCACGAACATCAATTTCGCGCACTTCGCTGGAAGCATAAGCACAGCCAATTTCTTTTTTGATACGCTCGGCAGTGGCATCGCCTATAAGGCTGCCATAGTTTCTGCGCACGTGAGTCGTAATCGCCTCATCGAAACGGTCTCCGCCCACTCGAACTGATTCAGAGTAAACGACACCATTGAGTGAAATAATCGCGATTTCTGTGGTTCCGCCGCCTATATCGACAACCATTGAGCCACTCGCTTGTTCCACCGGCAGGCCGGCACCGATAGCCGCAGCCATTGGCTCTTCGATCAAACGCACATCTCTAGCGCCCGCGCTGGCAACCGATTCCCGGATGGCCCGACGCTCTACTTGGGTAGATTTACAAGGAACACACACCAGCACTCTAGGGCTGGGAGGGAAAAAGCTATTCTCATGCACCTTGTTAATAAAGTGTTGCAACATCTTCTCAGTCACCTGAAAGTCCGCAATCACGCCGTCTTTAAGCGGCCGAATGGCGGTAATATTGCCAGGGGTGCGGCCCAACATACGCTTCGCATCGGATCCAACCGCGGTGACCGTTTTCTGACCGTTATGAGTTCGTATAGCTACAACTGATGGTTCGTTTAGGACAATACCCTGATCGCGAACATAAATGAGCGTGTTCGCTGTCCCCAAATCGATCGATAAATCGTTGGAGAACATTCCCCGAATTTTTTTAAACATGAATTTTTATCTTCCTCAATTAAAGATTCCATTCTTTAGATGCATTATTGGTTTTACGGCAATCTCAGCTAATGATTTAGCTATCTAACCGATTTATTTGGTATGCATGGAAAGAAAATGAGTGGAGAAGGGGAATACGCATTGCTCAGATGTCGTATTTTGCCTTCGGTAGAATCTCCTGGATCGTTCGACCTAAATGCCTAAATACAAGTATAATCTCCGCCTCACGGCGATTACGCGCACTCTAGCAATGGCTAGGGGTTTGAGCAAGGGTCGGCAGATAAATAATTGATCTGACACCCGTTTTGTCAGAATTAAAACACACTTGACGGTTTTCCGGAGAAAGCTGATGGCTTTAGACAAAGCAGAAGTAGAAAAGATTGCGCATCTAGCACGACTGCATATTAGTGATGCCGATGTGGAAGAAGTTACGACCCGGGTCACCGATATACTGGCGCTTATCGACCAGATGCAGTCAGTGGATACTCAAGGTGTGGAGCCCCTGTCTCACCCCCTTGATATGGTGCAGCGCCTGCGGGCGGACAAAGTGACTGAAGGCAACGATAGAGATGCGCTCCAAGCTATCGCGCCCCAAAGCCAAGACGGTTTGTATTTAGTGCCAAAGGTTATTGAGTAAGTTGCGCTGCTTAGTTTTTCACCTAGTTTTAATCGCAGATATTTTTGCAATTGCGGAAACCCGCTAACAATGGAATTGTTTCATGATTGAAAAAACAGTTGCCGAGCTGTCGGCCGCCATGGCGTCGAAGGAAATTTCCAGTGTCGAGTTGACCCAAGCTTACTTGGATCGAATTGATTCCCACAACAAAACCCTCAACGCTTTCGTAACGGTATGCAATGACACTGCCCTTGCGTCAGCTGCCAGAGCCGACCAATTGCGAGCTAAAGGCCATTCTGGGCCTTTGCTGGGCATTCCCCTTGCCCACAAAGATATTTTTTGTACCGCGGGGGTCAAAACAACCAGCGGATCAAAAATGCTGCACAATTTTATCTCTCCCTACGATGCCACTGTCGTCGAAAGATTAAACGCAGCGGGCATGGTAACGCTTGGCAAAACCAACATGGATGAGTTCGCCATGGGCTCGTCCAATGAGACCAGTTTTTTTGGCCCAGTGCGCAACCCCTGGAACACCAATAAAGTGCCAGGGGGTTCCTCTGGCGGATCGGCGGCGGCGGTCGCGGCGGACCTATGTGCTATTGCCACTGGCACGGATACCGGCGGCTCCATTCGCCAACCCGCTTCATTCTGCGGCGTGACTGGGTTCAAACCCAGCTACGGCAGAGTCTCGCGCTGGGGCATGATCGCCTTTGCTTCCAGCCTTGACCAGGCTGGCCCTATCTGCAAAAGCGCAGAGGATGCCGCCATTATGCTCAACGCAATCGCCGGCTTGGACAGCAAAGACTCAACCTCCGCCGACGTCCCTGTTGAAGACTTTACTGCCAACTTAGGAGATTCCATCCAGGGTCTGCGCATTGGAATTCCAAGGCAGCACTTTGCCGAAGGTTTGTCTCCAGAGGTCGAGGCCGTGGTGCGGGAAGGCCTGCGAGAGCTAGAAGCCAACGGTGCCATCTTGAAAGAAATTGATTTGCCAAATAATCATTTGTCCGTCTCCGCCTACTATGTTGTGGCTCCGGCCGAGGCCTCGGCAAACCTAAGTCGATTTGACGGCGTGCGCTATGGCTATCGCTGCGAAAACCCAGTCGATCTCGAAGACATGTACAAACGATCTCGCAGCGAGGGTTTTGGTGACGAAGTTAAACGTCGAATACTTATTGGCACCTATGCACTGTCTGCTGGTTTTTATGACGCGTATTACCGCAAGGCGCAGCAAATTAGGCGCCTGATCAAAAACGACTTCACCGAAGCATTTAAGGAAGTCGATGTGATTATTGGGCCAACCTCACCTCACACCGCGTTTGATTTAGGTGCGAAAACCGACCCTGTCACCATGTATCTCGAGGATATCTATACCATCGCAGTTAACCTCGCCGGTCTGCCAGGGGTATCGGTACCCGCAGGCTTTGTAAACCAAATGCCGGTTGGCATGCATATAGTCGCGTCAGATTTTTCCGAGGCCAAGCTATTAAACGTCGCCCACCAATTTCAACAACTTACCCAGTGGCATAAAAAACGTCCCGATTCCCTTGCAGGAGGCTCAGCATCATGAAGTGGGAAACTGTTATCGGATTAGAAGTACACGTTTCATTGTCCACCAAATCAAAGCTGTTTTCCGGCAGTGCCGTAGAGTTTGGTGCAGAGCCTAATACCCAAGCCAATATTTTCGACTGCGCTTTGCCTGGCACGCTGCCTGCGTTTAACGAAGAAGCGTTGCGGATGGCGGTGCGCTTTGGGTTAGGCATCGGGGCGGAGATTGGCAAAGTGTCGGTGTTCGATCGGAAAAACTATTTCTATCCTGACCTTCCAAAAGGGTATCAGGTGACACAACTAGACTTTCCTACTGTAGGCAAAGGCTCACTTGTGATAACGATGGATGACGGCTCTGAGAGAACAATCGGCATCACCCGGGCTCATATCGAAGAAAACGCGGGCAAGTCGCTGCACGAAGATTTTTCCGGCATGTCTGGTATCGACTTAAACCGAGCTGGCGAACCCCTTTTAGAAATTGTGTCCGAGCCGGAGATCTACACAGCCAAAGAAGCCGTCGCCTACTTAAAAAAGCTTCACAGCATCATTCGTTATCTGGATATTTCTGATGCAATTATGGCTCAGGGTTCAATGCGCTGCGATGTAAACGTCTCCCTCCGACCAGCCGGCTCTACCGAGCTAGGCACTCGCACCGAGATCAAAAACATCAACTCTTTCCGCTTCGTTGAAAAAGCGATTCACAGTGAGGTAGCCAGACAGCAAGACATCCTAGAGGATGGTGGCAAAATCACCCAAGAGACACGCCGCTACGACGCCGATAAAGACGTGACTTCGTCCATGCGCTCTAAAGAAGTCGCCAACGATTACCGCTATTTCCCAGAACCTGATCTGCTGCCAGTAGTCATAGATGATGACTACATAGATGCCATCAGGGTCACGCTGCCTGAATTGCCTGACGCCAAGAAAGTGCGCTTTTGTAGCGAGTTGGGCCTGAACGAATACGACGCCGGCGTGTTAGTGGCAACACGTGAACTCGCGGATTACTTTGAAGAAGTCGCCAGCACCAGCGGTGACCCAAAACTCGCCGCTAACTGGGTCAGTGGTGATTTACAGGCTCTGCTGAACAAGAACAACTGGGAGATTATAGATTCGCCAATTTCTGCCAGCCGACTGGCAAACCTGATCCAGCGCATCAAAGACAATACGATTTCTGGAAAGATCGCCAAGACTGTATTCGAAACCATGATCGACGATGCCAGCTCGGTGGATGAGATCATTGCTGCGAAGGGGCTGAAGCAGGTCACCGATTCAAAAGCCATAGAATCCCTAGTGGACGATGTGATTGCTGCGAACCCTGAACAAGTGCAGCAGTTCAAAGACGGTAGAGAACAGGTAATTGGTTTCCTGGTCGGTCAAGCCATGCAGCTATCCAAAGGCAAGGCTAACCCCGGTCAGGTAAATGAACTGCTACGCGCAAAAATGAAGTAGCTGACCCCAATGCACCACACGCCTAATTTTAATACCTACTAGATTGGAATATCGATGACTGAAGAAAAGAAAAAAGGCAGCGACAGAACGCAAAAAGCGACCCGCGATGAAGACTGGTCCGACGAGCGCTTGAAAACGTTTTTTGAGCTGTTGCCGCCGGAAGGCATGTCGACGGACTATAGCATTTTGCTTAAAGCCTACCGGGGGATGACCCTCGAGTTGTTTGTGCGCTTTGTGCCATTATTTGTTGAGGCGGGCCACGACATTAATAGCCCGCTACAAGACGGCACTACCATCCTCGATTTAGTGTCGAATCATCGTAAATCGACAGAGTATGCGCAGGCCCTTATCGCCGCTGGAGCTCAGGGGAAGCTTAAATAGTTATTCCCTACTTATCCCCTACAGTGCCGACAACCTGACATCAAACAGCGGCGGCTGTTTATCCAGCCCCGCCTGATGGCGGGCAACCGCCGCTAGAATTCGCTCTACAACCTGGGGGTTAGCAGCAGCCACATCAAATTTTTCCGCTGGATCCCGGGCTAAATTGTATAGCTGCGGCAGCGCTAGCTGGATTTTTTCCGGCGGCTGACCGTAAGCACCTTCCAGCACGAAATGTAGTTTCCAATTATCGACTCGATAGGCATACAGAGTGCCGCCGCGGTAGTAAGGCAGCTCCACTCTTGGACTGCTACCGCCTTCGAAAAGGACCGGCGCCAGGTCATAGCCGTCGATACCGGAGCGGTTGTCCAAGTCGGCAAGCGCCATTACGGTGGCAAAAACATCAAGGGTAGAGCCTATGTCGCTCACCGTGCTGGGCTGAATTTTTCCCGGCCAGTAAAAAATCCCCGGCACTCGAACCCCTCCTTCAAAGGTTGAACCCTTACCCATGCGCAGCAATCCCGCACTGCCGCCCTCTTCATTCATGGTGAGCCACGGACCGTTATCGCTGCTGAAGATAATTAGCGTATTGTCCGCCAAGCCTAAATCTTCAACGGCGCGGCGAATCTCCCCTACACTCCAATCAATTTCTTCAACCACATCTCCATAACGACCGGCCAAGCTGCGTCCTGCAAACTCGTCGCTGCGAAACAACGGCGTATGGGGCATGGTATAGGGTAAATAAACTAAAAACGGCTGGCCGGCATTGCGGCCCATAAAATCAATTGCCGCTTCGGTGTAGCGTCGGGTCAAATTACCCTGCTTGACTGGCTGCTCTATGGTGGTCTCGCCGTTAGCCTTGCTGCTAATCAGCGGGCTCTCGAAGTATTCCTCTTCTGGTTGAGCATACTTGCCAGGCCGTGGCCCATAAATTCTGGCGCGCTCTTCGAACTCCCCCCGGGCGCTCATGGCTCGCATTTCATCGAAACTTGGCTCGCCTACCCAGTTCATGTCGTTGCTGTAGGGAATACCCAACCATTCATCGAAGCCATGCTGGGTTGGATAGGCATGCGGCGCATCGCCTAAATGCCACTTACCAAAAATCCCAGCCGCATAGCCGCGTTCTTTTAAGGCTTCTGCTAATGACACTTCTTCATCTGGGAACCCACCTGGCTCATCCGGAAAATAGACTCGAATCGCATCACCATAAAGACCAGATCGCACCGGTAAGCGCCCGGTTAACAGCGCTGCGCGGCTTGGTGAACACACAGGCGCTGCCACATAAAAGTCGGTCCAGCGCTGACCCTGGCTGGCCAACAGATCAAGCTCGGGAGTACGAATATAAGGATGGCCATAGCTGGAAAGATCACCATAGCCAAGGTCATCGGCAAACAGGATTACTATGTTGGGAGGGCCGGCATTTACACTGCCTTGACCTGATGCGGCTTGCTCAGGCGAGCAGGAATTAAGGGTGAGTAAAAACGCAGAAAAAAGCAGAAAAGTTTTCATGGGCAAATTCCGTCACGCGGCGGATTATAACGCGGTGGGCACAGAATAAGCCGATTAGAGATCGGTGTCCAACCGCGCCACAGACGCGGCTCAAAAACTAGGAGCGGCGCTGGGGTGCGGGGCGACGTGGACGTGAGTCGTCTTTTGGTTTTAGCTTGGTTGCGCGAGCAAAGCTTGGGGCCGCCTCTAATAGCTGCTCATCGGGGTGTGCACAGTCCAGTTTACGACCCAGCTTTTCTTCGATATCAGGCAGCAAAAACGAGTCTTCTTCACAGGCGAAACTAATTGAGGTGCCTTTTTCTCCAGCACGCCCGGTTCGGCCGATACGGTGAACGTAGTCATCGGCCTCCTCAGGCAGGGTGTAGTTAATCACATGGGTGATGTCGCTAATGTGTAAACCGCGACCAGCCACATCTGTTGCGATCAACACTCTCAGCTTGCTGGACTTAAAGTCATCCAGAGTTTTGATTCGCTTATTTTGCGCTATCTCTCCAGAGAGTACGCCACAGTCGATTCCGTTTCTGTAGAGCTTGTCAGCAAGCTTTCTAACCTGATCTCGGCGATTGCTAAAAACGATAACCTTTTCCGTACCCGGTAGGGAAAGAATATTGAACAACAGGTTATATTTATCAGCTGTTGTGACCAAATACACGATCTGATCAACCGCATCGGCAGCAACCTTCAATGGCTCTATTTCCACCATGATAGGTTCCATGGCCCAGCGTGCGGCTAAGTCCATAATCATTGGCGTAAACGTGGCACTAAACAACAGGGTCTGACGGCACTCTTTTTTCGGAGTATGAGAAACTACTTGCCGCACTTGGGGGATAAAGCCCATATCTAACATACGGTCGGCTTCATCCAAGACCAATAGTTCAACTAGCCCTAGGTATAAATTGTCATTCTTCACGAAATCTAGCAGTCTGCCGGGAGTCGCCACCACAATGTCTACAGGCTTTTTATCCAGAGCTTTCGTTTGCTTAATGTAATCTTCACCGCCCACCAAGGTCACAGTATGAAGATCTGTGCCGTGGGTTAGCAGTGCGGCGTCGCTAGCAATTTGAATGGCTAGTTCCCGGGTGGGCGCGATAATCAAGGCCCTTGGCTCAGCCAAAAACCGCTCATCCACGGGGTTGGAAAGTAAATCGTTGATAATCGTAATTAAAAAGGCGGCAGTTTTGCCGGTGCCGGTTTGCGCTCTGCCGGTCACATCGTGGCCTGCGAGGGTATGCACAAGGCTTTGGGATTGAATCGGCGTACAGTACTCAAATCCTAGCCTTCTAATTGCCTCTCTCAGGGCTGGCTGAAGGGGCAAACTGTCAAATAAGACAAGATTTTCAGGTTCTTCTGGTTGCATTAGTGGTTTGCCATGACTTGATTAAGGTAATTGGTGCCAGCTAAAAAAAGCTGCGACCGAAGCGCACGCATAATAGCCGTATGCGCAGGCTACTGCAATTAATGCCTGAAAGCCCTATAACGAGCCGCATACAGGGCACTCGGGGTCTTTGGGCAATTTAACTTCTCGCCATTCCATAGTTGTCGCGTCAAGCAGCAGTAGGCGGCCCTCCAAGGGCTGACCTATTTTGGTCAACAGCTTGATCGTCTCCATGGCCTGCATAGCCCCTATAATTCCCACCAGAGGCGCCATAACCCCATTAGTTGCACAGTTTAAATCCTCACCGACATCGTCGCTGTAAAGGCAGCGGTAGCACGGACTGCTCGCATTGACTGGGTTAAAAACAATGATCTGGCCCTCCATCCTAATCGCCGCGCCAGACACCAAGGGTTTCCCAAATTTCACGCAGCTGGCATTAACGGCAAACCGCGTTTGAAAGTTATCGCAGGCATCAACCACGATGTCACACTGCGAGACCAAAGCGTCGACTCCTGCCCCTTCCAGCCTTTCATGAACGCTCGTTACCTCAATCCCGGGGTTGAGTCGCAGTAGCGTGAGTTTGGCCGAATCCACTTTATGCAGCCCCAAGGTATCGGTGCCATGAGCAATTTGGCGCTGCAGATTGCTGAGCTCCACCACATCATCGTCCACCAAAACAAGACTACCAACACCAGCGGCGGCCAAATACATAGCCACCGGACTGCCTAAGCCGCCTAGGCCCACGACCAACACTTTTGCGTCAATCAGCGCCTGCTGGCCCGCGATATCCATCTGGGGCAACATAATCTGTCTGGAATATCTGAGTAGCTCATCATCGATCATGGTAATTACCTTAGGGCTTAACCTTGCCACTGAGCAAAGGCGATGCGGGGAATTCCTGCTAAGTCCATCTCTATAGCGACGTCAGTGAACCCTGCTGTAATTAGTGCGGCAACGACATTTTCAGATTGATCAAAGCCATGCTCTATGAGCAGCCAGCCGCCCGTTTTTAAGCAGCTGCGGCTTTGCTCGATGATTGCTTCAATATCTGCCATGCCTTTGTTACCTGCCACGAGTGCAGACAAAGGTTCAAACGGCAGGCTGCCTTGGCTCAAATGGGAGTTACCGGCTTCTACATAAGGTGGATTGGCTATAATGGCATCGAAGTGTTGCCGCGGCAGTTCACTGCACCAATCCCCTGTAGCGAAACGCACATTTTCAAGCCCCAACATTGCCGCATTTTTTTCAGCAACATTTAAAGCCGCGCTACTTTTATCAACTGCCCATAAGGCCCAGCCGGGTTTCTCTGTTGCTAGCGCCAAGGCAATCGCGCCACTGCCGGTGCCTAAATCTGCCACAGCAACTTCAGAGGCATTGCTATCAATTACGGCCAAGGCTTTTTCAACCAAGAGTTCCGTTTCTGGACGTGGAATAAGCACATCGGAATTAACCAGCAGCTCAAAACTCCAAAAGGCCTGCTTGCCTCGCAAGTATGCCACTGGCTCGCCTTGTTGGCGACGCTGGAGCAAATCTGAAAAACCTTGATAAAGCTCAGCTGACACCGCTTCATCTGGCCAGGTAAAAAGATGCTCTCGGCTAACATTCAGCACATGGCCTAGCAATAGCTCAGACTCCAAATGCCAGTTATCACTCACCAAGGCAAGTGAGGAAGCTGAGTTCAATGCCTGTTTTATGGTGTATGCCAAGACTTACTCTTCTGCCGCAAGGCCCGCCAGCAATTCAGCATGATACTCACGAATTAAGGGCTGCAACACAGAGTTCAAATCGCCTGACATTATTTCAGCGAGGTTATATAAAGTGAGTTTTATACGGTGATCTGTTACTCGCCCTTGGGGATAATTGTAGGTGCGTATTTTTTCCGATCTATCACCGCTGCCGACAAGTTTTTTGCGGGCATCCGAGGTTTCCTGATTTTGTGCCTGCACGGCGGCGTCCAGCAGCTTTGCCTGCAACAACGACATGGCGCGGGCTTTGTTCCTGTGCTGCGACCTTTCATCCTGACACTCCACCACTACCCCTGTGGGCAGGTGAGTCAAACGAATGGCGGAGTCAGTCTTGTTAACGTGCTGACCACCGGCGCCACTGGCTCTAAAGGTGTCCACTCGCAGATCAGCTTTGTTGATTTCAATTTCATCGATACCTTCGATCTCAGGCATGATGGCCACAGTGCAGGCAGAGGTATGAATGCGACCCTGAGTTTCTGTTTCTGGAACCCTCTGCACTCGGTGGGCGCCCGACTCAAATTTTAATTTTTCATACACGTTAGCGCCTTCAACCCGGGCAACGATTTCTTTGTAGCCGCCGTGCTCTCCTTGGCGCTCGTTGATAAGCTCCATTTTCCAATTTTGAGTTTCAGCAAAGCGCGAGTACATGCGAAACAAATCGCCGGAAAAAATCGCCGCCTCGTCGCCGCCGGTACCGGCCCGAATTTCTATAAAGACGTTAAGCTTGTCTTTGCTATCTTTAGGCAATAAAAGCAGCTGCAGCTCCGCTTCAAGCTGTTCGAGTTCTTCTTTGGTAGATTCGATCTCGTCATTGGCCATCGCGCGAATTTCAGGATCAGGGTCCTTCTGCATTTCCATGGCTTGGGCTAAGTTGTTGGATACCGCTTCAAATTTACCGTAGGCTTTCACAACATCTTCTATTTCCGAATACTCTTTGGAAAGATCCCGAAACTTATTTTGATCGGTGATAATTTCAGCATCGCTCAGCAGTGCTTCTAACTCACTAAAGCGATCGGTTAATGCATCGAGTTTATTTTTTATCGTATCTTTCATAAAGAATGTTCGTTAAATGAATAGGGGTTAGGTCGATTAATAGCGGTTGGCTTAACTACTCTTTTTTTTGTCGTCGGTGGACAAGTCAAACAACTCTTGGGTTAAAATTAGAATCTCGTCTCTGCCCTCAGCGCTGGCTTTTTTCATTGCTACTGAAGGCGAGTGAATGAGTTTATTGGTAAGCCCGCGGGCTAAAGAAGCAATAATATCTTGAGCTGACTCACCCTTTTCCAATGCTTTCAAAGCTCGCTGCAGCTCGGCTTCTCGAATCTCGTCGGCCTTATTTCTAAACGCTTTTAAGGTTGCCACGGCATTGAGCGCGTTTACGTGCTTTCGATACTCTTCGACACCGCGGTCAATAATCGACTGAGCTTGTGCCGCAGCTTCGGTTCGGCTTTTTACCCCGTCCTCAATCACCGCGCTAATATCATCAATACTGTACAGGTAGGCATCTGGAATATCGCCCACTTCTTCCTCTATGTCCCGAGGCACTGCAAGGTCAACCAACAGCATAGGCTTATGCCGCCTCTGCTTTAAAGCTCGCTCAACCGCGCCTTTGCCTAACAGGGGCAACTGACTATTAGTAGATGACACAACCACGTCGGTGTGAATCAAGTGCTGGGGAATATCGGACAGCAAAACCCCTTTCGCCGCAAACTTAGATGCTAGCTCTAACGCATTATCTAAAGTGCGGTTGGCCACTGTAATTTGAGTCACTCCCCGCTCCGACAAATGTCTGGCAACTAACTCTATGGTGCGGCCAGCGCCGATTAAAAGCACACTCAATGACGCCAGATTAGAAAAAATTCGCTCTGCCAACGCCACTGCGGCAAACGCCACAGAGACTGGGTTTTCGCCAATAGCCGTATCAGTGCGTACTTCCTTGGCAATTGTGAAGGCGTCTTGAAATGCACGGCCCAAGCCAGCCCCAACAACATTCAAATCTTTAGAAAAAGCGAAGGCTGATTTTATTTGCCCGAAAATTTGAGGCTCGCCCAAAACCATGGAATCTAGCCCACAGGCCACCCGCATCAAATGACGAACCACGTCATCGTCGCCAGCAACATAACAGCTGGAGTCTAGCTCAGATTGAGGCAGCTGATGGAATTGAGCCAACCACTGGGAAATTCTTTGCTGATAATCAATTAGCTGACGGTTTTTTTCCGCTTGACTGCCGCTGGGTTCGTCGTCCGCTGAATCTCCGCTAACTGAACAATCAAGATAAATCTCTGTTCTGTTGCAGGTGGAAACGATAACAGCTTCATTGACTGCGGCAAGACCGCAGACTTCTTTCAGGGCGTCGCCCAACTTTTCGGGCGGAAACGCGACTTTCTCCCGAAGAGCGATCGAGGCTGTTGTATGATTGATTCCAACTAACACTAGTGACATAGCTTAAAATGAGATCGCGGGCAGTAAAAAGCCCGCTATAGTACTAAATCTGAGACAGACTTCCCATCAACCTTATTGAAAACCGTAGCCGGTCATTGGTCGTTTAATAGTGTGATGGTATCGAAGGGGTTCTGTATCCCTGAAAACAAACTGCTACAATCAATGCTTATTCGGAAGCCAGCAGCACCCTAAAATTATGCGCATTACACCTGTTTTGTCACTTGCTTGCCTATTTATCGCCCTTTCGACCTGTTCCAGCGC
>JBLGBD010000059.1:0-17332 GCA_047617585.1 Pseudohongiellaceae bacterium | reverse complement strand
CGGTTTGCCTAGCTGATATCTCTCAGCGACAGGGTATTTCACTGTCTTATCTTGAGCAGCTTTTTTCAAAACTGCGCAAAAGCTCATTGGTTAACAGCATCCGAGGCCCAGGCGGTGGATATATCTTGAGCCGCGACGCAGACGCAATTTTCATCGCCCAAATTGCCGATGCGGTGAATGAATCAGTTGATACTACTAAGTGCAAAGGTGCCGGTAATTGTCAGGACGGTGACACTTGTCTTACCCACTACCTTTGGGCAGATCTGAGCCAGCAAATTCATCATTTCTTAGAAAATATTAGTCTTGCCGATTTAGTCGCCAAGCGCGAAGTCAAAACAATAGCCCAGCAACAGGATAGAAGGCAGGTTTTAGTGCGCGATAGAGTGCTAGAAGCAGGCAGTCTCGACTCCAATCGAGTTCCTCTGGCTAGCGTTTAATACAGTTTATTATTGGAGTTATACCTAAATGCATTTTCCTATTTATTTGGACTATTCATCGACCACTCCCTGTGACCCTCGAGTTGCGGCTAAAATGGCCGCGTGTTTAACCTTAGACGCAAATTTCGGCAACCCGGCATCGCGCTCACACATGTTGGGTTGGAAAGCGGAAGAAGCGGTTGAGGCCGCCCGTCGTCAAGTTGCTGATTTAATCAACAGCGATCCCCGGGAAATAGTATGGACCTCGGGCGCAACAGAGTCGGACAATCTTGCTATTAAAGGGGCCGCCCACTTCTATCACAACAAGGGCAAGCACATCATCACGTCGAAGATTGAGCATAAAGCCGTGCTCGACAGCTGCGGGCAGCTAGAGCGAGAAGGCTATGAAGTGACTTATCTGGATCCTTCAGAAAAAGGCCTTATAACCCCTGCAGACGTTGCGGCGGTGATTCGTCCAGACACTATTTTAGTGTCTTTGATGCATGTGAATAACGAAATTGGAGTGATTACTGATATCGCTGCGATTGGCGAGGTCACTCGCGCGAAGGGCGTACTGTTGCATGTCGATGCGGCTCAAAGCACTGGTAAAATAGCAATAGACATGGAGACTATGAAGGTGGATCTACTGTCTTTGACGTCGCATAAAACCTACGGTCCTAAAGGTATCGGCGCATTGTTTGTGCGCAGAAGCCCACGGGTTCGAATTGAGCCTCAGATGCATGGCGGCGGGCATGAGCGTGGTATGCGTTCTGGCACCTTGGCTACCCACCAAATCGTCGGTATGGGCGAAGCGTTCCGCCTTGCCAAAGAAGAAATGGCCGAGGAGAATGTTCGAGTTATGGCGCTGCGGAAGCGTTTGCTCGACGGGCTTCAAGAGATGCAAGAAGTCTATGTCAACGGTGACATAAACAGCCGAGTCGCGGGTAATTTGAATATCAGCTTCAACTATGTACAAGGCGAGTCGCTAATGATGGCGCTTAGAGACCTCGCCGTATCTTCAGGTTCTGCATGTACTTCAGCAAGTCTCGAGCCTTCTTACGTCTTAAGGGCATTGGGGCTCAATGATGAATTGGCTCATAGCTCACTGCGGTTATCTATCGGCCGGTTTACGACAGAAGAAGAAATAGATTATTCAATTGTAAAGATTCGCGAAGCCGTCGCTACACTTAGAGATTTATCGCCGTCATGGGGCATGTTCAAAGACGGCGTTGATTCAAGTGCAGTGCAACGGGCGGCGCATTAAATAGCAGAGGGAAGCGCGCCTGGTACAGATCAAGCTCTCGATTATTGCCCAAATCCCCTCAATATTGGTAGGTTTGATGATAACCACAATAGCGTCGGAGCAGTTAGGGTTGGCGCTCGAGCCTGCGGCAGTGTAGTGCGCTTGCAAATCAACGTTGATGCAAACGGTATTTTTGACGATGCGAAGTTCAATATCTATGGGCGTGGTTTAGCTGTCGCCTGCAGCTCACGATTGACCGAAGGGGTGATAGGTCACTAGCCGAAGATAGGTCATAAAATGGACTGCTAGGTTCGACATTGCCATGTCTTTAGCGGACGAGCATCCCGAGCGTAGCGAGGAGAAAATCCTAGAGGCTATTGAAGCTGCCTAGATTGAAGAAATCGTTGATAAAAACCCTGAAATACAGGGTTTTTATCTTAAATAGCGTACAAAATGCCAGTATTTTCGCGTATAATGCGCGCTCTTTTGAAATACCTATTTACTGGGAGCTATGATGGCGATCGAACGAACTTTATCTATTATTAAACCTGATGCAGTTGCCAAGAACGTGATTGGCGAAATCTACAGCCGGTTTGAAAAAGCGGGTCTAAAAATTGTTGCTGCAAAAATGCTACAGTTGGACGACAAGTCTGCGGGTGGCTTCTATGGGGAACATGAAGGTAGGTCGTTTTTCGGTGACCTAATCGAATTTATGACCTCTGGCCCTGTAATGGTTCAAGTGCTTGAGGGCGAAAGCGCCGTCGCTACGAATCGTGAGCTAATGGGTGCAACAAACCCAGCCGACGCAGCCGCTGGAACTATCAGAGCTGATTTCGCGGTTTCAATCGATGCGAATGCGGTACATGGCTCAGATTCCACTACATCAGCAGAGAGAGAAGTCTCTTACTTTTTCAGCGCAGACGAACTCCGCTCCTAAGTTAGTTTGCCCGCAGAGGTTAGGTGAGTATGATTCAAACATCACTTCCAAATCTTGCTGGACTCAGCCGGACCAAACTGCGGGCGCTATTCACGCAACTAGGCGAAAAGCCTTTCCATGCTGATCAAGTTCTTAAGTGGATTCATCAGCGCGGTATCACAGACCTAGAGGCAATGACTGACATCAGTAAGTCGTTGCGCTCTAAGCTGGTGGAATCAACTCAAATCAAATTCCCTACCATAGTTGAGGAGTACACCTCCGCCGACGGCTCTAGAAAATGGATCGTCGAAGTGGCCAGTGGCAGTAGGGTAGAAATGGTTTTCATTCCTGAAGCGACCAGGGGTACTTTATGCATTTCGTCACAGGCGGGTTGCTCCTTGGACTGCAGTTTCTGCGCCACAGGTAAGCAGGGTTTCAATAGCAACCTCACGGTGGCCGAAATCGTTGGTCAATTGTGGTGGGCTGTTAAAGAGTTAGATGGGTTCGCGGGAAAAACCAATCGACCCATCAGTAATGTTGTCATGATGGGCATGGGTGAGCCGCTTTTAAATTTCGATCCAGTCATGGAAGCTATTTCAATTATGATGGAAGACTGTGCTTATGGATTGTCGAAGCGCAAAGTAACCATTAGCACTTCTGGCGTCGTGCCAGCGATTGATAAACTGAAGGACTATACGGATGCATCATTGGCCGTCTCTCTGCACGCGCCTAACGATGAACTGCGCAATCAATTAGTACCGATTAACAAAAAATACCCTATCGCAGAATTGCTGCGATCCGTTTCCGGTTATATGGCAAGCTTGCCAGACAAGCGTGTTCCGGTTATTGAATACACAATGATTGCGGGCGTTAATGATCATCGTCAACATGCTCGAGAACTAGCGCAGTTGTTAAAAGACTTTCCTTGCAAGATCAATATAATCCCATTTAACCCGTTTGAAATGAGTGATTACCGAACTCCCAGCGGGTCATCGGTGACTAACTTCCGCCAAATTCTACAAAAAGAAGGCTACACAGTGACTGTGCGCACGACCCGCGCAGATGATATTGGCGCGGCATGTGGTCAGCTAGTGGGGTCAGTGAATGATCAGACTAAGCGCAGCCTAAGGCATAAAACAGCCGCTGCGCTGAAGACAAAAAACTTTGATCGGGCTGATAATTTAGCCGTGTCTGCCGACAGACTATGAGGGATATTGAACTTGTTCAGGCCAACGCTATGACTAATCGTGTTAACGCAAAGTTTATGCTGTCACGGCTCGGACGTGGTTTTACTATTGTGTGCATGGCCGTGTTTGTTAGTGGTTGCGTAACCACAACCACCGGTGGTTTCAATGCGGTTGCATCAGAATCACAAGCGATTGAAGACTACATCAACTTGGCAGCAGGGTACTTTGATGCTGGCGATATGGCAGGCGCCAGACGCAACGCCAACAATGCGCTTCGTCTAGACCCTCGCCATTCGGCTGCCTACACGGTGCTTGCGATGGTGTTTCAACGGGAAGGAGATATCGACTTAGCCGCCGAGAATTTTCTCCGTGCTATTAGCTTGGATAAGAATAACTCCCGCGCCAGAAACAACTACGCTGCCTTATTGTTTAGCCAACAAGATTACGTCGAAGCTTATGCACAGCTAGAGCTAGTTGTCACCGATAGTACCTACGAGGGCAGGGCAACGGCATTTGAGAATCTAGGTCGCAGCGCAATAATGGTTGATAAAAATGCCGAGGCAGCGACTGCATTTCAAAGAGCCTTACAGCTAAACTCTAACCTTTATCTTTCGTCCTTAGAATTAGCGCGGATTCGCTATGACCAGGAAAACTGGCAAGCCGCTCGTATGGCCTTTAGTCAGTATTTGACAACGGTGGCTTTTTACAGCCTGCCCCACTCCCCCAAAGCACTGCTTGCGGGGATTCTCATAGAAGGAAAGTTCCAAAATCAAAAGATCGTTAGGGATTTTTCTTTGCTGCTTACTACCTTATATCAAGATTCGCCTGAGTATCAGGTGTATCAAACTATGCAAAATGACAGATCAAAGTAACGCAGAAAATAATGTGCAGGAAAACCCGGATTTTGCAGAGCAAGGTTTGCCCGACGTTGGACGACTATTAAATACCGAGCGGCAGCGGCAAGGGTTAACTGAAAAACAGGTCGCGGATGACCTGCACATCACTATGCATTACATACGAGCTATAGAGTCCAATAGCTTTGAAAAATTACCTGGCAACGTTTTTGCTAAAGGGTACATCAAGAGCTATGCCATGTTGCTTGGAATGGATGTTGCACCAGTGATGGCGAGTTACAACGCTCATATAGCGAAAGAACTGGACGTTGCTAAAGAGAAAACACGTATCCAAGTTCGCCGGCGAAAGGATAAAAATCGGCCTTGGGTAATTGCCTCAGTAGTTCTGTTTGTGACGTTGTTTGTTGGACTTTGGTTGGTGAATTATTCAAGCAATGAATCTGAATCTGAACCTGAGGCGGCAATAATTCCAACTGCGCAACCAACAGCCCTGCCAATCGTTCAACCAATTCCTCAACCAATTCCTCAAACTACAGCGGAAATAAGGCCTGGCTCTGCACTTGAATCAGCGGTGTTTTCATCAGCTACGACGCCTCAAACATCAATTCCAACTGGCCAAGCGCTGAGCGATATGGGTCAAGCTCAACCGGATATTGACAATCCTGAGGATAGCCAACAGTTCGTCGTTAGTGAAGAAGGGGTTTCTCTTGTCGAGGGTGCCACCCTAACTGCTGAAGTATTAAATGACGCAGCTCAAACTAGTCTACCTGCGACTCAACCCGTTGTGGCTGGCTTTACTAGCGACGCCGGGGTTACTGGCGGCGGCGAAATTCTAAGGGTTGTCGCAGCCCAAGCCAGCAATAGCGATCAAATTATTTACGTCGAAGCGGTAGGTGAAGATGTACTGCTTATAAATTTTTCAGGGGAAAGCTGGGTCGAAATAAGCGACACTTCTCAAGGTCAAATTTACCGGGATTTACTTGTGACCGGCGATAGACTAGAGGTTAAAGGCACAGCGCCTTTTGACGTGCTTTTGGGTGATGCGCCTTTCGCGGAACTTACTCTCAACGGCAACACGATTGATGTTAGTGCTGATATCCGTGTCGACAATTCTGCAAGACTTACTGTAGGGCTAGAATAATGAGAGGCGACTCTTTCATCAAGCGACGCAAAACGCGACAGATAATGGTTGGCAATGTGGCCGTGGGCGGCGATGCGCCTATTTCTGTTCAAAGCATGACTAATACCGAAACCACAGATGTGCCAGCAACACTGGGCCAAATTCAAAAACTGGTAAATGCAGGCGTTGATATTGTAAGAGTATCCGTGCCCACCATGGACGCGGCCGAAGCATTTAAACAAATAAGGTCACAAGTTAAAGTCCCGCTTGTTGCAGACATCCATTTTGACTATCGGATTGCCTTGAAAGTGCTGGAATACGGAGTAGATTGCCTGCGAATTAACCCGGGTAATATCGGTTCGGAATCCAGAACCCGGGCCGTGGTGGATAGTGCAAAAGACAAGGGTATTCCTCTACGAATCGGTATAAATGCTGGGTCTCTGGGCAAAAACTTGCTGCGCAAATACAAAGAGCCAAGTGCAGAGGCAATGGTTGAATCTGCCATGATACAAATCGACATATTAGACCGGCTTAATTTCGATAATTTTAAAATTAGCATGAAAGCTTCGGAAATATTTATGACCCTTAGTGCTTATCGGTCTCTTGCCACGCAAATAGACCAGCCATTCCATTTGGGTATTACTGAGGCGGGCGGTTTAAGGTCGGGCACAGTAAAATCAGCAATAGGGATAGGAGCACTGCTAATGGATGGTATTGGCGATACCATTAGAATTTCCCTTGCCGCGGATCCGGTTGAAGAAGTGAAAGTAGGCTTCGATATTTTAAAGAGCTTAGGGTTGCGGTACAAAGGCGTTAATTTGGTGGCGTGTCCAAGTTGCTCAAGACAAAACTTCGATGTGATTGCAGTGGTCAACGAACTTGAGTCCCGCCTTGAAGATATCACAACGCCAATCGATGTCGCTGTAATTGGCTGCATTGTCAATGGTCCGGGTGAAGCGAAGTTGGCCGAAATAGGACTAACCGGGGCAAGCCCGAGCAATCTGGCCTATATCGAAGGCGAGCCAAACCACAAGATTAGCAATGAAAACCTAGTGGATGAACTTGAAGCCATGGTTCGAGAAAGAGTGGCAAAAAAACAAGCAGCTGAAAAAGACATTATTGCCACGAGCAAGCAGTAAATAAATCAACTATGGCTAAAATTCAAGCAATCAGAGGGATGAATGACATCCTTCCTGCACAAATCCTTACTTGGCAATATCTTGAAGAGGCTTTCAAGCGAGTTGTGTCGCGCTATGCCTATCAAGAAATTCGGTTTCCTATTGTTGAGCAAACTCAACTATTTAAGCGCTCCATTGGCGAGGTGACCGATATTGTTGAGAAGGAGATGTACAGCTTCGACGACCGCAATGGCGACAATCTGAGTCTGCGGCCGGAGGGTACAGCGGTGTGTGTGCGTGCTGCCGATCAGCATGGTCTGCTTTATAATCAGCAGCAGCGGCTGTGGTATCACGGGCCCATGTTTCGCCACGAGCGGCCGCAGAAGGGGCGCTATCGTCAGTTCCATCAATTTGGTGTCGAAGCCTTTGGTATGCCTGGCCCGGACATTGATGCAGAAGTTATTTCAGTCTCCCATGCCCTTTGGCAAGAACTGGATATCCTCGACCACCTCGGTTTAGAAATTAACAACATTGGCAGCTCCCAGGACCGTAAAAATTATGCGGCGGCCCTGACTAAGTATCTCGAGTTACAGATAGATGAGTTAGATGAAGATGCTAAGCGCCGTATGTATAGCAACCCCATGCGAGTACTAGACTCGAAAAATTCCAAAGTACAAGCGGCGCTTCATGATGCCCCTAAGCTTGCGGATTTTGTCGGCCAATCGAGTACCGAGCATTATGTGCAGTTAAAACAGCTGCTCGACGCTGTTGGTATCTCCTACATTGAAAATGCCAAGCTAGTGCGGGGTTTGGATTATTACAATAACTGCGTTTTTGAGTGGACCACCGATATCTTGGGGGCTCAAAGTGCAGTGTGCGGCGGCGGCAGATATGACGGGTTAGTGGAGCAATTGGGTGGCAAGCCAACCCTAGCGGCGGGGTTTGCCATTGGTGAGGAACGAATTGTTCTCATGTTGGATGAATTGGGCAAGGTGCCTGTTGCTAGTCTCAAGCCCATTGATTTGTATGTGGTAACAGTTGGAGATGGTCTGACAGCCAAGAGTCTACAGCTGACCAAGCGATTACGTGAGCGTTTCCCTCACCTGGGAATCTTGCATCACTGTGGCGGTGGTAAGTTCAATGCTCAGTTAAAGCGTGCTTACGCCAGCGGTGCGGATGTTGCTGTGATTTTAGAGCAGGCGGACAATGAGGTTGCCGGCGTGGAATCAGTAAAAATACGCCGTCTGGATGATGCAGGAGATACCGAAACCGTCGATATTGCAGAAATTGAAGCCAAATTGGCTGAATTTCTAAGCATTTCATAATGAATCTGCACATTCTCGTGCGAGTGTCCCAACAAACAGGTAAAATCGCGGTCTTAATTTGGAAGCTCAACTCGTGCTGTGGAATACAGCAGTGATGAGCTGTAACTAGCGTTTTAGCGACACATCCAGTTTAACTAAGCGTGCCTGCAGAAATAGGAGTAAGTCGTGGCGATTAACGCGGCAGAAGAAGAAACAATCGAAGCCCTCAAGAAATGGTGGGAAGAAAATGGCAAGCAGCTAATGCTGGCGGTCGTGGTGATTGTCGGTGGTTATGGAGGCTGGACATTCTGGCAGAACTCCCAGATTGCGCAATCTAATGCGGCGTCGGATCTTTATGAAGAAATTCTGGTCCTGGTCAATACTGACCCTGCAGCCACAGTCAACGGTGCAAACGCGCAGCCCATTATCGATTTGGCGATGGAACTGAGGCAGGAGCACGGCACAACTTCCTATTCACGGTTCGCAGCGCTATTTGCTGCTCAGCAGCAAGTTCTGGGCTCAGATTTAGAGGCGGCCGAGGAGTCTCTTAGATGGATTTTAGATAATCCCAGAGAAGGACTTTTAGTCTCTCCCGATATAGGGCTACAGCTAACTACGACGTTGCGCTTGGGCCGGGTTTTACTTGCCAAAGGCGATAATGAGGCCGCGCTTGTGGTGGCTACTAGTATAGCGCCGGAAGACTTTGAAGCAGGTTTTGCCGAGTTACAAGGGGATATTTACCTCGCCTTAGGTAGAACCCTAGAAGCTAGAGAATCTTATCAGGCTGCGCAGCAAGTCGGTTCTAGCAGTGATGGCTTGCGAATGAAGTTAGATAACTTGGCTGACGATAGTTAATGAACCTTAAGCCGACTACCCAAACAAACACGCCTGCGGTTGGCTATTTCACTGTCACTGCAAAAGTATGGGTGACGATGAGCCTACTGTTCTTAACTGGATGTTCTGGTTTTAGCTATAACCCGCTAACTTGGTTTTCTGACGACGAAGTTGATCCTCCCAAAGAATTAGTCGATATCAATCGCCAAGTGAATCTTCGGCGTGACTGGAGTCTCAATGTTGGGAATGGCCAGGGTGGAAAATACAACGAGATTACACCGGTAGTCGACGGCGCTACTGTCTATGCTGCCAGCGAGGATGGAACTATCGTTGCAGTCGATATAGCGAATGGTTCAGTGCGTTGGCGCAAGCGCCTTAGCCTGTCTATCACAGGCGGGGTTGGTGCTGGAAACGGCGTGGTTATGGTGGGTACGGAGGACGCCGAAGTCGTTGTGATGAACCAAGCCGATGGCGAGATTAAGTGGCGCACAACTGTTTCCAGCGAAGTACTGTCAGCGCCGCAAACCAATGGCAATGTGGTCGTTGCACTGACGGTGGACGATAAACTGGTGGCGCTGGATTTTGAGTCAGGTGTGCAGCGCTGGATCTATGAATCGAATTTGCCAGCGTTGACTCTGCGGGGCACTAGTCAGCCACTTTTTACCGGTGCTGGATCAGTGGTTGCTGGTTTTAGCAATGGCACACTGGTCTCTGTTGCTGCGCAAGACGGAGTATTTCGCTGGGAAGAGCGCGTCGCAATTCCTGAAGGTCGTTACGACATCGATCGCGTGATAGATGTTGACGGCGATTTGTTACTGGACGGCAATCGGATTCTTGCTTCTAGCTATCAAGGAAACTTAATGGCATTTGATGTGGCCACCGGGCGTATTGTTTGGGGCAAAGAGGCGTCTAGTTTTCACGGTTTAGCCCGAGGTTTTGGTAATTTGTACTACAGTGACGATACCAGTCATGTGGTGGCTATAAGAGACAACAGTGAGGACTTAGTCTGGGAAAACGATGATCTAGAATTCAGAGCCATAACTGCGCCAGCGGCCATTGGCAACTATATCGCTATAGCTGATTTTGAAGGTTATGTTCACTTAATCTCGCAGGTGGACGGTACTATCGTCGGCCGGACTCAAATCGACAACGATGGAATACGGGCTAATTTAATCCCTGTTAATGGCAAGCTCTATGTCTATGGTAACAGTGGTCGTTTAGTCTCTCTCTCACTCCAATAAAACATTAAATTCGAATTCATTCTTAAGGTCTAAATCATGCGGCCAGTTATAGCACTCGTTGGTCGTCCAAACGTTGGAAAATCTACCCTATTCAATCGCTTAACTAAGAGCCGAGATGCACTTGTGGCTAATATTCCTGGATTGACCCGGGATAGAAAGTACGGTGAAGGTATCATTGCTGGGAAGCCCTTTATTGCTATCGATACGGGCGGCATTACAGGCTATGAAGAGGGTATAGACGCGGCAATGGCGGCGCAATCATTGCTTGCTATTGATGAGGCCAATATTTGCTTATTCTTAGTAGATGCCCGCGACGGTCTAACCCCAGACGACACCCTAATCCTCGATTACCTACGCAAGAATAACAAAACCAGTTATTTGGTTGTCAACAAAGTTGACGGCTTAGACCCAGATCAGGCTATGTCAGAGTTTTATTCGCTGGGCATGGCGCAGGTTTTTCCGATTACTGCCACTCAGGGTAAGGGTGTCACCCAAATGCTGACCCAAGTCTTGGAAGAATCTTGGACTGTGGCTGAAGGCGAGGAAGAGGGTGTTGTTGCTCACGGTATCAAAATCGCTATTGCCGGAAGGCCTAACGTCGGTAAATCGACCTTAGTAAACCGTATGCTGGGTGAAGATCGAGTCATTGTTTATGATGAGCCAGGCACGACAAGAGACAGTGTCTACATCCCATTTACCCGTCGTGATCAAGACTACACCCTGATCGATACGGCAGGTATTCGACGGCGTGGCAAAACCATTGAAACCGTTGAAAAGTTTTCGGTAGTTAAATCTTTGCAAGCTATAGAAGATGCGAATGTGGTGGTTCTTATAGTCGATGCGAGAACCGGCGTGGTTGAGCAAGACCTTCACTTACTGGGCTATGTGTTGGATAGTGGCCGAGGATTAGTCATTGCCATCAACAAATGGGATGGCATGGAGCAAGCGGAAAAGGAGTTCGTCAAAACAGAAATTCGGCGTCGCTTTACCTTTGTGGATTTTGCAACGATTCACTACATTTCGGCGCTGCATGGGACCGGTGTTGGCGATATCTACAAGTCCATTCACCGCGCCTATGAATCTGCAAACAAAGTGTTGCATACCAATGTGTTAACTAAGGTGCTGCAGGACATAGTAACAGATCACGCACCCCCGGTTATCAACAACCGCCGGATCAAATTGCGCTATGCCCATGCAGGTGGACATAACCCGCCTATTATAGTTATCCACGGTAAGCAGACAGATAAAGTACCTGCGCACTATATACGCTATTTGGAAAAATCATTCCGCAAAGCACTGAAACTTGAAGGCACGCCGATTCGAATAGAGCTGAAGAGCGATGGCAATCCGTTCACTAAAAAAGATCAAGATCTATCACCGCGGAAGATCGCTAGAAATAGGCGCATTGCAAATAGCCGCAAGCTTTCCAACAAAGACTAATTAGTTATTGGGGAATGGTTTCTCATGGTTGTGAGTATTAAAGACATTGAAGACGCGGCTGCGCGTATTTATGATGTAGCCCTCGAGACTCCAGTTAGTCAATCCCATTATCTAAACGAAGCACTCCAAGCAGAAGTATTTTTTAAATTAGAAAATCAGCAGCACATTGGGGCCTTTAAATTTAGGGGCGCCTACAATCGTTTGTGTCAGTTAAATACGGCAGAAAAAGCTAAAGGAGTTGTGGCATTTTCATCTGGTAACCATGCCCAAGGTATAGCCTATGCAGCCAAATTACTTGGTATGCACGCAACTATTGTCATGCCAACGGATGCTCCCAATATCAAGAAGAACGCGACCCAAGCTCTGGGTGCGGAAATCATCTTTTACGATCGTCATACTCAGTCAAGAGAGGAGATAGCCGCAGATATCGCCGATTCGACTGGTGCGGTCTTGGTGCCAGCGTTTGATGACCCTTATATTATTGCAGGGCAAGGTACCTGCGCTCTCGAGTTGATGCGTCAGCTGCAAGATCGGCGTAAGGCACCTGATGTTGTAATAAGTCCTGTGGGCGGCGGCGGCTTGATGGCAGGGGTATCTACTGTTGTGAAAGCGCTTTCACCCAAAACTGCAGTGATCGGAGTCGAGCCAGAGCACTTTGACGATCATCGACAGTCCAAGAGCAGCGGCGAGCGAGTTAAAATTACGGGTACTTCAGCTACCCTGTGCGACTCCTTAATGGCGACCATGCCTGGTGAACTAACTTGGGCAATCAATTCAAAACTGGTGGATCAATTTCTAGTGGTGTCCGAAGCTGAAGTGGCCCACGCGGTGAGTTACGCCTTTCGATATCTGAAACAGGTAATCGAGCCCGGCGGGGCAGTGGGCCTTGCTGCTCTATTGCACAATAAGCTCCCGGTCAAAGGGTTGCGAGTTGCAGTTATCCTTTCTGGCGGTAATATAGACAATAAACTATTTATTGACTGCTTAAACAAATTTCCCAATCCTTAATCAATTGACTGGTATTTCCTTAACTAAGAGGTAGGTGATGACAATGCGAAGATTAATTTCAGCCATAGGTCTATTTGTCTTTATGAGCTCGGCAGCTTTGGCCCAAAACGATAGCGGATGTGTTGATACTTTAGACTGTAAATCCTCTTGGGTGGGAATGTCTCAAGCGGAGCGGGACGCGGTATTTGCCTTTGCGGAAGACTACAAAGCGTTTATTCATCTGGCGCGAACGGAGCTTAGTTTTGTCACTCAAGCGGTGGCTTTTGCGGAGGCTAATGGCTTTTCTCAGCTAACCGACAGCACTAGGCTCCGACCTGGAGCAAAGATCTATGAGGTGAATCGGGATCGTACTATCAGCCTGCTGGTAATAGGGACGGAGTCTTTGACTGAGGGATATCACATTGTGGGGGCGCATATTGATTCTCCTAGGCTGGAATTAAAAGGCCGGCCCCTCTATGACAATAGCGAATTTGCCTTGTTTCAAACAAATTATCATGGCGGCATCAAGTTCCATCAGTGGACCAATCTACCCCTTGCGTTAATGGGCAGAATCGACAAGAAAGATGGAACGACTGTTCCTGTATCAATTGGCCTTGATGACAACGATCCCATTTTCATGATTCCAGAATTGTCGCCCCATGTTGATCGTGATCGCAACTCAAAGTCGTTGGCAGATTTTATCGGTCCAGAGGACTTAGATCCTGTGGTCGGGCATATACCTGACGCAGTCGAAGGCGGTGAAGTCGTTGAACAGGTGCTGGCGTACCTTGCATCGCAGTACGGAGTCACCAAGGCTGACCTAGTGTCTTCTGAGTTGTCATTAGTCCCAGCCGGCGCACCTCGCGATCTAGGCTTTGATAGAGGTCTCATTGCCGCTTACGGGCAAGATGACCGCTTGGCGTCCTATGCCACACTTAGAGCTATTGCCGAAGTAGATAGGCCGCAAAAAACCACGATGGCCTATCTAGTCGATAACGAAGAGGTGGGAAATCGAAATAATACTGGCGCCCATTCCCAGTATTTTGCCGATCTGTTGTCTCGCTTGCTGTATTCCGAGTTAGGCGAAGATTACAGAGAGCCGGTGTTTAGAAAGTCGCTGCGCAACACTAAATTTATTTCTATTGATGTTAATCCCGGGGTGAACCCACAAAATCCTGGCGCCTGGGAATTGGGCAACGCACCTAAACTAGGTTATGGCGTGAACTTAAAGCTTTACGGCCAAGGTAATACTGCTAACTCTGAGTTCGTTGCATGGACCCGTAAATTACTTGATGACAATGAAGTGCCATGGCAAACAATAACCTACAAGGTTGGTAGCGCAGGCGGTGGAACTATTGGCGGGGAATTTTCAAGTCAAAATATTGAGGTGATAGATTTTGGGGTGCCGCTGCTTTCCATTCATACGCCTTACGCGGTGAGCTCCAAAGTCGATGTTTATAGTCTGTACGAAGCGACTAAAGCATTTTTTGATTATTCAGAATAGGCCATTCAATCTAGCCTGCTTGCATCTAAACAAGCTAGCCCTAGCTTGCTGCGCGCAAAGCTAGGGCTGAAGTGGAGCCAACTTATTTAGTTGCCTACATACCATCCGCTTTAGCTTGCTGTTTCTCTTGCCGCCTCACCGATATCCAAGTGTCTATGCTGTACTGTCCGGGGCCGTAACAAAATAAGATGAGATAGGTCAGTATATACATCGCAGCAAGCTCTCCGTTATTGAGGGTGGGGAACCAAGCCAGGTGTGCCGTTAAATACGCCATGACCATAATAAAGAATGCGATGAATGCTGTAAGGTGAGTCCATAACCCAATGAGTATCAGACCGCCGCCAACCAGTTCGACTACACCGGCAATGAAAAGGGCGTTAATTTCCATGGGCAGGGGGTAGGAGAACAGGTCGCCGATCGCAATATTAGTCATACCCGCGCCGGTCATTGGCTGGGGGTTTTCGCCCAACAGTTTGGCGTAGCCATGGGTCATAAACATTGCCGCGGATAGTGTCCGAAATACGAGCCAACTAGAGTCTTTTAAATTTTCACCCATGCGACCAAATAAGCTGTCAATTCTTCCTATCATCACCAGATCCTCTGCTGTTGTGTTAACGAATGCTGTTGTTTAGTTGACGCCCGCCACGCAATTTACTTTAGGCTTTGCAATAAGGGATTGAGATTAGTCGGCGTTCATTAGACAGTATACTTAATCATCAGACTTAGTGAATAGACCAATGACAAAGCCATTACTTATTATCAAAACCGGCAATACCATAGCTGCACTGCTGGAAGCCGGCACAGACTTTGAAGATTGGTTCCGCAGCGGCTGCGAATTGGCGCAAACCGAGACTATGGTGTGCTCCCTACATTTAAATGAAGCGCTACCTCCACTGGATAGCGTTGGCGGTATTATAATCACCGGGTCGCCGGCTTATGTGACTGACCTTGCTGACTGGAATTACATTGGTGCCGATTATATTCGAATGGCACACCAAAAAGCCGTGCCAATCCTCGGTGTGTGTTATGGCCACCAGCTGATAGCTTGGGCTTTCGGGGGCAAGGTAGATTTCAATCCAAATGGCAGAGAGATTGGGACAGTCACTATCGATCTTGCAGACGCAGCGGCTGCGGATGCGCTTTTTAAGGGCCTGCCTGAGCAGTTCAAAGCCAACGCTTCTCACCAACAGTCTGTTACTCAACTACCAGCGGGAGCAGTGCGTTTGGCCTTTAATGAGTTAGATGGAAATCATGGTTTTAGCTTAGGGGATGTAACTTGGGGGCTTCAGTTCCACCCAGAGTTTACTGGCGCCACTACTCGAGCCTATATCAAAGCTCGTAGTGGCGACATCAACAATGAAGGGCTACAGGCTGACTGCTTACACGCAGCAGTGGAAGAGACACCTGAGGCGGCATCACTGTTAAAACGGTTCAGGGCGATTATGCAGAGCCGTGCTAGCTAGCCTGCGGCATTAGCATATTCTTCTTCAACAACCTCAATTATTCGCTCTCTAGAGGGTCTGCTAAGGAGACGACCATTAATGAAGACCGCGGGTGTCGCTAACACACCGGCGTTGTTGCCACCTCGCTGATCATTGCGAATTTTACTCACTACCTCATCTGATTTAATGTCCAACTTGAGTTGCTCAATATCTAAGTTCAGTTCAAGTGCATAGGCATCGAACTCAGGTTCAGCTGGGCGTAAAGTAGACCAAATTGATTGGGTTGCGAACAGGAAGTCATGCATTTCCCAGAATTTCCCTTGCTTTCCCGCGGCTTCTGCATAGAGCGATGCGCTCCATGAGTTAGGGTGGGCAGCAGTGATGGGGAAATGCCGAAATATTAGGTGGGCTTTATCTCTGACCGACGGCCATAAGGCAGTCATGGTTTCATGCTCCGTGGCGCAAGCTGGGCATTGGAAATCCGCATAGACCACAATGCTCACCGGGTTTTGACGGTTGCCGCGAAGGTGGTCGTTCTCAGCAATCTCTACTGTTGAGAAGGTAGGGCCTTGGCTAAGATAGGTATAAAGGACCAGTAGGACCAGTAGCGGTAGCGCGCCGAAAAGAAACGCTTTACCTATCAGCTTTTGGGTTTTTTGACGCGCTTTAGTGGCTTGCTCTTTCTGCTCTTTGACTATGCGCTGTTGTTCACGTTTGTTCATTTATTTGCCCGGTTCGACTATTCGATTGTAACGTTGGGCGATAGTGTAACGAAATTCGCCGCAAGCAGTCACATCTTTCGAGCCCGCTTATGAGAATTTGACTTGGCTTGGTGCAATGGCAATCCAGGGCAGGTATTACATAAACAAGGTGTAACCGACTTTGCAACCGATATGGATACCTTGGTCTTGATGCATACCAATCCAGCCTTCGCATTTGGCATAGTCGGTGATCCAATGAATGACTGTTTCGATTAGGGCGAATACTAGGCTGTTGGTGATTAGGAAAACCACCCCGCCATGAACTAAGGCATGGGCTGTTAGCCAATACCACCATACGGGAAATAAGCTGTGCTCTTTGTCATGAATCTTATCGTTGCGATTCTTGCCATGCCCCATCGCCTCTGGCTGAACCACGAAATCTGCCAGTGCATGGCCGAACAGCAGCATAAACAGGTTTTCAATAAACAGCATAAGCGTTACATCTCATCTTTTAGCGGGAGCCTAGAAAGCACTTTGAGGCGATGAACGTTCCTTCGCTTGGTTGCTTTGCCAGGCCAACTAGGGCCGGTTCGCTCAGCCCTTGGTAATTACTATAAGCATTTAAAGAGCCAGTGAAAGGCATGCCCGCTGAGTTTTGTTAGCTGTGTCACATTAATGTTGGGTAGGCGAGGGATTTTAGCCCGGAATTGCCCCAAATTTTCTATAAGCTATTGATATAAAAGCTAAATGTAAAATTTACCTACACCTAAATATTCGGTAGATAATGTCAAAAGTAGCGCCAAGCTGACGTTTTTTGTCAGTTGCATTGAATCTCGCTAAAGGGCTGGCGAGAGAAAGGAATGGCTAGTTCTAGCCTACGATCGGGTCATTTGGGGGTAGTTGAGTCATGGCTGTTGGGTCATTTTACTTTGTTGGTCGTGGGGTTAGGCTCAATGCGCTCGACCCGTGATGTGATCTTGCCATTCTCAAGTTGAGTTACAATTCCGCTGCCAGGCTTGACGGAT
>JBLGBD010000058.1:0-17492 GCA_047617585.1 Pseudohongiellaceae bacterium | reverse complement strand
TCTCAGCAATCTCAACAGTCCCAACAATCCCAACAACAGCCCGGACAACAAAGCCAAAGCCAGTCACAGGCCTCCGGTTCTGCCGGTTCACAGCAGCAATCCCCGTTGCAGCGCGCGGCCGAACAAATGCAGCAGGCAGCAGACAGTGATAGTGCCTCCATTGCCGCAGCTAGAAGCCAAAAGGCGTTAGAAAATTTGCGTGAGCAGCAAAAAGAATTAGGCAATCAATCGGAACGATCTCTCAATCAGCTGGCTCAGGCTTTAGGTCAGCGGGGTCAGCAACTGTTAAATCAACAGCGTTCGCTCCAGGAGGCTTTGCGAGACACCATTCAGGAGCAAGGCTTGGGTCAAACTAGACAGGAAATGAGAGGGGCTCAAGCGCTGCAAGATTTAGTTGAAAGGCAGCAGCAACAGCAGCGCGGATTGGATGAAATTGAAGATATGCTCAGAGCGATTATTGCTAGAGGCGATAGTGAGGATCAACGCCTCATGTCTGGCGCTCAGGCAGCGACCCGCGAACTGCGCCCAATCAAAGAAGAAATGCAAACCAGCAACCGAGTACTACGTAATGGCATGTTGAACTTGTCGGTTGATATAGAACAGGAATTACAAACACCCTTAGAGGGTTTGGTGCAATCTCTGCAGGCTCTAAATCCAGCAGCTTCAGGGTCTGCCTCAGACAGAGTTCAGCAAGCAGCTAACGATGCAGAGGCCCTTAGAGAGCAGATAGAACAGCTGCAGGAGCAAGCCGCCGCGTTTGGCGAGAATGGCCAAAGTGATCAGCAAGGGTTAGGTGGGCCATCTATCCGCGAGCTGCGAGAGCAATTGCAACAATCACAGCAATTGGCGCAGCAACTATCGCAACAAGTGCAAGAAAATCAGTCTGGGGCTCAGCCAGGCGGCGGTCGGTCACAAATTGGCGGGGCTCGTGAAGGCCAGCAGCAAGGCGGTCGGGTAGGGCAGGCGCAAAACCAAGGTAATAACTCGGCCATTGGCAATGCTCGCTCAATCCGCCAGCAGCTATCTGCGCAGGGTATCGAAGACTTCTTAAACCAACCTGAGCTATTTAACCAGTTGCTCCAACCAATCATAGAGCTTGAAGGCGCTCTTCGTGCGCAAGCAGAACTCGACAGCATTAACTCAAAGTTATATGCGGCTACGGATGAAGATATTCCAGAAGCCTATCGCGAGCTTGTCGAAGAGTATTACCGTGTCCTCTCGGAAAATCGAGATTCAGAAGAACCTAGTCAGTAACCATGCCATACACTGAACCGAATCTTTTCTCTGCTCTGCGCTCGGGAAGCTTTAGCTTCGCTTATTCAGTGCCTATCTGGGTGTTCCTAATATTAGTGGCAATGATTGTCGCTGGTGTTTGGTTGACCTACTTAAAAACTACCAGAGAAATTAGCCCATTTTGGAAAGGGCTTTTAGTGGCCAATCGCTCAGGCATATTAATATTGCTGCTATTTTGCTTGCTGAGGCCTGTAATGAACACCGTGCAGGTGTCACCCCAAGAAACCTATCTAGGAGTTCTCTTCGATGACTCCGCAAGCATGGCCATTGCAGATCTCGAGTCGGGTCGCACTAGGCAAGAGGCTGTAGCAGAAGCGTTTTTCGAAGACGGTGTGCTAGCACAGCTGGGTGAATCTTTTCAGCTTCGTAGTTTTCGGTTTGACAAGACTACTTCGCGAATTGCAAGCCTTGACACCCTGATGCAAGACGGCACGACGTCGTCGCTTGAACAGGCATTGTCCTATGTTGATGATCAGCTCAGTGGCTTGCCTTTAGGCGGGATTGTGTTGGTTACTGATGGCGCTGACAATAGCGATGCCAACCCGCTCGCCCTGGCTCAAAACCTGGGCATTAGAAAAATACCGGTTTTTACAGTTGGGGTTGGTAGTGAAGACATCCCTGATGATATCGGAATCGTCGATGTCAGTGCCGCCAAAACCGTTTTGGAGGGCTCAGTATTTAATGTGCAGGTGTCCTTGCTTCATCAGGGTTACGCCGGCCAAGAAGTAAAGCTGGTTATAAAAGATGGCGAAAATGAAGTAGTTGCTAAAACTGTAACTCTAGGTGCTGAAGGGGTGACTGCTCGGTTTGAGTTGGATGTGTCGCCAGATCGACAAGAGAGAATAGTGTACGACTTAGATGTTGAGCTGCAGCCCGGAGAGCTAATAGCGCAGAATAATCAGTACAGTTTTCTAGTCGACAACAGCGAAAAAGATGCCTTGGATATCTTGTATTTAGAAGGCCATCCTCGCAATGAATATAAATTTATTCGTCGAGCTATCAATGGGGACGATTCTTTGCGGCTGGCAACCTATCTGCAAACCGGGCCAGAAAAATATTATCGCCAAGGCATTGAGTCACCTACCGAATTAAGCCGTGGTTTTCCGGTGAGCAAGGAAGAGCTGTTTCAATACGAAGCATTGGTTCTAGGTGATATTGAGGCCTCGTTCTTCAACCCCGATCAACTTCAGATGATAGAAGACTTCGTTGCGGAGCGCGGCGGCGGCTTTCTAATGACGGGGATGGTAGATGAAGAATTTATAGGAACGGGTATTGCAGATTTGCTGCCCATAACCTTGGTGGAGGAAGGCTTTTTGCCACCTCAGTTGCGCGGCGGCATTAAGCGCGGCAACCATCCTACCGGCGAAGAATTTTTTCCACGTAAGAGTGATGCAGGGCGTTTTTCTCCGTTGCTAAAATTAGCCGGGTCAGATTCTGAGAATGACTTGGTCTGGAGCCAGCTGCCTTCATTACAAGGGGTTTACGTTACCGGCAGGGCCAAGCCGGGAGCGACAGTTTTATTAGAACACCCATTACTACAGTACCAAAACCAAGCCTTGCCAGTTATCGCCTACCAGCGCTACGGCAGTGGCAGAAGCATGGCGATCACAACTGCCAGTACATGGCGTTGGCAGATGATGCAGTCCGCTGTGGACCAAACCCATGAAACTCTATGGCGACAACTACTGAGATGGCTTGCAGTGTCCGCCCCGCAGCGCATAACAATTGATTTCGACCGAGAGTTTTACAATGTCGGTGATGAAGTTAATGTCACTGCAACGGTGCTCAACGAGGAGTATCAGCCTGACAACAATGCCACGCTATGGCTGCAAACTACTGATCCACTAGATCGGGCTACAGATACACCTATGGAATGGGATATAGCAGACGATGGAGTCTACAGATCCAGCTTTATTGTGGAAGAAGAAGGTGTTTTTAATCTGTTAGTCGACGTTTCGAGCGCAGCAGGGGGGGCAGGGTCAGGTGGCTTAGCTCAATCGACTGCCTTCGTTGTAACACCTTCTCTTAGAGAGTACACCAACGCGCAATTGGACAGCGGCTTATTGGCTAGAATAGCCGAGCAAAGCGGGGGCGCGTATTTTCCAATAAATCAGGTTTCAGCCCTCGCCGAGGCCATAGCGTTCACGCCGAATGCCTATTCTCGTGAGGTTCAAATTGATTTGTGGGACACGCCATGGCTGTTGGCGCTGCTTATATTTTTACTCTGCGCGGATTGGATAATGCGCCGACTTAAAGGTTTGTCATGAAACGTTTGGGATCATCAATCAATCAAGCCAAGATTCTGCTAATTGCAGTGGCAGTATTTTATCAGTTGAGTTTTGCTCAAGAGCCAAAAACTAACGACCAGTATTTTGTTAACGCGCCTAATTCAGATAAGTACGCCGTGATTATGGTCGGACCCACTATTGGGGATGAAAGCAAACAGCAGTTTAGGCAATGGGCGTTCTCTCTACATGATATTTTAGGCCGGGACTATGGTTATAGCTCACAGGCGATCACACTACTGCACGATAAAGGTGAAAACTTGGGGGTTGGCTATGAAAGAGTGGATGGCGCCACAACTCAAGCGGGCATTACCGATGCCTTTAGCGCTCTCGCAAGGTCGGTAAAGACTGGTGATCAGATCACTGTGTTCTTGATTGGCCATGGCTCGGGCGCAGATGAAGAGGCAAAGTTTAATATTGTAGGGCCGGACATGACCGGTGTGCAGTTTGCGAGAATACTCGACCAATTCAGTCAGCAGAATATTGTGGTGGTGAATTCTACTAGCGCCAGCTACGGTTTTTCAGCCGCATTGTCTGGAGAGGGCAGAGTCGTCATTTCCGCGACGCGTTCACCTTCTGAAAAATTTGATCCAATTTTCTCGCGCTATTTTATCGAAGCACTGGATTCTCGTAATGGTGACCGTGATAAGAATAATAGGGTGTCAATGTTGGAAGCGTTTAACTACGCAAAAGTCAGTGTTGATAATTGGTACGAAGAACAAGGGCGATTGGCTTCAGAACATGCAGGTTTGGATGATAATGGTGATTCGCTTTTCTCATTGAGTCCGGTGGTTGCCGATGCTGATGGCCGGCTCGCCGAAATTGCCTATATCGATTCGCTAGTTGATGACGGCGCCAATTTGTCGAGTGAAGCCTTAGCGCTTAAATCTCGTATGCAAGAAATAGAAAGGTCAGTTTTTATTTTGAGGGGCCGCAAGGCCGATTTTATTGAGGCAGATTATTGGCAACAAATGGAAGTGTTGCTTGTGGATCTTGCCAGGACTACAGGTCAGTTCAATGTACAAACTCAACCTTAACCTTAACGCTTTATTGCAGTGTACGTTTGCTGCCAGCCTGTTTTTGAACAGCGCTAGTATCTATGCTCAAGTAAGCAGTCTAAACCTCCCGACTGAGGTTCAATCTAACAGTGTGAATGAATCACCGCTGTTTCGTGGCGAGCAGCTTTATCTGGTTGGTTCTTACGCCGCAGCCAGCGACGTGTTTCAGATGGCTGATGGCCTAGATAAAAATGAAGGCATTGTGGGTGCGAGTCGTTCGCTTGCGATGATGGGCAACTACCAAGAGGCAATTCGACTGTGCGAGGCGGCTATAGGCAGTGCACCTAAGAGTGAATTTCCTTTGGTCAGCACACAGCTTGCAGAAGTAAAACAATCTATAGGGCAATCGAGCCAAGCGCTGGCAATTCTTGAGGAAGTTGTCGGCGAGATGTTCGAGCCGCCAGTTCGGACGTTGGTTCAGTATGGCAGTTTGCTTCATTTTGTCGGCCAAAGAGCAAAGGCCAGCGACATTTTATATCAAGCGATAGACCGCTATAACGACGGGCTAGTGTTTAGCTCAGAAGATGTCGGCATGGTGGCACTAGCGAGCTGGCTAACCAATAATTTCCACGATGCCAATAGCTTATTCAGCGAAGCCACAAGAGCAAATCCGAACAACCTTGAGGCCCACGTGCTATGGGGAGATTTGTTTTTAGAAAAATTTAATGCGGTGGACGCCGAGCGCTCTTATCAAGAAGCCTTGGATGTTAATAGCAGGTATGGTCCTGCGTTGGTGGGCATTGCTCAGGTAGTGGGAGATGAAAGGGCATTGCAACAAGCATTGACCATAAACCCAAACAATGTGGTGGCGCTCGAAACCTACGGCCAGTTAGCGTTGTTGAATGGTCGAGAGAGTGATGCCGAAGGATACTTTGCCAGAGCCTTAGCTTTAAACTCAGAATCCTTGAAGTCTCTCAGTACTCTAGCAGCCAAGGCTGCGTTAGAAGACCGTCAAGCCGACTTGGCCGAGTATCAGCAGCAGGTTGATGCCTTCAGTCCTAACAACCCATACTTCTTAGGCGACATTGCAGACTCTCTCGGCAAAAATTATTTGTTTACCGAAGCCGTTGCCTATGCAAGAGCATCAATCGAAGCCGACCCAGAATATTGGCAAGGCTACACTGTTCTAGGCGGTAATTTGATTCGTCTCGGTGAAGAAGTTGAAGGCAAGGCCAATTTAGAAATTGGTTATGAGAACGACCCATTCAATGTGATGACCTCAAACATGCTCAAAGTGTTTGATACCTTAGACACTTATGCCACCTTAGAAAGCGAGCATTTCAAAGTCCATATGAGTGAGCGAGACGCCAGCATTTTATGGCCCTATCTTGAGCCCTTATTGGAAGAAGGTTGGGATACACTCACCGCAAAATATGGCTTTGAGCCGGAAGGTCCAGTACTTATTGAAGTATTTGAGAAGACCGAAGACTTTGCCGTACGGTCTGTTGGGCTGCCTGATATCGGCCCGCTGGTTGGAATTTGCTTTGGCAAAGTCATCACCTTGATTTCTCCAGATACGCTTTCTGCAAACTGGCAAGAAATAGTGTGGCATGAATTCATGCATGTCATTACCTTGCAAATGACTGGCAATAGAATGCCCCGTTGGCTGTCAGAAGGAATTTCAGTGTGGGAAGAACGTGAAGGACGTTCTTACTGGGGGCGCAGTCAAGGTTTAGATCTTGTGCGCGCCGCGCAGCAGGACAAACTTCTGCATGTAGCCGATCTAAACGACGGGTTCTCTGGTGCCAGATCTAACGCAGATCTTGGCTTCGCCTATTTTCAGTCATACTTGGTCGTCGACTATATTGCTCAAGCCTATGGCTTCACCAAGTTGGTTGAACTGGTGGACCAATACGCGGTGGTTAAAGAAGATGCGGCTCGATTTCAAGAAGTATTTAACCTCAGCATGAACGAGTTCGATTCAGGCTTTCAAACTTGGGTGGAGCAGCGAGTCGAGGAGATCAACGTTTATGTCCACTCTGAAGATACCCCAGATGAAGGTGATGGACATGGCCATGGCGTGAGGGAAAATTCGAGCGCTATCTTGGCCGAGCTGTACAATAATATTTCACTAAAGCAGCACATGAGTAACCGAATCCAAGAAAATGTTAGGGATTTTCAAGCTCACCTACAGCTAGGCATTGTACTTTTTAAAGAAGAGAGTTTTACCGAGGCGAAAACATCCCTAGAGTTCGCCCATAACCTTCTGCCAAGCTACACAGGCTATCCGAGTCCGGCACTAGTGCTTTCCCAGATCTATGAAAAAGAAGGTGATCAGGCACTTCAATTGCGCTGGCTTGAGGTGCTTTTGGAAAATCTACAGCACGATTTTAGTTCCGCAATGCTGCTTGCCGAGTCTGCACTGGAGACGGGCGATGTTGAGAAAACTGCATACTATTTAGACAGAGCCTTGCAGGTAGATCCCTATAGAGGCGATGTTCATGAGTTAAAAGCGCGCTATGCACAGACCATAGGCGACACTGAGCTCGCGGTTACTGAGTTTGAAGTACTGATGAATTTAAACGTTACGGACCCAGTTGAAGCTAGGACCAATTTGGCTCAGGCCTATTTGGATAACGGCCAAAACGAAGAAGCTAAGCGCAATATACTTTATGCATTGGAGATTGCCCCCTCTTTCCAGCGCGCCCAACAAGTGCTAATCCGAGCCATTGAAGGAGGCTCTGATTAATGCGTCTGTCTTTGTCAGCTATGGTGTTTGGGCTACTGCTTTCGGCCAGCAGCATTGCCCAAGTTAGCCAATTAGGTTTAGACGAAGACATTTCAATGTATGGGGCAGAGCTTACTGATTTTCGCTGGGTAAGAGGTATATATACTAATCACGACGGTGGGTTCAGCTACCGCAGACGCGGTGGTTGGTGGGATACCGACTACCCAGACTCTGATGAAAATTTTTTACGTGGAGTGCAGCGCTATACCAACATTGATACAAATCCACGTAATCATGAAACCATTAATATTACGGACCCCACGCTTTTTGAGAATATATTTCTCTATATGAATTGGAAGCGAGTGCCAATTGGCTCTTCTTTCAGCGGCCCGAATTTTAATCCTGAAGAGGTGGAAGCCTTAAGAGAATTTATGTTTAGAGGTGGGTTTGTATTGGTCGATGATTTTTGGGGACCACCACACCTCGATGATATGTTTGCCGAAATGGGTAAAATATTTCCAGATAGGGAGATTATTAAACTTGAGACCTCACATGAAATATTTCATACCTTTTTTGATATTGATGAAATAGCACAGGTGCCGGGTCGAATGGTCACTTGGGATTTTGGTGGATTTATGAAGTTGGATGATCCCAGTTATCCGCCGGAAGTTTATGCTGTACTAGACGATGATGGCAGGGTAATGATGGTGGCGAACTACAACACTGATTTGGGCGACGGCTGGGAGCATACCTTTTACGAAGGCTATCCTACAAAGTACACAAATGAAGCTTACAAGATTGGCATTAACTATTTAATTTACGCATTTAGTCACTAGAAGACAGGATAACGAAGATGGAAGAAATAGAAGAAGTCCTAGCTGTTGATAACCAAGATGACTTGGCGCTTGTAAAACGCATGCAAGACGGCCGAGATCAAATTGTTGCTGAGATCAAAAAAGTCATCATTGGTCAGGACGACATTGTTGATGAATTATTGATCGCGCTATTCGCCGGGGGACACTGTTTGGTGACGGGCGTGCCAGGGCTTGCGAAAACTCTTTTGATTAAAACTGTTGCAGATATTCTCCAAGTAGACTTTAGCCGGATTCAGTTCACTCCGGATTTAATGCCTTCTGATGTTGTGGGTTCAGAAATAGTCGAGGAAAAAGACGGCCAGCGTAATCTTAAATTTATTAAGGGCCCCATCTTTACTAATATCTTGCTTGCAGACGAGATCAATCGAACGCCTCCTAAAACTCAGTCTTCGTTGTTAGAGGCAATGGAAGAAAAACAGGTTACGGCAGCAGGTGTGACTTATCCAATGTCGAAGCCGTTTTTTGTGCTCGCGACTCAAAATCCTATTGAGCTCGAGGGTACCTATCCACTGCCTGAGGCCCAGCTCGATCGTTTTATGTTCAAAATTGAGCTCAAGTATTTGTCTGAGGAAGATGAAGTTACTGTGGTGGCGAAAACGACCCAAACCAATGATACCCAACTATCACATCCTTTGAGCGGTGAAGATATATTGGAGTTTCAACGTATTGCTAGACAGGTGCCAGCGGCAGAGGCGGTAATAAAGTATGCGGTGCGATTAGTGCATGCGTCGCGGCCACAGAGCCCCAGTGCGCCAGATTTTGTTAAAGACTGGGTTAGCTGGGGCGCGGGTATTCGTGCCTCCCAGAATCTTATCTTGGGTGGCAAAGTAAGAGCCCTACTGCGCGGACGGTACAACGTGTCCTTTGGAGATGTGAGGGCGCTAGCACCTTCGGTGCTTCGCCATCGAGTATTGCTTAACTTCCATGCGGAAGCAGAGCGAATCACCACAGATGAAGTTATAAGACGATTGCTAGAAATTGTTCCCGAACCCAAGTCAGAAATCTAAAGGCTAGTCACGCTATGTCGGAAAGAGCCAATTTTTTAGACCCTACAGTTCTTGCGGGGCTGGACAATCTTGAGCTGCGAGCAAGAATCGCAGTAGAAGGCTTTGTTTCCGGTTTACATAAAAGTCCTCACCGCGGTTTTAGTGTTGAGTTTAATGACTATCGCAACTATTACCCTGGCGATGACATGCGTCACGTTGACTGGAAGCTCTACGCTCGCAGTGAGAAGTTTTACGTAAAGCAATATGAAGATGAGACCAATGTCCGTTGCATGATTGTGTTGGATGCTAGCGCGTCAATGGCTTACAGTTCAGGTAGTTTAACCAAGTTAGACTACGGTGTGACATTGGCTTCGGCGCTTGCCTATTTTATTATGCAGCAACGCGATGCAGTGGGCCTTGTTACTTATGATGAAGCGTTGAAAGACTACATACCGCCCAAATGTCGACAGCCGCACCTAATGCGAATTTTAAGGGCATTGGCACAGACCAAGGCGTCCAATAAAACCAACGCGGTGAAGCCATTGATGGACTTGGCAGCATCGCTTAACAAAAAGAGTATGGTGATTTTAATTACCGACATGCTCGATGATGAAGCTAAAGTCATTGCTACACTGCAAAACTTGCGGGCCATGGGGAATGACGTTATCGCTTTTCATTTGATGGATGATGCTGAGCTAAATTTTCCTTTCAATGAGGCGTCTGAATTTGTTGATATGGAGAACGACGAAAGCTACATCACCTCGCCTGCGGCAATTCGTTCGGCTTATCTTGAAAATCTAAATGAGTATCTTGCATTTTGTAAGAAGCAGTGCCAGCGCAGCGGTGTTGATTACTGCCTGATGAACACATCGCAGCCACTGGACGCCGCTTTGTCTGCCTATATGGCAAAGAGGGCTAAGAGCTTCTAATGGTCTTTTTAACTCCACTGTTTTTATTTGGTTTATTGGCGGCGCTAATTCCTGTCGCTATACATCTAATTCGTAAAGAAAAACCACCGAAGCTTTTGTTTAGCACTATTCGGTTTATGAAGCAGACGTCGAAGAAGCTAGTATTGTTCCAGCAGCTTCAGCAACTATTTTTGTTGATGCTTCGCGCCGGTGTGCTGATGCTGTTGGTGTTTGCCTTTGCTCGGCCAATTGTCGACCAAGCGCTGGCGCGTTTAGTTGACTCGGACCCGCAATCGGCAGTTATCTTACTAGATGTTTCCATGAGCATGCGTTACGGCGAGACATTTGCCTTGGCCAAAGAAGCGGCACTAGACCTTTTGGATTCCATGACCGCAGGCGATGAAGTTGCTCTCATTACTTTTTCGGAATCGGCGGTGTTTGTAAAAGAACTTGATACCGACATCTCAAGTGTTAGGAGTAGCATAAGCGGGATTGCTGAACCTGGTTATCAATCGACTCGCTATATGCCCAATTTGAGATTGGCTGACCAACTGTTAGAAGATTCTCGCTTTGAAAACAGGGCCGTGTATTTAATTTCTGACTTTCAAGCCGCTGGAGATGACGATCTTCGCGAAAGCTGGAATTTTGCCCCGGGCGTAGCATTCACGGGCATAGATGTTGGCAACGAGCGAAGTGAAAACCTATCGATTACTGACGTGCGCTCGCCTGACCAACTGCTAGAAGCCAACCCAACCCAAAACATTTTAGTGCGCATACGTTCCACTGGTAATGCGTACCTTGATCAGGGTGAGGTGAGTCTCATCATCAATGGAGAGGTGATCGATCGGCAGACAATCGACTTAGCGGACAAGTCAGAAGAAGTTATTAGTTTTAGTGCTAATTTTGCAGCAGCAGGCAGCTATGTTGGTGAAATTCGAGTTGCTGGTGATACGTTTAATGCTGACAATTCATACTATTTTACGGTTGATGTGCTGCCTAAAATCAATGTGTTAGTGGTAAACGGTGAGGCATCCGACAATTGGTTTGACGATGAAGGCCATTGGTTTGGGCTGGCGGTTAGTGGTACAGCGCAGTCGCCATTTGAGCTAACAGCGTTGGAGCCGGCACAGCTGACAGAACGCGTGCTAAGACAAAACGACGTTGCGGTGCTTCTTAACGTGGGCGGATTGAGCGCGGCGCAAGCAAGCAGCTTAACTGCGTACGTAGTCGGTGGAGGCAGTGTGTTGTTTGCGCCGGGTGATAGGGTTGAGGCTAACGTCTTTAACTCGTTGTTTGCTGATGTGTCTCCTGCGTTGCTTCAGCCATCTACGAACATGGATGACTACTTGGTCATCGCCGATTTTGATCGCCGCCACCCGATCCTGAGGCCGCTGAATACTGATTGGAGCGCAAGATTCCAAGAATATTGGTCACTGCAACCTCATCCAGATGCTGAAGTAATAATGCAGTTTGACTCTACCGAGCCAGCGTTTGTCGAGCGAAAAGTAGGGGCAGGGCGGACTATGCTGTTTGCTTCCAGTTTAGATTTAGAATGGAATAACTTGGCGCTTCAGGGTTTATATCTGCCGTTTGTCCATGAGACATTGCGCCATTTAGTGCAGGCTGACAGCTCAGCAAGGTCTTTTGCAGTGGGTGACAGTTTTACCGTGGGGGACCCCGATCGAAATCAAAGTGTAACTATCACTGATGTTGACGGCAGCGAAACCTTACTGGATTCAGGAAACTTTACGGTAACAGCAGCTAAACCTGGGATTCTGGTTGCTCAGTCTGACAATCAGCGGGCTAACTACGCAATTAATGTATTAGCTCGGGAATCGAACTTTGGCAAACTGCCTGTCACAAACCTATATGACAGAGTGATTAATCCTGACACCAGTCCTATTCAATCCAGAGAAGTACAAACCGCTCAGATGATTCGCGAGATAGAGGGGCCACAGAGAGTTTGGTGGTGGTTACTTTGTTTGGTGGGGTTACTGATTCTTGCAGAAGCGGTGATTGCCAACAGGACGTATCGATAATGGTTTTGCGCCTAAAGCATGTGTCACTGCTACGAATAACCGCTGTCATATTTGGCGCACCAATAAAGTGCGTTAAAATATAAGCCATTGATATTAAATAAGTTAAATTTTTATTCTGTAACCGTATTGTCACATAAATGAAAAATTAGTGTAATTTTTCATTGAAAAAGCCTGTTTTTTGCTCCATAGTTATTGCAACTTGAGTAGAGAACCATGACTTATAGCCCATCTAAAACCTTGAAACGCCTTAACAGCCAAGCCGCACGATCGGTCTTGGCTGTTTTTATTCTCCCCTATTTATTGTGTTCTACTGCGGTCAACGGCCAGCAGTTAGCGCCAACTGCCTTGTTTGCGGCGGATGAAGTAGGCCAACTACTTCCAGAACCCAAAGCAATTTTACGCGCTCTGCAAGAGGAGTTTGGTCCTTACCATGAGAGTCTGTCCGAGACCCTGCGCCAGTTTGGTCGAGGCTATCAAGAAGCTGGGCAGCATGAATTGGCGCTAGAATTTCTTAAAGACGCCTGGCAGATTAGCAAGGTTAACCACGGTATTTACAGCGAAGACCAAGTCCCAACCCTAGAATTGATTATCTACAGTGAGATGGAATTGCAGCGTTGGGAGTCAGTTGATAATCACTACGCCTATCTAGAGCTTCTCCATAGGCGAGTCTACGATTTAAACGATCCGCGACTGGAGCTTGGGCTGCAGAAAGTCTCGGCTTGGCATGTGCATGCCTTGTCTATCAGAGACTCCTCGAAGCACGTGGTGCATCTGCGAAAGGCACATCATTTGTTTAAGGACCGTTTAGAAATGGCTGAGGGCAACTTAGATCCAGCCGACCCTAAATTTGGCTATCTAAAGGAAAGCATAAAAATTACCGAGCAGCGACTGCGTTTGATTGCTCAAAAAGACAATGGCGTAATTTGGCAGCCTTCAATTGCGGGCTCATCTTTACTGGCTGACTCTTACTAGGTGTAAGGGTCACCAGTAACTCATTAACTATCATGTTACCCCGATTCGAATTCTGAACTAACCTCCACCGGCCACTGCGGACCAAGCGATCGCAATCTCCAAAACAAACTCTGTGAATCGATCTAACTCTGACATAAAAAGCTAAAGGCTGGGTATCTAGGATGTCTCTAGAATATGAGGTCGTTATTCTGTATCGGTTGGGTTAACAGGGTTTAGATTGACGTATCGACTTAGACAGCGCGAATAATCCATGCCGCTAGCTCTTTAAAAGGGGGCCTTAAACGAGCCATTGGGAGAATGCTAAGTGAGTGCACCTGCAACTGAGCTAGAGCTCTCAGTTGCAGGCGCGGAATCTAATCATCAGCAAAAGAGATAGCTGACTCAAGCTTCAGAGCTGTTTATCTATTTTGGGTATTCAGGTCGGGCTGAGCGCGACCTATAAGCTTCGGAATATTGCCTAATAGCTCACGTAATCGATCAGGCAGAGCTAACATTGCTGGGGTAACTACCAGAGTTAAGATCGTTCCGAATGATAGTCCAAACACAATCGCTGACGCTAAGCTGACCCACTGTGACGTGATCGGTCCACCCACCTCAATTTCAGCGCCGATCAGATCAATGGAGACATGGGCAGCCAAAGGTAAGAGTCCGAAACCTGTTGTAAATGTTGTTAAGAACACAGGCCTAAGTCGCTGTACACCCGTAGTTACCACCAGTTTCTCAATGGTCCAATCGGGATTCTCGCTTTTCAATACGTTAAAGGTATCGATCAATACAATATTGTTATTTACAATAATGCCAGCCAGAGCCACGATGCCTATCCCGGTTAGTATCACACTAAAGGTTTGCCCGGTGGTTAACAGACCTAGCAATACACCCGCAGTAGACAGTAATACCGATGAAAGAATTAATATCGCCTGATAGTAACTATTAAACTGAGTCACCAATAGAATAGCCATTAGTGCCATTGCTAACGAGAATGCCTGACCTAGAAATGCAGCGGACTCGGCTTGCTCTTCGTTGGCGCCTCTAAATTGGTAGAAGACGCCAGGCCTAGTTGGGTTCTCCTCCATGTACACGGCCAATTCGCGAAGTTTGTTATCGGCGATGATGCCCGGCGCAGGGTTGGCACGGACATAAACTACACGGCTACCGTCGACTCGCTGAATAGAGCTCACTTTTGGCTTGGCGATTCGAGTAACGAAGCTGCTAATAGGCACCGGACCATTGGCTGTGCTAATTCTTATGTTATCCATTTGCGCCAGGCCGCGGAACTCCGCAGGGTAGCGAACTCGAATATCAACTTCTTCTTCGCTGTCGTTGGGCCGATAGTCTCCCACGAAGATACCATTGGTCATAAGTTGAATGGCGCTGCCAATTTCGGCCATACTGGCGCCGAGCATTGCTGCCTGGGCTCTATCAACTACTATTTCCCATTCAATCCCTGGAACCGGAGCCGTATCGTCGATATCGATAAGCTCATTGTTCATTTCGGTTTCCATGTGCTGGCGGATGCGCGAGGCTTCGGCAAACAGAGCATCTAGATCGTCACCTGCGAGCTCCACCTGTATTTCTTTGCCAGTGGGCGGGCCCTGTTCTATCGACGCCACCTCAGCTCTTGCGCCAGGAATGTTCGCAATCGCTTGCCGGTACATATCTTCGACCTCAAAGCCGTCAACTTCTCTAATGCGACGATCCGTCATTTCGATAAATATGCTGCCAATAATATCTGGTGCAGTTTGTTGGTCGCCGCCTAATTGCTGTCCCGCTCCAGACTGAGTGACGATGCCCTTAAAATGGCCTACTTCGCGGATTCTTCGCTCGACGTCCAGCATGATATCGCGAGTTTCTGAGGCGGAAAAATTCCCCCTAGCGAAGACTTGTACCTGAGTCTGACTCGGCTCTACAGCAGTAAAAAACTCAACCCCTTTGCCCCATTCACCATAGGCCCAAACGATACTTACCAATGTCACAATACTCATGAAAAATACTGTGATCGGAATCCGCACAGCGAAAGTAAGAACGCGAGCGTACAGACCTGTAATGCCGGTAGGCTCAATTTCTCCCTCGCTGATTAGTTTCTGCTGGTGGGCTTTGGCAGCATCAGTAGAGCGACCAATTAACGCACCGATGGTAGGTGCAAACAGTAAGGCATAAAACAGCGAGCCGATTAATACCGCAAACACAGTTATGGGTAGGTAGCTCATGAACTGGCCGGCTACGCCGGGCCAAAACATAATAGGCAAGAAGGCGGCGAGGGTGGTGGCTGTAGATGCCATGATAGGCCAGAACATGCGGTTAACTGCATCCCGATATGCCGCGTGAGCGTCCATACCTTCAGCCATTTTTCGGTCGGCATATTCCACCATAACGATGGCGCCGTCGATTAACATGCCAAGTCCAAGCAGCAGGCCAAAAATCACCATGAAATTATAGGTAAAGCCCAAAAGACTAATGATGATGAAGGCAAAGAAAAATGAGAAGGGCACAGCTAGCGTAACAATCAGTCCGGAACGCACGCCGACAGCGGCGATCACCACGATAAGAACCAGAACCATAGCGGTAGCCATGTTGCCTTGCAGACCAAGGTTTTGTTCAATCACTAGAGGGGCTGTATTGTTGATATAGGACAAAGTGACAGCAGGTGGTAGGTTGGGCCGTATCTCCTGCACAACCGCATCAACTTGCTCCATGGTTTCTACTAGATTCGACCCTTTGCGCTTTTTGACATTAAGCGATATTGAGGCGGAACCATTAGCGTAGGAGTAACGGGTGGCGTCTTTGAAGGTACGCCTTACGTCAGCAATGTCGCTGACAGTTAGAACGCCAAGACTAGTGGATGCAATTGGTAAATCGAATAGGTCATTTGCGTTTTCAATTAAACCTGGCACCTTAACTGAGAAAGAACCTTGTCCAGTGTCTACCTGGCCGGCAGGGATTAGACGGTTGTTGCTGGTTACCGCTTGCACGATGGCGCTGCTTGGAATTCCGTAAGTTTCCAGTATGGCAGGGTCAACAACGGCCTCAAGCAATTCTTCTCGGTTGCCTACCATCGTGGCTTCTAAAACCGACGGCAGTATTTCGATTTCTCGTTGCAAATTTTCGGCGATGCGCAGAAGGGTGCGCTCGTCGACGCCTTCGCCGCCTATGGCGATAGTGACCACCGGGACCGATGCGGCTGAGACTTCTTGAAACAGGGGTTCTTCAGTATTTTGCGGAAAACGCGCCTTCGCACGGTTCACAGCTTCCCTTACTTCGGCTAAGGCAAACTGAGAATCAAAATCGATATCGAACTCTGTGATAATGGTGGCCGCATTCTCGCTTGAGAAAGAGCTGATTGACGTAATACCGTCTAAGGTTTTGAGTTCAAGCTCGGCAGGCTTTGCCAGTAGTCTCTCAGCATCTTCTGGAGAAATCCCGTCATGAATAATGGTGGAGATAATGATCGGCACTTCGACGTCTGGATTTAGTTCAACTGGAATGGATAGGTAGGATACAAACCCGGTCAGCATAATCGCGACAAAGACACTCAGAGTGGTGCGCGCTCGAGAAATTGCCGCGTCAATATAATTACTCATTGGTAAAGAACTCCTGACTCAATTTACTTAGACCACTCAAAATTGCTGTTTACAACTTGCCCCGGGAAGACAATTTCTTGACCGAGGGTTACAACATTCACATTACCAGACAATCCAGTGACCCAGATGCCAGGGTTTAGTTGATTGGTGTTATCGCCGACTATGGAGACATTCTCAAAACTAACGTTGCCAGCTTCATCAATTAGCTTGACGCCAATAACACCGTTGTCATCTAGAGTTAAGGCTGATGCCGGTATCATGTGGGCTACCAGGTTTGATGCACTAACCATTAGGTCGGCTGTTATGCCGGAGCGTAGTAGTTCGCCGTTAGTATCGACCTCGGCTTCAAGTCTGTAGCTTCGAGATACATCATCCGCATTTCTGGAAAGAAATGTCACTGTGGCCGTAACTTGCTCGCCCGATAATACTTCGGCGTTGACTGTCGAGCCAACGCTCAAAGAACCGACGTCTTGTTCGGGAATCAAGCCTACCAACAGCATTGGATTGACATCAATAACTGAAGCGCAGACTGTTCCAATATTGAGGTAGTCGCCAAGCTCAACGACTCTGGATTCGACGAGGCCGTCGAAAGGGGCTCTTATTTTGGTGTTGTCTAGGGCTAACTCTGTTCGGGCGAGGGCGGCCATGGCTGATTCCCTTGCCGCTCTCAGCTGCGCGACCGCAACGTCCGATTGCAGTGATCGCTTTTGTAGATCTACAGCGCCTTTGTATTCGAACTCAGCCTGTTCTAGCCGCGCTTGGTTTTCTAGCAAGTCGGCCATGCGGTTATCAACCGCTATCTCACACAGCACATCGCCTGTGGCAACCTT
>JBLGBD010000057.1:0-17859 GCA_047617585.1 Pseudohongiellaceae bacterium | reverse complement strand
TGCAATTCAGGCAGATCGCTCCGAGGCTGATGCAGCTGAAAAAGTGGTGCGCAATAAGCCGGCTGATTTAGCGGACGGATGTTGGGATAATCGAGGCCCTGAGCGGGTGCAGTTAACACAGAGTTTAAGTTTTTCAGGCTCTAACGAGTGTGGGCAACTTTATCGCGCTTACCCTACGCCTCGCCAAGTTGCGGGCGCTGGGCTTGCCAATCACATTGTGAGCTGCCCGCTAAAGCAAATTAGTTCTTCGGATTACGCGGTGGAGTTTTCCGCCGAAGAATGGTTAGAGCTAGCTGTCGTGTTTCCTGCCGGGGTGTGCGATTGGCAAAGCCCGATTGAAAATGGCAGCTTTCATCAAGGCACTTGGCGGTCTTTCGGACCTTCTGAAGTTAACCTGATGCAGTAGCCGACGTTGCTCATTGATGATTTAACGTGATAGCAGCATGATTCTCATTTCTAGGCGTTTAATTTCGCGTAACAATTCCAACCGCTGCATGTTTTGCCAGCTTAAAATTTTGACCATGACTAAAATCAAAACACAGACGTTAATGCCGACAGCGTAGGCCAAGCTGGTTTTGAGATCAGTCGCGGCAACAAAGTTTACACCCAGATAAACAGCGGCGAAAAAGGCACCGAAGCCTATTATGTACATGTAGTGAGTGATCCATGCCCCTGTTCCAGAAAAGCTCAGGCTTACAAGATCAAAAAGGCCGCCTTCTTTATTTATCTCACTGATCTCGGTTTGGTCGTCGTCACCAAGTTTATTTACAATATCGTCATCAATTTTGGTCATGGCGCTCTCTCCCACTAGTCTTTTGATGAACTGCGTAAACCGCGTTTAGACTGGCGCGGTCACGCTGTATAGATTGCTCTAGCTGCGTTTAAAGTAACAGTTTTTGAGGGCTCTTGGCTTTGTTTATTGTCCTTGCGGGCTTGATCTAAGTCATTTAGTGGTTTACTTTCAAAGGTATATGTTTTTAATAAAAGGTCGTTGAACAAACCAAGGCCTAGGAGAAATCGAGTATGCGCACAGTAATCCAGCTTTTAGGCTCTGTGGTTTTGACCGTCACCTGCGCTCAAGCAATCGCTCAGTCCTATGAACCGCCTCGCACTGCCTCGGGCAAACCCGATTTGCAGGGTAATTGGACCAATGCATCCTTAACCACGATGCAGCGGGCTTCTACTTATGAGGCTGTTGGCTTGGTGATTCCTCCAGCCCAGATCGAAGAGTTCACTGCCAACCATCATCAGAATGTGAGGCAGGCTACAGACGATAATCAAGTTCAGGGCGAACTGCCGGACGGCGAGGATTTAGGCGAAGGCCGTGGCTATAACGCATTTTGGGTAGACCCGGGCACTCGGTTTGGTCGAGTTCGTGGCGAGGCAAGAACCTCTTGGGTTACTTCGCCGGACTCCGGCCGAATCCCTTTTTCTGCTGAGGGCAATCGCCTGCGTCAGGAAAATCGCGCCAGGTTCTCCAGTAACGATGGCCCTGAGGGCCGTGCACTGGGTGAACGCTGTTTGATCGGTTTTGGCAGCACCGGTGGCCCGCCAATGAATAATGTACTGTACAACAACCTCTACCAGATTGTGCAAACCGAAGACTATGTAGTGATCCTAGTGGAAATGGTTCACGATGCGCGCATTATTCCCATCGACAAAGATCATCGTCCCGAAGCATTAGAGCCCTGGCTAGGAGATTCCGTCGCCCACTGGGAAGGTGACACGCTAGTGGTGGAGACTATTAATCTGCACCCTCAGCAAGCGCCACGTAATGCGGCGCCACTATCGAAGCAAGGCCGAATTATTGAACGCTTTAGCCGCGTGTCCGACGAGCAGATCCTAATTGAATTTGAAGTACAGGATCCGGTCTACTACACCGCCGATTGGCGTGGCGAGATGACTTTTAATGCCACTGAAACTAAGCCCTATGAGTATGCCTGCCATGAAGGCAACTATGGTCTTCCCGGCATTTTAGGCGGAGCCCGCCGGCTAGAAATGGACGCCAGCGACTAAACCGTCAAAGAGCTGCTGTTCAGCCAGTTCTATTATTTCGAGCCAGTTGGTTTGCCAAAGCAGACAATTGGCTTATTCCTCTTTCCAAAAAATCGTCATTTCCATAAACATGAATGACGCCGACCAGGTAATCAAACAAAGGCCAGTAATAGCCTCTAACCCCGCAGTAAAACGCAGCAGCCCAAGTGGTGCGATATCGCCATAACCTACTGTGGTATAGTTGGTGAAAGAGAAGTAGACACAGTCTAAAAGACTACCGTCAAAATTGCCTTCAAGAGCGCCGAAGGTGCCAGTACTTAGCATCAAAAAAAATGCAATACCAAACAGCCAAATTTCTGCTACATGTGCGCAAATTGTGCCAAACACGCCGACTAAAACACGAAGCCTGTGTCTGATTTTTAGTTTAGGGATGATGACTGAAAGCAAACGCAGTATCTCGTAGTGTATGATTACTGCAATCGCTATGAGCAGTGAATTGATTATGAAGGCCTGTATCATTGTTGTTGGAGACACTTGTTGGTAGGAGAGCGTAACGCTCGATTATTTGCTGCTTCAAAATGTGTTAGGTATGGTTTAGAGCGTGATTATTGAGCCATTATGGCAGGGAGAAGCTTAGTTGTTCAACAGGTTGTCCAATAAGTTTGCATGACCCGTACGCGCACTGGCAGTAAGCGCCAAATAGAGTGCCGGCACCGGGCTTAGTGCCTTTACGCTTTGTACTTCTCGACAAGGTGTTGGCTTCGATATATTGTCAAAAGCTAAAGTTGTTTGGAAACTGATGCATGATGTTAGTCACCGACGAAAATTCAGAGTCTTTTTAATGAAACGATCATTACTTAACTGCATTTTACTTATGCTAATTTGCCACACAAGCCTTGCCCAAGACTCCGACGTGTCGAGCTTTAGCCAGAGTCAAGCGCTGCTAGCAGAAAAAACCCGAATTGAAAATTTGATTGCAGATATGGAATCTGACTACGGCCCCTATGACGCAAGACTGCTTGAGCCGTTAGAGGGTCTTGCGGAGCTTTATTTGCGGTCTGAAGAGTTTACAGCCCTTGAATTGGTGTATAGCAGGCAGCTCCAGTTAATGCGCACAGACAAAGGCTTAGATCATCTGGACAATATTCCCATTGTGCGACTTATTTTAGAGAATCAGATTAGGCTGGGAAACTGGTCTGAAGCTTCGGATAATCTTGAGCATATTCGTTATCTACAAAGTGCCAATGCTGAATTTTCGCCAGATGCTTTATTGGCGGCTATTACCGAGCAGGCCGATTGGCTTTTGGCTCGCGTCTATCTCGATGAGCCAAGGCTGCGAGCGCGTCATTTGTTCGAAGTAAGAGAGCTATTCGATGAAGCCGAAGACTTAGTAGAAAACCACTATGGGGAGGATAGCGTTGAGCTAGTGCCAGTGCTTTATCGCCAGGCGGTGATTCTTTACCAGCTGGTCGCTTTCCTTAATTCTGCTGATGGCCTGAGTGGGGAGACCATTGATAGGCTTATACTCAAGGATGGTATAGGCAGGCTCCAAATAGCTGGTGCTAATCGGCAGGGACTTTTTACTGGGTTGCTGGGTTCTGGCTTTAATATACCTGTTGTGGATGGAGATGCATTGGTTGGCGAATCTTACCTGCGCGAAGCCTTGTCGAAAATTGACAATGTACGAGATATTTTTGAAGCGACATCCAAGCTCGAAGAATTGGCGATGGCCAATGTGGCCTATGGCGATTTTCAAATACTGCTAGGTCGCAGCTCGGGAGCGAATAGCTTTACTAAAGCGCAAAACCTATTGTTGGAGTCGAATGTTCCTGCGCTCAGCATTGCCGCATTTTTCGCACAGCCACAAGTGATTCCTATGGAGACTTTGCCCTTAACCCTTGAACAAGCCTTGGCGGGCAGAACCGCTCAGATCATGTTGGTGCCGGCGATAGACGCAGACGGGGTTTCAGTCGGTGAGTTTGTTTCACTCCAAGAATCTGCGGCTATTGTGAGAATGTCCGAGGCGGTTCGGCGTTATGATTTTGCTGAGCCAGCCAATACTGTGGATCTGCAGTTTCACATTAGTAGTCGTGGCAACACTTCGTCAGTAAAGGTGTTGAATGCACAGCCCAATGAAGGCTTTATTCGCAGCAGAGCGATGAAAGCAGTAAGGCGAATGCAGTTTAGACCTGTCTTCGATGGCGGCAAAACTCAGCGGGTTAGGGATGTGACTATTCGCTATCGATTCTCTGATAGGTAAGATAGTCCAGTGTAAATCCGCGTCTTCGGGCTGCAAGTTTTTTCTAGTTAAAGATAACTGGGAAGAGAGATAAAACGAGTAGAAACGCCATAGTGTAGTTGAACGCTGTTAGCCGCCGCTTATTGATGAGTAACGCCTTCACTTGAGTGCCTAGCAGGGTCCACATACTAATACACGGCAGATTTACAAGGCCGAACACCAACGCTACAAGAGCGCTCGCTGTGATGGTATGGGTAGGCGAATACACTGCCGATGCCGTTAAAGCCATCGTCCACCCTTTCGGGTTTACCCATTGAAATAACGCAGCCTGTATAAACGTAAAGGGTTTGCCGCTTGCATTGCCACGGCTGTGTGGCGCCGCCGCATTAGCTATTTTGTAGGCAAGAAATAATAAATAGGCGACAGAGCAGACCTTCAGAATGTCATAGCTAATCGGGTAGATATCGAATATCTGGGCAAGGCCTATGCCTACCAACCCAACCATCAAGGTAAAGCCAAGCGCAACTCCCAGCATATGGGGGATAGTTCGTTTAAACCCAAAATTAACACCTGAGGTCATTAACATCAGGTTATTGGGCCCTGGGGTTATTGAGGACACCAGTGCGAACAGGGTAAGGGCTATTAAGAGGTCTAGAGTCATAGTCAGGCGCCGAGGTTGGACGTGCAACTATAATCGATATTTAGAAAAATAGTATTGCTTAGTCGGCGTAAATAAGGGAATAATCACAATATATGACGAATATTGATAGATTAAACACAAATATATTGCGCGAACTCCAAGCTAATGGCCGAATAAGCAATACGGACCTCGCAGAGAAAGTGGGTTTGTCAGCATCCGCCTGCTTGCGGCGTGTACAAGAGCTAGAGAGGATTGGCGTGATTAAAGGCTACCGTGCAATCTTAGATTTTGCGGCCCTTGGGGTAGGTTTCACTGCCTATGTCTCGGTGGGGTTGTCAGACCACACGTCTAAATCTCAACTGGCCTTTGAAAAAGCCGTCGCTAAGTCTACTCAGGTGAGGGAGTGTCACAATATAACCGGCTCGGTTGAATATCTGCTGCGAATCGAAACCAAAGACCTTGCGGCCTATAAGTTATTTCACCGCGATACACTGGGTCAATTACCCCAGGTGAGGTCGATCGAAACCTTTGTAGTCATGGATTCGCCAAAAGACGAGCGGGCGTAGCCAACTCACTGCGCTGGTGTACCAACGCTGCGAATAGTGCTAGTTTCTTGCCTGTTCTTTCTGACCTTGCTAGCGGCCATCAACATTGAATCCCAACGAAATCACTGCAACTTTGCTGAGCTGTACCTTCTTCATGGGGTTGGTGGCTTGGTATTCGTACCGTAAAACCCGCGGCGAGGTCGATACTAAAGAGGGTTACTTTTTAGCAGGGAGAGGGCTAACCGGAGTATTCATTGCGGGCTCGATGTTACTCACCAACCTCTCGGCTGAGCAGTTAATAGGTCTTAACGGTTCTGCCTATGGCTTTAACCTGTCGAGTATGGCCTGGGAGGTTACTGCTGCGATCGCCACTGTCTGCATGGCGTTTATTTTTCTGCCGCGCTACTTGGCGGGGGCTTTTGCAACCTTGCCGCAGTTTCTTGCTGATAGATTTGACAGCGGTGTAAGGCGAATGTCTGTGATTTTGTTTATGGTGGGCTACGGGTTTGTCACCATTCCGTCAGTGCTTTACTCAGGCTCGATTGCAGTGATGCAGCTGTTTGATGTGCCCACTTTGTTTAATTTAAGTTACCCAATAGCGCTTTCATTGACCATTGTTACAATTGGCTGTATCGGGTCGCTGTATGCCATCTTTGGTGGTCTGAAAGCTGTTGCAGTATCGGATACACTCAATGCTTTCGGGCTTCTAATCATTGGTGTTGCGGTACCACTGTTAGGTCTTTCTGCTTTGGGCGAAGGCAGTATTAGCGCCGGCTTAACGACTATCACCACAGTGGATACCGAAAAGCTAAATGCGATTGGTGGGCCTGCCGACCCGATTCCGTTTGGCACAATATTCACAGGAATGATTTTTGCGAACCTGTTTTACTGGTGCACCAATCAATACGTAATTCAACGCACTCTCGGTGCGCGTAATTTAGCAGAAGGCCAGAAGGGCGTTTTGTTTTCTGGGTTTTTCAAAACCTTAGTGCCATTTATGATGATGTTTCCAGGCATCATTGCCTATCATCTCTACGGCCCCTCTCTGGCCTCTATCGATTTAGCTTATCCTCGACTGATCAAAGATGTTTTGCCTACCTATGCCACTGGGTTTTTCCTTGCGGTGCTATTGGGGGCGGTGTTTTCATCATTTAATTCTCTACTAAATAGTGCGGCGACCTTGTTTTGTTTGGACGTTTATGTGCCTATGCGCAGTCAGGCGCTATCGGATCATCAGCTTGTGCGAGTAGCAAAAATAGCGAGTGTTGTTATCGCCGTATTTTCGTTTGCGGTTGCGCCTTTGCTGCAGTTTGCACCGGAAGGCCTGTGGCAGATTATTCGAATATTCACCGGGTTTTACAATATACCCATTATCGCCGTAGTCATCGTGGGTCTATTTACTAAGCGAGTGCCTGCCTTAGGCGCGAAGATTGCTATCGTTTTTCACATTTTAGCCTATGCCATTTTACAGTTTGGCTTGAGCGACTATCTGTCAATCCACTTTCTGCATCTGTACGCGATTTTATTTGTGCTAGAAGTCACTATTATGCTCGTGGTGGGCGTTATACTCCCGGTTGAAAAGCCGTGGTCTTACTCCTCAAAAAGCGTGGTTGATATGACCCCATGGCGTTTTGCCGTGCCTTGCAGTGTTAGCCTGTTGTCCTGTGTTATCGCACTGTATCTGCTGTTTTCCGAAGTGGGTTTAGTCGGAGGGCTTAGCCAGTTGTTTTGGCCTTTGCTGAGCGTGTTGCTAGGATTTAATTTGCTGGCCTGGTGGCTAGCAGTCAATGGCCGTTTGCCCGTAATGGCAATTAATCGTTCGGAGTAACAAGTAAAACATGGAAACACAGCATCAATCGACCCCTAGGTTCTTTGACAACCCTCAGGCCCAACGAGGCTTAGCGGCCGCGCATCAACAAAAGCATGGTGGTTCCCCAGAATATAAATTCAACATCATAGGCTGCGGCATGATTGGCCGTGAGCATATGGGGGTAATAAACCTATTGGGCAAAGCAGCGGTTCATGGAATATACGATACCGATAGAGGCAGTGTCGAACTGGCAAAGGCGGCCTATTCGAGTTACTCCGGTGAGCCATTGGTCGACTATAAGGATTTGGAATCAGCCTGTACTGATGATGTTGATGCGCTGTTTATTTGTACGCCAAACTTCACCCATTATGATGTGCTAAAAACTGCCTTGAAATCGGGGAAGCCGATTTTTCTTGAAAAGCCAATGGCGACCAATCTGCCTCATGCGGCAGAGCTTGTCCGCTTGGAGAAAAACTACACCAGTTTTATTCAGCTAGGTATGCAGTATCGATTTAAATCCCAATACAGCGAAGCATTTAATTTAGTGAAATCCCAGGGCTTGATTGGCGAGGTAAAAACCATTTCGATGTCTGAATATCGGCCGCCGTTTCTTGATAAGGTGAATCAGTGGAACAAATTTAATCAAAATACAGGTGGCACCTTGGTCGAAAAATGCTGCCACTATTTCGACTTGATTAACCTCATGGCCCAAGCCAGGCCAAAGCGGGTGTTTGCCAGCGGCGGTCAAGCGGTTAATTTTCTCGATTTCGAACTCAATGGTAAAGCCTCTGATGTTGCAGACCATGGCTTTGTGATAATCGACTACACAAATGGAATAAGGGCCAGTTTTACCCTCAACATGTTTTGCCCGCAGCTGTACGAAGAGATAATTATCACTGGGCCGAAGGGCAGGGTAGTAGCATCCGAGACGTCAAGTTTCGAGCCTGAAACTAGTTCGCAGGCAACCGTGGTTTTGGAAAACAATTCAAAGCTAGGCGCGATTTCGAAAGATGTTACCTACGCGCCTTTGGTTGAGCGTAGCGGTCACCACGGTGCGACGTTTTTCGAACATATGGCTTTTATAGATAGACTTAAGGGCAAGGCGACCGACAGTGCTACGCCACTGCAAGGGCTGTGGTCAATTATTGTGGCAACTGCCGCGCAACAGTCGATGGCCACCGGCCTACCCATCGACGTATCCGATTTCTTAGTTAAATCAGGCTTAGAGGATTTTAATCAGTGACAAAAGCAATGATGAAGGTAGGTGGCGGGCAGATGCCGGCTGTTGGGTTAGGGCTTTGGAAGATCGACCAAGCCGACACTAGCGATGCGGTTTACGCAGCTATTAAAGCGGGCTATCGCCACTTAGATAGTGCAGCTGACTATGGCAATGAAGTCGAAGTTGGGGCTGGTATCAGCAGAGTAATTCAGGATGGGTTGTGTTCAAGGCAAGAGCTGTGGCTCACCTCTAAGCTATGGAACACCTTCCACCGACCTGAGCATGTAATGAATGCCTGCAAGCGGTCCTTGAAGGAGCTGCAGGTGGACTATTTGGACCTCTACCTTATCCACTTCCCCATCGCTCTGAAGTATGTAGATTTTGACACCCGCTATCCGCCTGAGTGGTTTTTCGATCCTACTAGCGCTAAACCGCGGATGGAGATAGATCCGGTTCCCCTGCATGAAACTTGGGCGGCTATGGAGAGTTTGGTTGATGCCGGGTTGGTAAAAAATATTGGTGTGTGTAATTACAACTCAGCGTTACTAAATGATTTGATGGCCTATGCGCGGATTAAGCCAGCCATGCTCCAAATTGAGAGTCACCCCTACTTAACGCAAGAACGCTTAATCCGCTTAGCCCAGAACTATCAGCTGCCCGTTACGGCGTTTTCGCCTTTAGGCGCGCTGTCGTACTTGGCCTTAGACATGGCCGCTGAGAATGAGTCGGTGCTGCTACAGGAGCCGGTACTAAAAGCCGCAAGCCGACTTAACAAAACGCCAGCACAAATAGTGTTGCGGTGGGGGGTGCAGCGTGGCACGGCTATTATTCCAAAGACCAGCAAGCCCCACCGGCTTGCGGAAAACATTGCCCTGTTCGACTTTGAATTGAGCGACGCTGAAATGCGCAGTATTTCTGGATTAAATGTGGATCGTCGTTTTAACGATCCCGCGGTATTCTGTGAGTTGGCATTTAATACATTTTACCCAATTTATGATTAAACGAGTGTGGCTATGGATTTTACAGAATTAGTGGTGGCAGGGCAGAAGCAGCACGAAGGGGTAGTGTTTCCTTTGGTATTGGATGCGCAACCGCAGCCGCAGGATTTGGTTGAGGTGCTTTTGCATATCCAAGCCCAGTCCAAAACCTTACAAGAGCGTCTGCAAACCCACGGCGCAATTTTGTTCCGTGGTTTGCCGATCGTCTCTGATATCGACTTCGATAAGTTTGTCACGGCATTTGATCTGCCAAACTTTACCTACTCTGAATCCTTGTCCAACGCCGTGCGCAGAAACCGCACTGAGCGAGTGTTCACAGCGAACGAAGCGCCGGCGGACGTCTCAATTTTCTTGCACCACGAGATGGCCCAGACCCCGATCTTCCCGAGTAAGCTGTTCTTCTTTTGTGAGCTCGCCGCCAGCAGTGGAGGTGCGACTCCGCTGTGCCGGTCCGATAGGCTGTTGGAACTATTAACTGAGCGTGATCCAGACTTTGTCGCACAGTGTGAGGCCAAAGGCGTGCGCTATACCAATACCATGCCCCATTCTGACGATGCGGGTTCTGGCCAAGGGCGCAGTTGGCGCAGCACGTTGAGTGCACAAACCGCGGCGGATGCGGAAGCTCGGCTAACGCAGCTAAAGTATCAGTGGCAGTGGTTGCCTGATCAGAGCCTAACGGTAACCTCGCCGGTGCTGCCGGCTGTGAAAGAGCTGCCAAGCGGGCAAAAAGTATTTTTTAATCAGCTGATAGCGGCCTTTCGCGGCTGGACAGATCGGCACAACGCGATGAATAAGACCATTATGTTTGGCGACGGCACAGAAATTTCAGGCAGTGCCATGGCAGTGGCAATTGAGCTGTCGGATCAGCTTAGTTTTGATGTGCCTTGGCAGGCAGGTGATGTGGCCTTGGTGGACAATTATTTAGTGATGCATGGTCGAAGACCATTTCAAGGCGAGAGGCGGGTTCTAGCATCCCTGATAGCAGCTTAAGCCGCTATCAGGTTGAGAAACACTCTAACTGCTTTAGAGCCTTAAGCCTGTAAGCTTTTGGTATCAGTATCGTTAATGATTTGGCCTAAGATATCTACTATCTCAGGGTCAAATTTACCAGAGCGAACATACTTGCCGATTTCGTTGAAAGCCGCATTGCCATCCCAAGGATCGCGATAAGATCTTTTTGACGTTAGACTTATGTAGGCTTCAGCCACGGCTAGAATGCGGGCGCCAACAGGAATGTTTTCACCTTTAATGCCTGCCGGGTAACCAGAGCCGTCAAAGTTCTCATGGTGGCATTCAATCAGCTCTAACATTCGCTCGTTTTCATAGCCAGTATTGCGCAACTTGCGCACGCCTTCCCTCGGATGCATATGAATATGAGTGAAGTCATCCTCGGTGAGACCGCCGTTTCGGTTAAGAATATTCTCCGGTACGATGGTTTTACCAAATTCGGCTAAGTAGCCTGCTTCCAAGATGTCATGCTTTTCTTGGTCTACTAAACCCATACGAGTGGCCATTAGGAAGGCAGTGACACCGGTCAATCGGGCAAAGCCAACCGAGCCATCGAGACATTCCACTGGCGCAATCATGTCCTCTGGAAAAGTGACTAGTTTGTCTAGTTTCGCTTCAATGCCTTTGAGCAAGTGGGCTGGTAGCTGTTTGCAGCTTGTAATTGGATTTTTAAAACCAATCAGCTCGAATAGATGCACAGTACTGCGGCGACCGCGCACAGTGACTTCACGCTGACTGTCCAAAAAGACCGAGTTTTCAGCATAGGCAACTTTTACACTATCGTTAGATGGGTCTAAGCTCATAGCCACTTTTAAATGGATGCTCGCCTGTTCGGGGTCTTTTGCTGCCAAAAGCAGCTTAGCTACCGCTACCCGCAGCTCAGCCGATTTCGGATCGGCATCTATTTCGCTGAGCAAGCGGGTTATTTCTTCGACGATATTGGCATTGTCGAACTGGGTGTATGACGCGAGCCCAGACACCGGCCTAAAATCGAAGAAGTCTTTACAGTCTTTGTAAGTTGCCTCACAGACAGTGACATGGCCCGGCTCACACATGCCTTCAATGCGGGAGGCCAAGTTTACCGTGTCGCCAAAAGCGGTGAAGGACTGCCGTTTGGCACCAATAATACCAGTGGTTGCGACCCCGGTTGATATACCGATGCGCAGTTTCCATGGGTAGTTGGACTTGCGCATTCTCTCCTGCATCTTGCAGGCTGAGGCGACGGCTAAGAGTGAGTGTTTCTCATATCTGATTGGCGCACCAAACTCAGACATGATGCCGTCACCCATGTATTTGTCGATATGGGCATTGTAGCTAAGCAATATGGTTTCCATATCGGCGAGGTATTTGTTCAGCTCAGTAATAACCACTTCGGCTGAATGTTCTTCGGAATAATTGGTGAAACCCTTCAGATCAGAAAACATGACGCTGATGCGGCGGTTCTCGGTCCTGATTCGATTTTCGATCATTAGCTTTACAACCGCCGGGTCCATGGTCGAATACAGCGCTTCCTCAACCTTTTCTTTGTGGGCCCGCATGGACTTGGTTTTTTCTTCGAGAACTCGGGTCCTTTCTTCCACTTTGTAGTCCAGCTCAGACTCGAAGTCGCGAATGGTGTTCATGGTCTGCTCAAGCAGCTCAGCGTTGCCTGTGGCCTCGGCTCGCGCTCTGAGCGCCTCGGTCATCTTGTCCTGCAGCTCTCTGTGGGTAAAACCAACGATAACGGCGGTTAAAATTAAGAAGCCAGCCCAAGTCAGCACTGAGGACCATAGCCCGAATACGTCGGTTGGGCCAATGAATCTCTCAGGGTAGATGCTGGCGAAGATGACAATCACCAAGAAGGTAAAAAAAGCACCAAGCACGCCAGACCGGATGCCGAGGTAATAAGAGCTCAGCAGGACGGGTAAATAGAAGAAGTTTAAAAACGACAGCTTAGAGTCCACTACCCACACGATGGCGCTGACCACCAATAGAATGACAAGTATGAAGACACCTTCGAAATTATCGATTAGGTACTGTTTAATATTATCCATGTGAGATTCGAATTCCCTAAAGAGGAGCGTGCAGGGTTAATTTTAATTCTTTATAGAGTATAACAAGCTTCGCTCGAGCATGAACTTTATTTCCGGGATAGCTGCGACCAATGGTGGGAAATGTTGGATAGGATTTAAGCAAATTAGCCTCAGCCGAACAACTATATAATGGGCCTTGCAGGAGGATCCGCTGGCAGCAGTCTATGATTCGTCTATCCTGGCGGTTCGAGCATGGCTGGGGTCAAATTAAGTGCTAAACTGGTTAATGATGAATCGCGTTGCAATATTCGAGCGTACTGACGTTAAGATCGATTACCTGGTAGGTATTATCAGAAGAGGTTCTAAATGGTTGTTGGGTATAGCCCTTGGCGGCTCATTACGCTAGGCATGGCGGTTTCAATCCTCAGTGCTTGCTCGCTGAGTAGCATCGAGGACTGGCCCGATGATCTGCCTGCTGTTGATCATTTTGTGACTGTCTATGAGGCGGATCTGGTCAATCAACAATATCAAGAGCTCAATGTGTATCTTTACTGGGTGGCTGCTTTTTATCAAGGCAACCTCGCATATCCCACTGGCTGGCGCGACGTTGAAGAGATAATTTTAGGTCAGACAGGGGAGCACATCGACCCCAATTTTTCGAGTGAGCTGTATAGCCTCGGCATTGCCATTGGGTCTGAATGGGCCAAGGGAAACCCCATTCGCAAGATCGATAACCGAATGCTCTCCATGTGGGCATCCATCCTGCAAATTGCCCTAGCATCCGATTTGCATCGGGAAGCGGTTTTCCAGGTATCGCGAGATATAGAAGGGCTATTTGCTGAACAGCTGCAAAGCCAGGATCTTGTGGATGCTAGGTACGAAGAGCTTTTGGGGCTTGAGCTGTTTGGGAGTTTCTAAATTTCTGCTAGTTTCTAAATTTCGCCCTGTCTATTTTTCTCCGCGTTTTACCGTCTCGCGCTTTTATTGCTTGAACATATCACTATAATTGGTCATACCAATCTGGTCTGACCAATTAAATTCATAGCAATTAACCATTCTTTACTCCTTTTATGCCTCTATCGCCGTCGATTGCCCATGAAATCGCTGATGCCCTGCGCACCGATATATTAAGCGGCCGTTATCAACCCCAGGACCGGATCCCTTCCGAGAGGGATTTGGCGAGTCGGTTTAATGCGAGTCGCGGCGCTGTCAGGGAAGGCTTTTCGCAATTAGAGCAACTAGGCCTGATCAGAATTCTCCCAGGCGGGGCTCGGGTGCAGGCTGTTGAAGACGCTAGTTTAGCCATTCTAGGGCCACTGCTAGAGCTTGATCCAGTGCCCGACCCTGAGCTGGTGGATCAATTTTTGGAAACCATGGGGGCGCTTGCGTCGCTGACAGTAAAAGCGGCAGTAACCAAGGCTACGCCGGCCCAGCTGACCCACTTGCAGCAAAGGGTTGAGGCGCTGGCCAAAAGCTCAACCGATTTCGAATCTATGCAGCCCCAATGGCGTGAGTTTTTGCTCTATATGGCTGATATAGCAGACAACTTAGTTGTTCGATTAATCAGCAATGATCTCAGGTCTCAGTTTCTTGAGCACCTGATGAATTTGGGTATCAAGCCTGAATTTAAGCAGCGTGCAGTGGCAAAGACCTTGAATGCTTTAGGTGAGAGCTTGGCAGCACGGGACAGTGAAATGGCTGCCGCCGCGATTCAGTCGCATTTTGATGACATTAGAGAGGCTGCGATGGCTGCAATTAACAATAAGCTGGCGGTTTTGAACCGTAAGGTAGGCTGAAACTGACTCCACTTACCAGTGAAACCGCGGGTTTTATCGTATTTCTCGCCGCTAGCCGATTGCAATTGGATTTAGTGGCGTATAGGTGTGAACAACTGCCGACGAGGGCGGGGTCCAACAGCATTCGTAAATAACAATGGCCTCTAAGAAGGCCGCAGGTCAATGCAGCGAAGGTTAGTTGCTTGATAATTTTTAGGGAATTAACAGGAGCATTTGGATGAAACGGGTTTTATTGCCAATTGGCATATTGGTGGGTTGTATCGTGTTTGCGCTGATTATCGTGCGCTCGCCAAAGCAGGTTGAGGAGGCCCCGGCCGAAATAATTCCGGTTGCTGTTCGCGTGATCGAGGCCGAACTGAATTCGGTCCAATTAATCGTTGAATCCCAAGGCAAGGTTCAGCCCGCCCGCACCGCATCGCTTTCCGCTGCGGTGGAGGGTCCGGTAGCATGGATATCGCCAGCGATGGAAGCGGGAGGTTATGTGCCTGCTGGAGCACCATTGATGCGTTTAGATGCCACCGACTTTGAAACCGCTCTTGAGCGCAGCAGAGCCAGCATGCAGCAAGCTGAAGCGGAAGCTGAATTTGCCAGCAGTGAGCTTAACCGGTTCAAAGAACTTGCAGCCAAGAGCCTTGCCAGCGCTTCACAGTTACAAAGTACTAAGCGCGGGGCAGATGTAGCAATCTCTTTGCTTGCCAACGCCCAAGCGAGCTACAACCAAGCACTCTTAGATTTAGAACGTACCGAGATCAAAGCCCCCTTTAACGCCATCATCGAATCCCGCGACGTGGAATTAGGTCAATATGTAAACAGAGCTCAAGCTGTTGCAGTAGTTCACGGCGCCGATGAGGTAGAAGTGCGGGTGCCTCTGGCGATTAGACAGCTAGGTTATTTAGATATACCTCTGGGCTCTCGTGGTCAGCTGACGCCTGAACAAGCACCGGACGTGACTCTAAAGGGTTATTACGGTGGCCAAGAATATAACTGGGTAGGTGATTTAGTGCGTACCGAAGCTGTGATAGATGCAGACAGCAATACGGTGCAAACCATAATTCGAGTTACCCAGCCCATATCTGCTGTCGGTGATGCCAAGGGTTCGAAAAAAGCCAGCATTCCATTACCCATCGGGCTGTTTGTCCAAGCCAAAATTCAGGGTCGTATAGTGGCTGATCTGATTAGCTTGCCCCGCTCTGTGATTCGCAATAATAACCAGGTGTTGGTGGTGGATGCAGAGAACAAAATGCATTACCGCGACGTCGAGATTTATCGTCTTGAGGAGTCACGGGTTCTGATCAGTGCGGGCTTATTGCCTGGCGAGCTAATCTGTATTTCTCCTATTCAAGCGGTAGTTGAAGGGATGTCTGTTCAACCAGTGCGAGCGGCTATTTAGTGCTACGCCCCAATGCCTTATTAGGCCAGTTTTTACCGAGGTAATTCGTGCGAACTCCAATCACATGGTTTGTCCAAAATCCCGTTGCCACCAATCTGCTTATGTTCATTTTTTTGGTGTCAGGAGTTGTCTCCTACAATTCGATTAATCAGGAAGAATTCCCTGATATCGAGTTTGGTCTTATTCAAGTCAGCGTTCTGTATCTAGGCGCAACTCCGGAAGAGGCTGAATCGGCGGTTTGTCTGCGTCTTGAAGAGGCTCTTGAAGGCACCGAAAATATCGATGTGTTTACTAGCACAGCGCGGGAGGGTGGCTGCGATGCGACTCTAACGCTCGCGACAGGTGCTGATCTAAACCGCGTGCTCAATGACGTAAAGGGTAAAGTAGACGCTATTCAAACCTTCCCCGTGGAAGTTGAGCGGCCAATCGTTAGGTCTTTTAGCGCCTCGGGTAATGTGATGACCATGGCGCTTTCGTCCAATACAGACGATAGCAACTTGAAAATTATTGCGGATGAAATACGTAATGACTTGTTGGATCTTGATGAAGTGTCGACTGTCACGGTTGAGTATATCAGGCCGTTTGAGATATCAATTGAAGTATCAGAATATTCCCTTCGGCAATACGGGCTGACCCTCGACCAGATAGCTACAGCAATTGATAGAGCATCACTAGATTTGCCCGGAGGGACTATTCGCACCGATTCGGGTGAAATTTTAGTGCGCACCAAAGGCCAAGTTTATGAGGGGTCTGAGTACGCCGACGTGGTTATTCGCTCCTATCCAGATGGCACACAACTGCGTTTAGGCGAGATCGCGACAGTTAAAGACGGCTTCGAGGAAGGCTATCTTGATGCCCGGCTCAATGGGGTTAACGCCGCGATCATCGATGTGCTGCGGGTTGGCGACGAAGACATAGTCCGCTCGGCCAGCCAAGTTAGGGATTTCATGAAGTCTTCCGAATTGGGCCTGCCTGAAGGCATGCGCCTGGATATCGTGACAGACTCCTCCGTTAGCACACAAACTCGAATTTCTACCGTTGCCAACAATGCCTACACCGGATTGGTGCTGGTATTGATTATCTTGGCGCTGTTTTTAAAGTTTCGCTTGGCGGTGTGGGTGGCCGCTGGAATACCTATCGCCATCGCCGGTGCGTTAGCGGTGTTTCCTTCTCAAGGTTTAACGATTAGCTCTCTTACAGTGATGGGCTTTATATTGGTGCTTGGCATCGTGGTGGATGACGCAATCGTGGTGGGGGAGAGGATCTACTACTTTGAGCGGCAAGGCTTTAGCAAACAACAGGCCGCGATTGAAGGTACCGTTGAGGTGTCTGTGCCGGTGATCTTTGGAGTGCTAACGACCATTGCAGCGTTCCTGCCACTACTGCTGCAAACTGGGCAGTTTGGTGCATTTTCTAATGTGATTGGGGGGGTTGTGGTGTTTTGCCTACTGGCAAGCCTTATCGAATCCCAATTTATTTTACCGGGGCACATTGCCCACCGCAAAACCGAAGGCTATTTTCTTGAAGGCACCTACTTCGTTGTTATGTGGCAAAAGTTCCAAACTAAAATTTCAGATGGCATGGAGTTGTTTGCAGAACGAGGTTATCGCCGAGCTTTGCGCAAAGTGCTGAAATACCGCTATTCCGCATGGGCTGCCTCATCGGGCATTGTGATAATCACCATGGCGCTGTTGATCAGCGGCCGAGTTTCTCTACAGTTTTTTCCATCGATTGAAGGCGATACGGTGTTTGCAACCGTAAAAATGCCGGTTGGTGTGCCTGGGTATATCACCGAAGAGGCCATTACTTTTATCGAAGCCAAAGCCATCGAGCTGCGAGCTGAACTTGACGCCGAACTGCCCGCATTGAAGGCGGCAGGGCGAGCTCCCGAGGCCATTCCAAGTATCGTTAAAAGCATTCTTACTATTGTGGGCGGTCAGGCACCTCGTGGCGGTCCTGGCGGCGGCGGACAAAACTCTGGCAGCAGCGAAATTGCCGAAGTTGTGATGTATTTGGAGCCTTTCTATGACAGAGGCGAAATGAGTTCCGCCGACATCAGAGACCGTTGGCGCGAGAAGGTGGGCACTATTGCTGACGCCTTAGAACTGACGTTTGTGTCGGACGCATTCTCTGCCGGTGAAGCGATTAATTTTCGCTTAGAAGGGCGGGATGAAGAAAACTTGAAAATGGCATCGACTCAGCTGCGC
>JBLGBD010000056.1:0-18132 GCA_047617585.1 Pseudohongiellaceae bacterium | reverse complement strand
ACTCAGACCGTAGTTGAAAATTACTATGCAATCTCGCCAGAGCGAAAACTAAAGCACCCTATCGTTTTGCAATTGATAGAATCTGCGCGTCAAAATCTGATTAGTTAGGTTGAATTTTTATTTAGAAAAAAGTGTTTAAAGCTATGCCTGAGCAATGGCTTTAAACACTTCTTGAGCGTGAATTTTCAACTTTGGAACCGCGCCGTTTAGCGAAGCTCCGAAGACTCACTTTTTACGTTTTAGACACTGAACTTACAGTTCGAAGTCCATAGAATATCCTACTACAAACTTTATTTCGTCATTGTCCAAGCCATCTGGTCCAGCATCGTCTAAGTCGGTATCAGTTATCATGAACATGAAGCCGTCTTTAGAAAGAGACACGTTGTAATCGAAATAGGCTCCAGGAACACCGTTAAAAGCTTCATTAAAGTCACCTTCGTGGTAGCCAATGTGTAGGCCTAGTTCCAAACCGTCACGAATATCTACTGCATAATTTGCATAGGTGTAGGTCGCTGTACCGACGCCAAAGTCTTGCCCAGGCGCTTCGTCTGCTTCTGTGTTTGTTAGGATGTTGATGCCGACAGTAAATGCACCAAAGCCAATTGAGCCGTAGATTTCGCCGAAGTCAAACTGAGCTTCGTCGTCATAGTTGTAGTATAGGTAGCCGATGTCGTAGCTGATGCCGTTAGCTTCGCCTGAATAACCGCCGTAGATATCATGTTCGTATGAGAATGCATCGCCAGCCGCGTAGCTTACGTTTGACGCCCAAGTGCCAATATAAAAACCGTTGTCAGCTGCGTAATCAATACCACCAGAGATTGCACCCTCGTTGATAGACTGGGTCAAGCCTCTCCAAATGTAGTTGTTGCTAGCACCTGCGTTAGCAGTTAGTTCATCTGCTTGCGCTGCGGCTGCACTTAATAATAATCCTGCAGTCACTAATGGTAGGTATTTTCTATGCATTTTCATTCATTTCCCCTGATTCTAACTAGTTATAAAAGTGGTCGATGCCACTATTTAGTCTGTTCTGCAATAAGCGGGCCAATTGGCCAGGCCGTGCGGAAAGCGCCTTTTTTGGTCAAAATTCTCCTAATTATGCACCAGGTGAGAACGATAATAAGCCCCACGCACAGAAAAAGGGCAATTATATGCCGGTACTTGGGGAGCAGCCCGACTAGCTTGAGAATCTCCCACAGCTCGTCGGGGAAGTGTGAGCTAGGGTCTCACATACCCTGGGCCATAAAGAACTTTACCTGGGCGGCTACCGGTATGCTCGCCATCGGCTACTACCACCTGACCATTCACTAGTACGTATTTCACGCCTACCGCATATTGATGGGGGTTTTCAAAAGTGGCCTTATCGATAATTTCTTCAGCATCGAAAACCGCGATATCTGCGAAATAACCGTTGGTCAGCAGGCCTCGGTCGTGAATGCCTAGACGCCTAGCAGAGGCACTGCTCATTTTTCTAACCGCCTCCTCTAAGGTGATGATCCCCCTTTCGCGCACGTAGTAACCCAAAACTCTGGCGAAGGTGCCGTATTGTCTTGGGTGAGGTGCGCCTTCGCCAAAGACACTGACTGCGCCATCAGACCCAATTGCACTGGCTGGATGGCGCATTATGCGATCAACGTCTGCAGCGTCGATAGCGTGGTAAACCGCGCTCGCACCACCGCCGCGAATGATATCGAAGACAACATCGGCAGCATTTGCAGGCGTGGGCTCCAGCCCTCTCTCGATGGCTAGGTCAGCTAAGCTTTTGCCTTCCATGGATTTGTCCCAACTGTTTCGAGAAATGAACACATTCTTCGGGTGACCGCCACCACGGTCAAACAGGATTTTTTCGATAATAGCGGCTTTGACTAAAGGTCGAGTCTCTGAGCTGCTAATTCGCTCTAGCAGTTGGTCTCGGCCTCCCTCCTGTGCCCACTGAGGAACAAGAGCATTAATCGAAGTTTGCGATGCGGTGTAGGGGTATTGATCGATGGTGATATCCACGCCTCTCGCTCTTGCCTGGTCTACTAAGCGTAAACTGTCTTCCGATGCCCCCCAATTTTGGGCACCTATTACTTTGTGGTGGGTCATTTGCACGGGTATGCCCGCTTCCTCTCCGATGCGAATAGTCTCGTTGACAGAGTCAATTAGCTGCGCGGCCTCCTCTCGCATATGGGAGATATAAATGCCGCTGTAGTCTGCGGCTACTTTGGACAGCTCGATTACTTCTTCGGTAGAGGTAAAACTTCCGGGGACATAAAACAAGCCAGTAGAGATGCCCAGCGCACCTTGCTCCATAGCCTGGGCAACCATTGACTTCATGCGTTGAATTTCCGCCGGAGTCGCCTCCCGGTCATCTTCTCCAATGACGATTTCGCGAATGGTGCCTTGGCCAACAAAGACAGCCCAGTTAGGGCTAATTTGTGTCGCAAGAATTTTTCTATAGTGCTCATCGATAGGAAATGGCGAGCTGCCATCATTGCCCTCGGTTAGGGTTGTGACGCCTTGGAGCAACGCGCTTTCAGCATTTGGCACATCAAAAATGCCTTGGATAGCGTGGGTGTGGGGGTCTATGAAGCCTGGGCTAACAGTTAGCCCAGTGGCATCAATGACTTGTTTTGCAGAGGCATCTGACAGGTTGCCAATACGTACAATTCTTTCTCCTACGATGCCCACATCGGCTTTGTACCAAGGGTTGCCAGAGCCGTCGATGACACGGCCACCACGAATCACGATATCGTAACCGGCTTGTCCAAGACCGGTTGCGCTCCACAGCAGACATAAAACTAAGCCGGCTACTTTAAAAAGTCTATTTTCCACGTTCATACTTTTATCACCTATTGAACATTATTTTGGTCTAAGACCCATGTGTGACGCCACTGCCAACTGTCAGTTGCTGGCAACCAAATGAATAAGCTAGATCCAGTGGCCAAAAGACTTACAAGAGATGGGAAATGGAAACACCTACTTGAATTAACTTTTTGAGTCCGTTAGATATAGTTCATATAAGGGCCTAAGGTCAAACCAATCATGGTGATGAATCGAACCAGACCCGAGTAAGGTTAATCACCTCGGTTAAATCGACTTCACCGGGGCTACGCATCGGAAATCTGCCATGGAGAATATTTAAGGTTGGAAAACAAAAATACCTGTCGTGTTATCACTATGTCTTTCGGTTGCTTGGCATAGCTGTATAGTATTGAGGACAAATGCCATTGAACTAACGTGAAAAGCAATAGCTGTTTTAAAATGTTGCTAACTAACCGATAGGAGATCGAACAATGAAAGATCTGCATTTCGTGACACTGCAGCTCGTTGCCACGTCAGTGTTGTTGCAAGCTATCCCAACAGCTGCTCACGCTCAAGAGAACGCCGCGCCGAACGGGATCTCTGATCGCCGAGTTAATGCTTATGCATTTACTAATGGGACTATATACCAAGGTGCAGGTGAGTTTTTGAGCCAGGGCACGCTGCTTATTCGAGACGGCCGCGTAGTCGATGTTAGTTCAAGCGCTACAGTCCCTCCTGGTTATTTTGAGATAGCTCTTGAGGGAAATTACATTTATCCGGGGTTTGTTGACGCCTATACTGGATATGGAGTACCAGAACTAGAGCAAGAACAGCGCAATACCCGCGCAGAAAATCTTTTTTCAAGCGGCTACGCCTCTAATGTAAACGATGCAGTTAAGGCTGATTTTAGAGCGAGCACAGCGTTCAGACCCGATGCAGACATTCGCGCAAAGCTCAGAGGTCTCGGGTTTTCAACAGTACTAAGCCTTAGAGCCGATGGCGTTGCCAGAGGCACGTCCGCTTTAATAACCTTGGGTTCAGAAAATGCGAACGAGTCTGTGATTGTTCCGGATGTAGCATCGCATTATGGCTTGTCAAAAGGCACATCCACCCAGTTAGTTCCTAACTCGTTGATGGGAGCCATTGCACTTCTTAGACAAACCTATTTAGACGCCGATTGGTTTAGTCAGCAGCAGCCCCGACCATTCACCGATCATTCTTTGGAGGCGCTGAACCGATTTTCATCACTACCTAAGATTATTGAAGTGAGCAATTGGCAGCAAGCACTTACCGCTGACAAAGTAGGCGATGAATTCAATTTTCAATACGTGCTCAAAACTAGTGGCGACTCTTACAAGCAAGCACATCTAATTAAGCAGACAGGCGCCGCACTTATTGTGCCAATGGAATTTCCTGCCGCGCCAAACGTTGCCGATGTTTTGGTCGCGGACGAAGTGTCACTGGCTCAGTTGAAGCACTGGGAGCTCGCGCCTTTCAACGCCAGAATTCTTGCGGAGAACGAGATTCCATTTGCGATTTCAAGCGCAGGCGCGAATAGTGACTTTTGGAAAAACATGCGGACAGCGGTTAACAATGGTTTGCCGAAGGGCGTTGCTATAGACGCCCTTACTCGGGTCCCAGCTCAGATCCTTGGCGCCGAAAATCTAGTCGGCTCACTTGATGCTGGAACACTGGCAAATTTTGTCATTGTGTCTGGTGACATCTTAGAAGCTGGATCGGTCGTGACAGAAAATTGGATTCGTGGCAATCGCTATGAGATCAATGCAGATTTGGAAGGCCAAGCCGGCATTTATCAACTAACACTGAACAGTCGCCTGTTTGATCTGGAATTAAGCTTCGATGGCTCCATCCCTAACGCGTCAATCTCTCTTGATGCTGATGCTGACCCGATGTCTGCAGCTATTGAACTGAACGACGACATAATCTCGCTGAGTTTTACTCTGGAACCAACTCAGCAGCAGCTTCGTCTGACAGGGTGGTCAACTGAAAATGGTTGGCAAGGCAACGGCATTGACGCCGAGGGGGAGGTCATCGACTGGCAGCTAAGCCGCAATTTTACCAGCGCTGGAGAAACTGAAGACAACGTCGAACCCGCTGCTATTACAAACCTGCCTGGAAAAATTCTTTACCCGTTTTCAGCCTATGGGCGCGAATCGGTTCCAACAGCAAACGACCTGCTAATTACTGGGGCGACGGTGTGGACGAATGAAGAGTCAGATATCTTAGTGACGGATGTTTTAGTGCGTGATGGAAAAATTGCCGCCATTGGCAATGATCTAGAGGCCGAAGGCGCCGTTGTGGTGGATGGCAGCAACAAGCATCTGACGCCAGGCATTATCGATGAACATTCTCACATTGCTTTATTTAGCATTAATGAGAGCGCGACCAACTCAAGCATGGTGCGCATGAAAGACGTGGTGAATTCGGAAAATATAAACATCTACCGTAATTTAGCCGGCGGTGTTGTCGCGGCCCAACTGCTCCATGGGTCGGCCAATCCGATTGGCGGCCAGTCAGCAATTATCAAAATGCGCTGGGGGAAATCCCCTCGCGACCTGTTAATAGACGGTGCTGATGAATACATAAAGTTCGCCTTGGGGGAAAACGTCAAACGCAGCAGCAATCCAGCTTCCGTGCGCTACCCTCAAACCAGAATGGGTGTCGAACAGGTGTTTGTAAACGCACTCTCGCAAGCGCAAGAATATGGCAAGACATGGGACGACTATAACAATTTGTCTCGGTCTCAGCAGCGCAGTTCTAGCGCTCCGCGCAGAGATCTGGTGCATGAAGCCATGCTGGAAATCTTGAACCATGAGCGGTTCGTGACTAGTCACTCCTATGTGCAATCGGAGATTAATATGCTCATGGAAGTTGCCAACAGTTTTGACTTTAACATCAATACCTTCACGCATATTTTAGAAGGCTACAAGGTGGCTGATAAAATGGCTGAGCATGGCGCCGGCGGCTCAACCTTTTCTGACTGGTGGGGCTACAAATGGGAGGTGCGCTACGCTATCCCCTATAACGCCGCGCTAATGCAGCAGGCGGGTGTCGTTGTTGCCATAAATTCTGATGACGCTGAAATGTCTCGGCGCCTGAACCAAGAAGCAGCTAAAGCAGTTAAGTACGGCAATGTGAATGAGATTGACGCTTTGAAAATGGTCACCCTTAATCCGGCTAAGTTGCTACATCTTGATGAGCGCATGGGGAGTATTAAAGTTGGCAAAGACGCCGACCTCGTACTGTGGTCAGACCACCCCTTATCAGTGTATGCGGTTGCCGAAACCACGTGGGTGGATGGCACTGCCTACTATAGCCGCGCCGAAGACTTAGCGCTCAGACAAGAGATTGCCAACGAGCGAGCACGCATCATTGCCGCTATCGTGGCAGAGCAGGAGTAGAACATGATGAAAGCGCTCACACTAAAATTCACTGTACTAGCATCCTTCATGGCGAGTTTGTTGATGACCCAGGCACATGGGATAGTGCCAACCCCTGCGGCTGATCAAGCCCAACCAATCGCCCTGACAGGCGTGGTCATTCATATCGGCAATGGGCGAGTGATCGGCAATGGCGTAATCACATTTGACGAGGGCATCATTACTGGGGTCGGTTCTGAGGAGGATCAAATCGATACCCGGGATCACCTTGTGATCGATTTGCCCGGCCAACATGTTTACCCCGGGTTTATCCTTGCTAACACGACTCTAGGTTTGTCAGAGGTTGCGAGTATACGGGCGACTAACGATGTAGTGGAGGAAGGTGATATCAACGCCAGCGTGCGTTCGGCAATCGCCTACAATACCGATTCAGAAATCATACCGGCAAGCCGCTTCAACGGTATTCTTACGGCGCAGGTAGTCCCCGATGGCGGTCTTATCTCGGGCTCCTCGTCGGTGTTTAAACTCGATGGTTGGAACTGGGAAGACGCGATCTTGGCGGAAGACCGCGGCATGCATATGCGCTGGCCCGCATTAACCGAGCGGCAGCGTAATTCGCAAACTGGGCTCGTCGAAACCGTTGCCAATGAAAACTACAGCGCACAGGTAGGCTTGCTCACGTCGCTGTTTCAAAATGCCAAGACCTATATGGGCACGCCGCTTAATCTGAACCTTGCGGCGATGCAGCCATTGCTCAGCGGTAGTGCGACACTGTTTATTCATGCTGACCAAGCCAAAGAAATTATCAATGCGGTGCGATTTGCCCGCCGCTTCGAGATTCAGAATTTGGTCTTGGTTGGTGGCATGGATGCGCTGATGATCAAAGACTTTCTAGTGAGCGAAAATATCCCCGTGCTGTATGAACGCATTCATGCCCTACCGGGGCAAGAATGGTATGACGTTGACACACCTTTTAAGACGCCATTTCTACTGCATGAGGCAGGCATCAAAGTTGGCATTGGCGGCGGTGCAACCGATTTGCAATCACAGCGAAACCTGCCGTTCTTTGCCGGCACGGCGGCCGCCTATGGGCTAGATCGGGAAACTGCACTGTCTTTAATCACCAAAAATACCGCAGAAATTTTAGGGGTAGATGAAAGAGTTGGCACATTAGAGGTGGGCAAAGATGCTACGCTGTTTATATCTGCCGGCGATGCCTTGGATATGCGAACCAGTCAAGTATTCGGCGCCTATATCCAAGGTCGAGATATCGATCTGTATGGCACTCAACAGGAGCTGTTCGAGCGCTACCAAGAAAGGTATTCAACCCAAACAGAATAAGGTTAAACGCGGCACAAGAAGCTAATGCTAAAAGGACTATCCATGATTGAATACCCAACGTTTGTCACCCACCTTGAATGCAGCTATACAGGAAAGATTTACCCAGCTGATCAGCTTCATGGTCTATCTGAAGCGGGTAAGCCACTGCTGGTGCGTTATGATTTGGAGGCCTTGGGTAAAGCCGTCAACAAGGCAGATCTCAACAGTCGCCTACCTGAGTTTTGGCGTTATAGAGAGTTCCTGCCAATTCGCCGTTCGGAAAACGTGGTCCGCCTTGGCGAGCTAATGACCCCCATTCTCCCAGCAAAAAAGCTGCAAAAGTCTCTAGGCTGCGGTGAGGTGCTGATCAAAGATGAAGGCAGATTGCCTACAGGCTCATTTAAAGCCCGAGGTTTAGCCTTGGCGGTGGCCATGGCCAAAGAGCTTGGAGTGAAACGGATGGCGATGCCTACCAACGGCAACGCCGGTGCTGCATTGGCGGCCTATTGCTCGCGTGCGGATATCGAATCCTTTGTGTTCTGTCCAGAAGACACACCTAAAGTAAACATAGAAGAGATCGCCTTCCAAGGCGCCAAGACGTTCCTTGCCAATGGCTATATCAATGACTGTGGCCGGATTGTCGGTGAAGGTAAAGAGATCATGAAATGGTTTGATACCTCAACCCTCAAGGAGCCCTATCGTATAGAGGGTAAAAAGACCATGGGGCTGGAATTGGCTGAGCAACTAGGCTGGCAAGTGCCCGATGTAATTCTTTACCCCACAGGTGGTGGCACTGGGCTGATAGGGATGTGGAAGGCGTTTGCAGAACTAGAGGCTATCGGTTGGATTGATTCAAAGCGGCCGCGGATGGTTGCTGTTCAGGCCGAAGGCTGCGCCCCAATTGTTAAAGCCTTCGATGAAGGGACCCGCCATGCAGAGCCTTGGAAAAACGCCCATACTATCGCTTCGGGAATCCGAGTTCCCGTCGCCGTTGGCGATTTTTTAATTCTTGATGCAGTAAGAGAAAGTAATGGTTTTGCTGTCGCGGTAAGCGATGAGGCAATAAACCAAGCTCATCAGGAATGTGCGAAAACCGAGGGCATTCTACTGTGTCCTGAGGGCGCCGCCACACTAGCCGCACTTAAGCAGGAATTGGTCACAGGCAGAATCAAAAAAACTGAACAGGTGTTGTTGTTTAACTGTGCCACTGGACTGAAATACCCAATGCCATCGGTGCATCAAAGAATCGATCTGAATCAGCCGATTGACTATAACGCTATCGCCAATAGTTAAGCGCGAATAGCTATCTCAGCACACGCATAAGCTCACTGCGGGTGTAGCTTGTGTTTGCTTGAATATCTGCAATGAATCGGCACATCCTTTGGGGAATGTTTGTGCCAACCGGCACTTCGTCGCGGCACACAATCCGATCCTGGGGAGGCACCGATGCATTGTATTGTTCAACCTCTGCATCGGTCGGCATTTCTATCGGTGGGGCTGGTTCTATAGCACAGGCATTGAGAAGCAGCAGTGCCCCTAGCAGGAATGTTTGTTGACATGCTTTCAAAGTGTTAGCTCCTAACCCTAGTTATCGGACAACAGCCGTAGCGCTGCCTGCCGAGAGAATATGTAGTCTATAATGATGTCCCTGCTTGGAACAAGTTCACCGCCGGCCAACTGAGGCCTTAGGTGCCATTGTCAAACGTGGCTTCCCAGTCTGCGAGATAGAGCCATACTATCAGCATTTTTTCAGCTAGATTCTGTAGCTAATTGTTGGTCCAGACAATGGCTGTTGGTGTATCATCGCTAGCTTGCGCTTGGCTTTGTGATCAGCAAAAGCACATCAGAATCAGTAGACTAAGAACAGATTTTACTGGCACGAGGATGATCACAATTCTCCTCTTCGGCCAATGAGCATAGCGCCAAGTAAGAGTGTTAGCAATTCAAAGGCGGCGAGCTAAGACAGCATTAAATGGATATGCTTCAGCCATACCTCAAGGACTCGTCATGAAAAACCCTGAAATAGATCTTTATACATGGAGCACTCCCAACGGCAGAAAAGTCTCTATCATGCTTGAAGAAACCGGTTTGGACTATCGAGTCAATAAAGTGGATATAACCCAAGGCCAGCAGTTCGGGCAGCGCTTTTCAGAAATAAGCCCCAACAACAAGATTCCAGCAATTCTCGATCATAGCACAAAAATATCGCTTATGGAGTCAGGTGCCATTTTACTCTATCTGGCAAATAAAACGGGTAAGTTGATAAGCCCAATCGGGCCTCGGTACTGGCAAGAGATTGAGTGGCTAATGTTTCAAATGGGGGGTGTTGGGCCAATGCTAGGCCAGTCTCATCACTTCTTAAAGTTCAATCCAGGCAAATCCATTTACGCCGAAGAGCGCTATCGAACTGAAACCCAAAGATTGTATAAGGTATTGAATGAACGTCTTAGAAAAAGGCAGTATCTATGCGATGACTATTCAATTGCTGATATTGCGACATGGCCATGGATATCGAGATACGAATGGCAACAAATGAATTTGAGGGAATATCCACATCTGCTAGATTGGTATTTACGCATCGCCGAAAGGCCGGCGGTGCAGCGGGGCTATAGCGTGCCGACGCCTCTAGAAATTCCACTACCTGATTAGCAGTGTCCAAAAATAGGCCGGCAGCAGGTTTTTACGCTGCTGCCGCAGAGTGCTTATTGCGGTAGGCTGGCGTAGATAATATCTCTCGCCACATTGCGCATATTAGGCGCACCCGGCCGAGTTGGGCCTTGGGCTTGAATCATACCAATCAGGAACATATCTTCAGTCGGGTCAATCCAAAACCAAGTGCCTGCTGCGCCTGACCAGTAGTAAGTGCCGGCTCCCTGGGGAGAATTGGCTTTTTTCGGATCGGAAATAACGGCGAAATCCACCCCAAAACCTTGTCCAGGTTGACCCTCACTGGTTGGGCTGCCGCGCAGATTGAGTTCATCTCGCAGGCTGTTGGTTCGCATAATTCGCACAGATTCTGGGGTTAAGAGTTTAGCGCCGTCTAGTTCACCTTCGTTAACCAACATCTGCAAAAAGCGTGCGTAGTCGTGGGTTGATGAAACTAGGCCGCCGCCGCCTGATTCTAGGCGGTCAGGGTCTAAGTAGCTTGGTCTATCGGTGCGATGGGGTCTTTGCACCAAGCGCTGACGCTCTTCATCCCAGTTGTGTACTTCTGCAAAGCGTTGTTGATCTTGGGGCTGAACAAAGAATCGCGTGTCAGTCATGTCCAGCGGTGCAAAGATGTTTTCTTCTAAATACTCACCGAAGCTCATGCCAGAGAGTTGCTGAACAATATAACCTTGGATATCAACGGCTACTGAGTAGTACCAGGCTTCTCCTGGTTCAAACATCAAAGGAATATCTGCGACTCGCTCGATCAGGGTGTCCAGATCATCCGAGGCCAGCACCTGAGTATTGCGAAACGCCTCATTCACCGGATCGCTGCCGCCAAGGCCGTAGCCGAAGCCCGCGGAGTGGTTAAGCAGCTGACGCATCGTGGGGGGATTTTTAACCGGCTCTAACACCATATCCCCTGCTTCGTTATAGCTAGTCATGACCTTAAGGTCTTTAAACTCAGGCACAAACTTTGAGATAGGGTCGTCGAAATCCCACAGGCCCTGCTCGTGCAGCATCATAAGCGCGACACCGGTAACGGGTTTGGTCATTGAGTAAATGCGGAAGAGAGATTCTTTAGTCATTGGCGTCTGGTCATCGACACGGGCTAAACCTGCAGTTTCGTAGGTCGCCACATGACCGTCTTTAGCAAGAATCCACACTATCCCAGCGACGTCTTGGTCAGCCACGATTTTGTTCATTGCCGCATCTAGTTTAGCAATGCCGTCTTCGGAAAAACCAGCGGCACTGGCACCAACTTCGGTTAGTGGCCATGAGTCTGCATAAGAATTTGCTGAAAGCAGCAGGCCGATACTCAGTGACACAGCACCTAGCTTGAAGCGTTGAAACATCGAGTAACCTTGCATAGAACCCTCTCCATTATTTTTAGTTTTTGGTGGTTTTAGTTCGCTTGTCATTGAGCGCGTGATAAACGAGGCTAATTTCTGTGCGATCAAATAGCAAGTGGGGATAATACCGCGCTCCGAGCATTTGGGACACCCTGAGTAAGGGGGTTGGATCGGTTCGCGGCTACGTCACTCTTTACTGCAGCAGCATGATGCTGTGAGGCATTGTTAAGGCTCAAGTTCTCTGGCCTAGATGAGTGAAGAATAAGCCAAGCTTTGGGCGAATCGTTCAATAATCGAAAGCTGCAGGTATGTAATCAGAATGAGAACGTTTTTTAAGCCAAGCCAAGCCAAGCCAAGCCAAGCCAAGCCTAGGCTGGTGATCTTAAAGCCGAAGAATTGTTAAGACTGATTGGTGGGTTTTCATAAGCGCCTCACTACTCATCTGACTTGCTGTTTTGCTCAGATTCTTTGGCAGGGGCTGGATCTACTTTCTTGGCCATCACCGCTTCTAGCTCTTCCCGGGTCATCATGTCGAGATCCCAGTGACTGGTGTGCCTGTCTTTAATTTCTTCTCGAAACAATCGTTGCTTTTTCACTGCTGCATTTCCTTTGTTGGTAAAGGATAAAGTGGTGAGCACCAGCTTAGGGCTCATAAATGACGATGTCCAGCGTATTTTAGAACCGGCGCATGGCTCCAAAAGCGGCAAATGAGCCCGATAGCCGTTACCTTGCCATCAGCGCAGTTGATTAGTCGGTGAAAAATCACTACTTTCGAAGGTTCAGATGTTAATTAAGTGAGAGAAACCATGAATAAGTGTTTAAACATTGCAGCGCTGGTTGTGTCTGCCAGCCTAGCTAACGGCCTGTTTGCTGCCGATGGCTATATTGCACCGCGCACAGAATGGGGCCATCCCGATTTGCAGGGAGTGTGGAACTTCTCATCCAATGTACCGATGCAGCGGCCGGAGCAATTCGGTACTCGCGAGTTTATGAGCAACGACGAGATTGCGTCCATGCGTGCGCGCCTTGCTGAAGCAGATGCGTCCTCGGATCAAGCGGTAGCTCAAACTGATGGCGGCCCAGGTGGCTACAATGACTTTTGGGTAGAGAGTGCCGGCATTACCGATCGTATTCGAACCTCACACATTGTCTACCCTGAAAACGGCCGTATGCCAACCAGAGTAGAGGGCTCTACCGTTCAATTTGGTGGTTTAGGTGATGATGTGCCAGGCACAAGGCCTGTTCGCTACACTGTGGGCGGCATTAGCAAAGACGGGCCTGAAGATAGAGGTTTGTCGGAGCGCTGCATCGTTGGTTTCAATGATGGTCCGCCGTTTGTGCCGAGTCTTTACAATAACAATGTGCAGATCGTTCAAAACCAAGACCATGTCGTGCTGCTTACCGAGATGATTCACAATGCCCGTACAGTGCCTATCGATAAAGAGCACGTATCGAAAGAGCTTGGGTTTTGGTCTGGCGACTCAAAAGGCTATTGGGACGGTGATACCTTAGTGGTCGTGACTAGAAACTTTAACGGTAAGACCCAAAGTTTCAGTGCCTTTGGCACGTCGGATGAAAAAGTGTTGACCGAGCGCTTTACCCGGATTGATCCTGTAACGGTGGACTACGAATGGACTATAGACGATCCGGCAACGTTCACAGATAAGATAACGGCAATCGTGCCAATGACCAAAGTGGCCGGCCAGCTGTATGAATACGCCTGCCATGAAGGCAATTACGGCATGGTCAATATTCTTCGCGGTGAGCGCGCAGCCGAACGAATGGCCGCGGAGTCAGCAAGCAATTAATTGGTAGTCAAATGTTAAGAGCCGGGGTTTGGCCCCGGCTTTTGAGTCTCTTGGGGATTAAAACGGTTGCTACTGTTGCCAACCTCGCCAGCCCGGCCCTCTAACCACCTGCCCGGGCATTGCCCCAGTATGTTCACCGTCGCTTAGCACCGGCACGCCATTGACCAATACATGCTGCATGCCAGTTGCATACTGGTGTGGCTGCGCAAAAGTGGCGTGGTCCTGCACTTGGTCTGGATCGAATATCACGATATCGGCGTAATAGCCGGGTGTAAGTTCACCTCGATCTCTTAGCTTCAAATTGGTCGCGGGCAGTTTGCTGAGCTTGCGAATAGCATCTGCCAAGGTAATGACTTTATCGTCGCGCACATATTTGCCAATCACCCTGGCAAAGTTGCCGTAGGCACGCGGGTGAGTGCTCTGCTCAAGAAACTGCCCCTCGGCGGCTAGGGATTGGGCATCTGAGGCAAAGCTAACCCAAGGCAGAGCGATCCCCTTGGCGACGTTTTCTTCTGACATTAAAAAATACACAACCTGCACTCGGCTGCCGTCTTCGATGACCAGATCAATCGCGGTGTTGGCCGCGCTGGTCTCCCGCTGGGATGCGACCTCAGCCAGAGTCATGCCCAGATAGCGGCGCAGATCAGGGTTTCTAAAACCTACCAGCAAGGTGCCTTCGGGGCCTGCCGCTAGAGCGAGGTTTTCCCATTCATCGGTGGGTGTGGTCATCTGCGCTAGCACCTGTTCGCGGATGGCTGGGTTTTGTAAACGCTGCACCCATGCATCATATCCACCTTCCTGCACCCATGGCGGCATGCCGGCGTCGAGCCCTGTAGAGCCTGCTGTATAGGTATAGATATCAGCCGTAATAGCTAGGCCTTCGGCCCGAGCGGCCATTACTTTTTCCACCACGGCATCGAATTTGTCCCAGTTGCTTTGGCCCGCCATTTTTAGATGGTAAATCTCGCCAGCAACACCTGCTTCACGGGCAATGGTAATTAGCTCATCAATTGCTTCCAATAAACGGTTACCCTCACTGCGCAGGTGAGAGATGTACATTCCATCGTATTCGCCTACCACTTGAGCCAGCGCGATCAGTTCATCAGTCTGTGCATAAAAGGCTGGCGCATAGATTAAGGATGAGCCTAAACCCATGGCACCATCTTCCATGGCTTGGCGCACCAAGGCCCGCATGCGCGCCAGCTCATCTTCAGCAGGCGGCCTGTCCTCATAGCCTATTTCGTGAATTCGTACTGTGGTGGCACCAATGAATGATGCCACATTGGTCGCTACGCCTTTGCTGATAAGAAACTCTAGATATTCGTCTAACGTCGTCCACTGGATCGGGGTTTCGCCGTATTCCTCAACGGCGGTTAGCCTGGCTTTCATTACCTCATTCAGCGGCCCTTCTGAGTTGCCTTCACCAAAAACTTCCAAGGTGACTCCTTGGCGAATGTCGCTCTGGCTACGGCCATCTTTAATCAAAGACGTGGTCGCCCAGCTGAGCATATTAATAAAGCCCGGCGCGACGGCGAGGTTAGTTGCATCGATGGACTGCAGTGCCTGATTGGCTGCAAAGTCTCCGATGGCGGCGATGCGATCGCCTTTGATGGCAATATCAGCACTGAAAGGCATACCGCCATTGCCGTCATAGATTTGGCCATTTTCGATAATCAGGTCATAGGGTGGCTGTGCTTGCTCAGTAGGCGTATCGCAGCTGGCAAGTAGGACTATGCCTAAACTGCTTATGAGGATGCGGAGGCTAGAAAAAATCATATTTTTAAGCTGCGTTGGTTGCTAAAGGTGGGATTACAGTAGCGCAGTGGCTTGGCAGTTTTCCAGTTATTTCTGGTCTTTTAGGGCGCGGCTATTGACGAAAACCTAGCTTTAAAATACTGTATATATATACAGTATTTTAAAGTAATGTGATGATACCCCCCAACCCCTCATTCAAACCTGCTACCACTGGAGTAGCCTTGCCTGACCCGGCTAAACCACCGGAGTCAGCCGTCTTGGCTGGCTATGCGGAGCTGCACTGCATCTCTAATTTTACATTCCTGCGGGGCGCATCATTTCCAGAAGAGCTGGTGGAGCAAGCCCACCGCCTAGGTTACCAGGCGCTGGCCCTTACCGATGAGTGTTCTCTGTCTGGGGTTGTGCGGGCATACATGGCGGCTAAAGCACACAGCATGAAGCTGATCATCGGCAGTGAGTTCATTTTATCGCAGCGTGATGTTGACAGTCATTCCAATCAGCAGGGTGAAGCGGCCTGTTACCAAGGTTGTCATCTAGTGGTTCTGGCAAAAAGTCGGGTTGGCTATGGCCAGTTAAGTCATTTAATCACCTGTGCCCGCCGCGAGGCTGTCAAAGGCGAGTACATTATTGATCGCAGCATGCTCGAGGCCAACCTACCCCACGACTGTGTGGTTCTATGGCTGCCAAATTTGCGGCAGCCGCCCCAGTGGACTGCCTGCCAAGCGGAGTGGCTAAGCCAGTTGTTTGGGCAGCGCTTGTGGCTAGGGGTGGAGCTGTTACTGCGTGGCAATGACAAGGCTAAGCTGCAGCGGTTACAGAAATTGGGAGAGCGATTCTCCATCCCCCTATGCGCAGCCGGCGGAGTTTATATGCACCACCCTGGGCGCCGGGTGTTGCAAGATACGATAACCGCCATACGCCTTGGCAGAAAGTTGTCTGAGCTAGGGCTTGATGGGGAAAGCAATGGCCAGCGTCATTTACGTACTCTAGATCAGCTATCCAAACTGTATCCGCCTCAGCTGTTAGACGCTACGGTGCAAATCAGTAAGCAATGCAATTTTGTTTTGGACGAACTGCGTTATGAGTACCCTACAGAATTAGTGCCAGAAGAATACACCCCAAGCGCATGGCTCAGAGAACTAACTGAGGCAGGTATTCGCAGGCGCTGGCCCGAAGGCCTTTCGCCTAAGGTGCGTAATATTATCGAGCACGAGCTACTGCTTATTAAACAGCTGGACTACGAGCATTACTTTCTCACCGTGCATGACCTAGTAGATTTTGCCCGCAGCCAGCACATACTTTGTCAGGGCCGCGGCTCTGCTGCCAATTCCGCGGTGTGCTATTGCCTTGGGATTACCGAGGTGGACCCCGCTCGCATCGAAGTCTTGTTTGAACGGTTTATCTCGAAAGAGCGCAACGAACCTCCGGATATTGATGTAGATTTTGAGAATGCGCGCCGGGAAGAAGTGATTCAGTATATTTACCGAAAGTATGGTCGGCACCGCGCTGCGATTGCGGCAACGGTTATTACTTATCGATCCCGTAGCGCTATTCGGGACGTTGGCAAGGTATTGGGGCTAGGTGACGAGCTGCTCAACCACATGGCTAAGTCAATCTATTGGTGGGGTGAAAACTTGGAGGAGCAGTTGGCCGATGCCAATATTGATTACAGTGATCCAGCTATCAAGACTCTTATCACCCTGTCCAAATTGCTTATTGGGTTTCCTCGCCATCTGTCCCAACACGTCGGCGGGTTCATTATCAGTCAAGGGCCGCTTTCTCATTTAGTGCCTATCGAGAATGCCTCAATGAAAGACCGCACGGTAATCCAATGGGAGAAAAGTGATCTAGAAGCTTTAGGGCTGCTAAAAATAGATGTTTTAGCATTGGGTATGCTCAGCGCTGTGCAAAAATGTTTAGAGCTGGTAAGTGGCTACAGTACATCTCCTTTAACTCTGCAAAAAATTCCGGCAGAGGATCCAAACGTTTACGACATGCTGGGGCGTGCCGATACGGTAGGGGTTTTTCAAATCGAGTCTAGGGCGCAGATGAGTATGTTGCCTAGATTAAAACCTCGCTGTTACTATGATTTGGTGATTCAGATAGCAATTGTGAGACCCGGCCCTATACAGGGGAATATGGTACACCCCTATCTGAATCGACGTAGTGGCAAAGAGGCCGTTATCTACCCTAGCGAGGCCGTGAAAGACACCCTAGAGCGAACCTTAGGCGTGCCCATTTTTCAAGAGCAAGTGATGCGGCTGGCGATGGTAGCCGCCGGCTTTAGTGGCGGCGAAGCAGACAAGCTGCGGCGGGCAATGGCCGCTTGGAAACGTAAAGGCGGATTAGAGCCGTATCGGGATAAATTAATCCGTGGCATGCTAGAGCGAGGCTATGAAGAAAGGTTTGCTGAACAACTATTCAATCAAATAAAGGGCTTTGGTGACTATGGCTTTCCCGAATCTCATTCCGCCAGTTTCGCCTTAATTGCCTATGTCTCCTCCTGGATGAAATATTATCACCCCGCAGCATTTTGTTGTGCCCTGTTAAATAGCCAGCCCATGGGTTTCTATGGCCCTGCGCAGCTGATTAAAGATGCTCAAAGGCATGGAGTTTCAATTTTGGCGATAGACAGTAATGCCAGTAGCTATGATTGCACTCTTGAATTCGCCGAAGGCTTCAAAACACTAGAAGATCATAGTCAGGTAACTAGCACACCTAAGTTGCGCATAGGTTTGTGTATGGTAAAAGGGCTTTCCGCAGAAGGCGCGCAGGCGGTGTTTGAAGCACGTACCGAGCATAGATTTCAATCCATCCAAGATTTGGTTTTTCGAAGCGGGATAGGTAAAAAAGATTTAGAGTCTTTGGCTGCAGCAGATGCGTTAAGAGGTTTGAGTGGAGATCGTCACCGAGCCTTCTGGCAGGTCTCTGGCGCCGAGAAAGAAGCGCGCTACAGCAAAGGCCAAACCTTGAGTTTTTTCGCGGACCAAGCCTTTGCCGACAATGATTTCGGTATTGATGTGTTGCTGCCAATAGCGACTGAAGGCCAAAATATTGTAGGGG
>JBLGBD010000055.1:0-19619 GCA_047617585.1 Pseudohongiellaceae bacterium | reverse complement strand
TGCTTAGCTCAATTAGCCGTGTGGCGAATAGCGAATAGCGAAAACGCTCACTAGGAACTGCGAGCGCTGGGGTGGTGGGGGTGTGTTAGACCGGCAATCTCGCGAAGCACCGATTGACCGAAGAAGACCGCTTTCCAGGGCTTCTGACCGATTGAGGGCACCTCGGAGGGGTGCGAGCGGCCGGAATAATACATCCCCACCAGCCCAGCCCAGCGCGGTCCTTCAGGGCGTGCTTGACCTTCAAATGCGCCTTAGCAAAAGCAATGCTGATGATTTCTAACATCTTAGCTTTTAACTTTCTGTGCTATCAACATATCAACATATCAGCATATCGCTATGACTTTGAGGACAGCTATGGTCTCGAGTCGAGCTACGGGCAGTCAGCTTCAACCACTGCCTTCGGCCCTAGGGGCCTACCCTCATTCCATAGAACGCCGTGAAAAACGGTCTTGTCACGAAGCTCAGCGTGTGGCTAAAATGTGCTTTACACTAACTGCCTGCATCTCGACTAACTAGTGTCTAACAACAATATTTATGGCTTCGAAGTGGTGTAGCTTGTTTGATAATGTCCGGAATTTCTAATCGCTCGTTAGTCGCAGCAAAGTTGGTTTGTGCTTGGTTGGATTGGGCTATGAAGCCGGTTTAGGAAGGGGCAGGGAAAAGTTCGAATCTTAAACCATTGGCATCTTAGGTTTCGTGAGATATCGCAGGCTTTTAACGGTTTGTTCGGTTGCAGATGAAATGCATAAACCAGATAATACCGGCCTTTGTAATTTTGAATAAATCTGAGGGACTTTTGTGAATCGACCGAGTGTAGATGATTACTTTGGTGACTGGAAACAGCGTGAAGCGCTAGTACAGGAAATGATTCCCGTGTTGGGGCGCTTTTTTAGTCAGCGTAATGTCGGGACCTTTATATACGGGCGTCCGCTGCATAATCGCTCGGTGACCTTCATCATGAAGTCTCACCGTTTTGTGCGTCAGGTCGAGCGCAATGAAATGTCTGAGTTCGAATCACACCCGGTCCTCATGGCAATGGCCAAACTCGACTTATGGCATGCACAAATAGACTTAGGCAAGCTCACAGTGCGTTTTATGCAGCATCAGGAAGAGGCTGGCGCAGCGGCGATGAATGTTGATGATTTCGTGCGCAGTGAGTTAGGGCACTTAGACGGCCTGAAAGATAAGCCCATTGCTAAATCACAAGATGTCGTCCTGTATGGCTTCGGCCGCATCGGTCGCCTAATCGCGCGCATCTTGATAGAGCGCACGAGCACCGGTGAAGTGATGCGACTTAAGGCAATTGTGGTAAGACCAGGTGATGACGGTGATCTAGAAAAGCGGGCAAACCTGTTTACTTCAGATTCTGTCCACGGCGCATTCCAAGGCACGCTGCGTATCGACAAAGAGAACCGCAGCTTGATCGCCAACGGCAATGTTATAAAAGTAATTTATGCCAATAATCCGGAAGAAATTAACTACAACGACTACGGCATCGACGATGCGCTGATTATTGATAATACGGGGAAATGGCGTGATAGGGAGGGTTTATCGCGGCATTTGCAAGCAAAGGGCGCTTCGAAGGTGTTGCTAACAGCGCCTGGCAAAGGTGATTTGAAGAACATAGTTTATGGCATCAACGATGATCAAATTACGCCTGAAGATACCATTATCACAGCGGCATCGTGCACCACCAACGCGATAGCGCCGGTATTGAAAGTCGTGAACGACAAATTTGGCATCATCAGTGGTCACGTTGAGACAGTTCACGCCTATACCAATGACCAGAACTTAATTGACAACTATCATCCAGGCAGTCGCCGTGGCCGCAGCGCGGCGCTGAATATGGTGCTGACAGAAACTGGTGCTGCAAAAGCTGTAGTCAAAGCGGTGCCTGAACTAGAAGGCAAGCTAACCGGCAATGCGATTCGAGTTCCTATCCCCAATGTCTCCATGGCAATTATGACCCTGACCCTTGAAAAAGAGACATCTAAAGTTGAGTTAAATGAATTTTTGCGCCAAATCGCTTTGCACTCAAAGCTACAAAATCAAATTAGCTACACAGAATCTTCTGACGCCGTTTCATCGGATTTTGTAGGGACCAGAGAAACAGGAGTGGTTGACTCCAATGCTACTATAGTTAGTGGAAATCGCTGCGTGCTGTATCTGTGGTATGACAACGAATTTGGTTACTGCTGCCAGGTTGGGCGTATGGTTTACAAAATGGCAGGGGTGTCTTACAAGGAATATCCTATCGAAGGTTAGAGGTGGCAAAAATTGCCTAGATGTTGTCGTTTACGCTAGCAAGATAAGGGCTGAAGCCTTATAATTCGGGCCTTCGAAACCAAGTAGTATTCGAACAACGTTGAAAACCCATTCCATTGTCTATACTCATAATTGTTACGGTTCGACTTGTAACGTTAACCTTTCTTGTTCGTTTATGAGCAGCCCCGTACGCGGGAGCTGAAATGATTGATGATTAGAATCAAACGTGGCTTGGATTTGCCACTTTCTGGCGCTCCCGTGCAAGCTCTCGGCAGTTCTCTTTCTATTCGTTCTGTGGCTCTTTTGGGTCGTGACTACGTGGGAATGAAGCCTACGATGAAAGTAGCGGTTGGCGACCGTGTAATCGCCGGTCAAGAGCTTTTTACTGACAAGAAAAATTCAGCTGTTCGCTACACATCACCTGGTTGTGGGGTTGTCGCCTCCATTAATCGCGGCCATCAGCGTGCCTTCCAGTCCATCATCATCGAACTAGATGGCGAAGAATCGGCACAATTTGCAGCGTATTCCGAATCCGAAGCTCAGGCGCTGAGCGCAGCTGAGGTAATCGCTAACCTAGTGGATTCAGGGCTTTGGACTGCTTTACGCAGCCGGCCATTTAGCAAGGTTGCAGACCCTCAGTCACGGCCTTATGCCTTATTTGTTAATGCCATGGATACCAATCCTTTGGCGGCGGATCCTAATGTGGTCATAGCTGGCCATGAAGCTGAGTTTGCACTTGGGGTAAATTTGCTGGCTAGCCTGCCTGAGAACGGCACTCATCTGATTATTGGTGGGCAAGATCCGCTGGGTTTGAAGGATCTCGCATACAAAGATTCAGTCAGGGTGTCGCAGTTTTCAGGCCCTCATCCTGCAGGTCTTGCTGGGACTCATATACATACTTTGGCTCCTGCTGGGCTGAATCGCCACATTTGGACCATAAATTACCAAGATGTTATTGCCGTTGGGCAGCTATTCTTAAGCGGCAAACTGTCGCTTGAGCGAGTGATATCGCTGGGAGGGCCACAGATAGCTGAGCCGCGTTTAGTGAAGACTCGTATAGGCGCCAGCCTAGATGAGCTCTTAGCAGGACAACTGCTTGGAGATGAGAGCCGAGTGGTGTCCGGTAGCGTGCTTGGTGGCCGCAAAGCGGTCGGGGTTGAAGCATATCTTGGGCGCTACCATTTGCAGGTTAGTGCGCTCAGAGAAGGACGCGAGCGTCCGGTCTTGGGCTACCTGTCGCCAGGGCTTAACCGACACTCAGTTATGGGCATTTATCTGTCACAGTTTTTTAAAGACAAGAAGTTGCCACTTTCCACTAGCACTCAAGGTAGTGAAAGAGCCATGGTGCCTATCGGTGCGTATGAAAAAGTAATGCCCTTAGATATTTTGCCCACCCAGTTACTGCGTGCGCTCATCGTTGGTGACATCGAGACCGCGACCAATCTTGGCGCGCTGGAATTGGAAGAAGAAGACTTAGCCCTGTGTAGCTATGTTTGCCCAGGTAAGTACGAATTCGGCCCTATTCTTAGGGATAATTTGACTCGCATAGAGAAGGAAGGCTAACCCGTGGGTCTACGCAGAGTTCTTGACGACATCGAGCCTCATTTCAAGCCAGGTGGAAAGCTTGCCTCTTGGTACGTGCTGTATGAAGCTGTTGATACTATTTTTTACACTCCAAGCAAAGTAACTGTTGCTGAGCCTCATGTCAGAGATGGCATCGACCTTAAGCGTGTCATGATCACTGTGTGGTTGGCAGCTTTTTTCCCCATGTTTTATGGCATGTACAACATTGGCTTTCAGGCCAATATGGCCATTGAAGCGATGAACCTGCAGGGAAGTGGGGATTGGCATGAGGCAATTATTAGCCTGTTTGCTGGACATGATCCGCAAAGTGTATGGGACAACGTTGTCTACGGTGCGGCTCATTATATACCTATTTACCTAGTAGTCTTTGTGGCCGGTGGCTTTTGGGAAGTGCTATTCGCGATGAAGCGGGGCCATGAAATTAATGAAGGTTTCTTCGTAACCTCGATTCTTTTTACTCTTATCGTTCCCCCCGATATACCTCTGTGGCAGGCCGCGCTAGGCATTAGCTTCGGTATTGTTGTGGGTAAGGAAGTGTTTGGCGGCACCGGCAAGAATTTTCTCAACCCCGCACTCACTGGCAGGGCGTTTCTGTATTTCGCCTATGCCCCACAGCTGTCTGGTGATGCGGTATGGACTGCCGTTGATGGCTACAGCGGGGCGACTGCGCTGAGTCAAATAGCGACATCAGGTCTGCCGGCTATTGCTCAAAATACTGGGTTAGAGCTCACCTGGATGAGTGCCTTCTTGGGCCAGATGCAGGGCTCTATCGGTGAGACTTCAACTCTCGCGATCCTGCTTGGTGGCTGTGTCTTACTGTTCACTCGAATAGCATCGTGGCGAATTATGTTAGGTGTACTGCTAGGGATGGTTGCTACTGCAACCTTGTTCAATGCGATTGGCTCCGACACCAACCCAGCATTCGACACGCCTTGGTATTGGCACTTTGTACTGGGCGGCTTTGCCTTTGGCATGGTGTATATGGCAACAGATCCGGTATCGGCGGCGATGACCAATACGGGCAAGTTCATTTTTGGTGGCTTGATCGGGTTGATGACGGTGGTGATTCGGGTTGTGAACCCAGCCTATCCAGAGGGAGTTATGTTGGCGATACTGTTTGCTAATTTATTTGCACCTACCGTGGATTACTACGTCATCAAGGCTAATGTGGCAAGAAGGAGGGCGCGCGGTGTCCTCTAATAAAGACTCAATAAAAAGCACTCTAATCGTCACACTGCTGCTGTGTGTGGTTTGCTCAATCTTAGTTTCCAGCGCGGCGGTCATTCTCAAACCGATGCAGGATGCCAATCGAATATTGGATAGAAACAAGAATATTTTAGCGGCCGCCGGACTGTACGATTCTAAGGTTAATGCCGACAGCGAGGTAGATGCTCTGTTTAGTCAATTTACCCCTCGGTTAGTGGATATCCGCAGCGGCGAGTTGGTTTCAAGCGAGGAAGTCGAACGCTTGGGAATTGACATTGCAACCTATGACCAGCGACTGGTCATTAACGATCCGGCCTTGTCCCAAGCTATTCCTCGCGAGTTGGATGAAGCCAAAATCAAGCGCCGAGCGCTGTATCAAATGGTGTATTTGGTGGAGCAGGCCAATCAATTGGAAACTCTAGTACTGCCAATTTCAGGCTATGGTTTGTGGGGCATTCTCTATGGCTATCTGGCTTTAGAGGGAGACGTCAATACAGTAAAGGGCCTAGCTTACTATGAGCTTAAAGAAACCCCTGGTTTAGGCGCAGAGGTAAGAAACCCACGCTGGACTGCGCTATGGCCGGGCAAACAGGTCTTTACTCCTGCCGGTGATGTTGGGTTGTCGGTAGTCAAAGGCGCAGGTGCTGGGCCTTACGAAATTGATGGCCTTGCTGGCGCGACACTCACTAGCCGGGGCGTAGACGATATGCTCAAGTATTGGTTAGGCGAAGACGGTTTTGGACCTTTTCTAAAAGGCCTCACCCAGTCTTAAAGGCCAAGTGATCGGTATGTTATCCAAGCTACAAACAGGAATGTAAACATGGCTACGGCAACTGCTAAAGAAGTACTTATGTCTCCATTGCTGGAGAATAACCCTATTGCCTTGCAAATATTGGGTGTGTGTTCTGCGCTTGCGGTAACCACACAATTAAGTGTGACGCTGGTTATGTGTGTGGCGTTGACAATGGTCACGGCGTTTTCGAATTTCTTTATTTCATCGATTCGAAACCATATGCCTTCAAGTATTCGTATCATCATTCAAATGACCATTATTGCCTCTTTGGTGATTACCGTTGACCAATTTCTTCAGGCGTTTGCGTTTGAAATCAGCAAAAGTTTAAGTGTGTTTGTGGGTTTGATTATCACCAATTGCATTGTGATGGGTCGGGCGGAAGCTTTTGCCATGAAAAACCCACCAGTGATTAGTTTTCTTGACGGTATTGGCAATGGTCTTGGCTATAGTTTGATTCTTGTTTGTGTCGCCAGTGTCCGGGAGCTGTTTGGATCTGGTAGTTTGCTAGGTTTTGAGATTATGCCGTTGGTTGAAAACGGCGGCTGGTATCAGGGTAATGGCTTAATGCTGCTGTCACCAAGCGCATTTTTTATAATTGGTTTTCTAATTTGGGCATTGCGCTCAACACGCAAAGAGCAAGTCGAGGCTAAAGAGTATCGCATGGCACCTCATGTACAGATCGAGAGCCCAATCTAATGGAACAATTGCTTAGTTTATTTATAAAAGCTGTTTTCATTGAAAACATGGCGCTGCAGATGTTCCTTGGCATGTGTACGTTTCTGGCGGTTTCCAAAAAAGTTGAGACCGCGCTTGGTTTGGGGATTGCTGTTGTTGTTGTGCAGGCTATTACTATCCCGGTAAACAATATCATTTTCAATGATTTGCTCAGAGAGGGTGCTCTTGACTGGCTGGGCTTTCCGGATCTTTCTTTAGAGTTTTTAGGGTTTCTTTGTTACATCGGCGTAATCGCGGCCATGGTGCAAATCCTAGAAATGTTTCTGGATAAATTTGTTCCAGCGCTCTACAACGCATTGGGCGTTTACTTGCCACTAATTACCGTGAACTGCGCCATATTAGGTGGTTCATTATTTATGGTAGAGCGAGACTATACCTTTCCTGAAAGCGTGGTTTTTGGCTTAGGTTCGGGGTTTGGCTGGGCTCTAGCCATTGTTGCGCTGGCAGGAATCCGAGAAAAATTGAAGTACAGCGATGTTCCTGAAGGCCTTCGCGGCTTGGGGATAACATTCATTACAGTAGGTTTAATGTCTTTAGGATTCATGTCCCTTAGCGGCGTTTCCTTGTAGTAGGTAGATTGCATGATTGAAGTAACAACTATAGTGGGCGGTGTTGCCCTGTTTACCGTGGTGGTAATGCTGCTTGTCAGTATGATTTTGGTTGCCCGATCTAAACTTGTTAGCAGTGGCAATGTGTCGATCGAAATTAATGGCGACCCTGAAAAAACTATCGAAGTGCCAGCTGGTGGTAAATTGCTTAACACGCTTGCTGATGCCGGTATATTTTTATCTTCGGCCTGTGGTGGCGGCGGTACCTGCGCCCAGTGTCGCTGTCAAATCATCGACGGCGGTGGCTCAATGTTGCCAACTGAAGAAGGTCATTTCACTCGCGGTGAAGCAAAAGCTAATTGGCGCCTTTCTTGCCAAGTTGCCGTTAAACAAGACATGAAAATTGAAGTGGCTCCAGAATTCTTCGGCGTTAAGAAGTGGGAATGTACGGTTCTCTCGAACGACAATGTTGCAACTTTCATCAAAGAGCTTGTGTTAGAAATTCCAGCAGGTGAGAGCGTTAAATTTCGCGCTGGAGGCTATGTTCAGCTAGAAGTTCCACCCCATGAAGTGCGCTATAAAGACTTCGACATTGGTGAGGAATACCGCGGCGACTGGGAAAAATTTGGCCTGTTTAATGTTGTATCTAAGGCTCCAGATACCACTATTCGCGCTTATTCTATGGCGAATTACCCAGAAGAAAAAGGCGTTATAAAATTTAATATTCGAATTGCAACGCCGCCACCAGGTACTGATCTGCCTGCCGGTAAGATGTCATCATATGTTTTTGGTCTAAAGCCTGGCGACAAAGTTCAGGTGTTTGGTCCGTATGGTGAATTTTTTGCCAAAGAAACAAAGAACGAAATGGTGTTCATAGGCGGAGGTGCCGGTATGGCGCCGATGCGATCTCATCTATTCGATCAACTACGTAGGCTACATTCCGATCGCAAGATTAGCTTTTGGTACGGGGCTAGAAGTTTGCGTGAAATGTTCTATCAAGAAGACTATGACGAACTTGCTGCAGAAAATGATAATTTCGAATGGCATGTGGCTTTGTCTGACCCGCAACCGGAAGATAACTGGGACGGCATGACCGGTTTTATTCACAACGTGGTTCTAGAAAATTATTTGAAGGAGCATCCTGCGCCTGAAGACTGCGAATATTATATGTGTGGCCCGCCAATGATGAACGCGGCCGTAATTAGGATGTTGAAGGACTTAGGAGTACAGGACGAAAACATCGCACTTGATGAGTTCTCATGATCGATATGCTCCGCCGCCATCCCTTTTCGCTGGCGTTTGTGGCGGCGCTGTTTGGTTTTTTTTACTTATCCAGTAGCGACGACCGCAAAATTGAGCAATTTTCTGGCCTTACCATGGGGACCAGCTATCAGCTTCAGCTAGCTCACATTCCCCCGCAACTTTCTCTTTCAGAGATAGAGATTGTGGTAACCGAGCTGTTATTCAAAATGGACAAACTAATCTTCTCAACTTACGCAGAAGACTCAGAGCTCTCTCGTCTTAATCGTCACCCCCTCGACCTGCCTATGAGCGTGTCAGACGACCTTTTCGCTGTACTGGAAATGGCGCAGGCGATATCGGCGCAAACCGGTGGGGCGTTCGATGTAACGATAGGGCCGCTGGTAAATCTTTGGGGGTTTGGTTCGGACTACTCAGTCTTACCTCAAGTTCCTGCGCAAGAGCTGATCGCGGCCGCAAAAAGCAGGGTAGGTTTTGCCAACATTGAGCTCAATAAATCGACCTTAGAGGTGACTAAGCGTAAACCTGTCACAATAGACTTGAGTGCGATCGCTAAAGGCTATGCAGTTGATCAATTGGCCGCCTACTTTGATCGGCAAGGCTCTACTAGTTACTTCCTCGAGGTAGGCGGCGAGCTTATTATGAAAGGTTTCAAGCCGGGCGGTTCAAGCTGGGTACCAGCTATCGAGGCGCCGCTGAATACCGATTCTCAGATCTATGAGGTGTTCTTTTCCCGGGGCCAGCAAATTGCTGTGGCAGGTTCAGGTGACTACCGTAATTACTTTGAACAAGATGGGGTGCGGTACTCCCATGAAATTGATCCAAGAACCGGTTATCCGGTGACCCATACGCTTGCGGCGGCCTATGTGATTGATGAATCAACAGCAATTGCCGATGCATTGGCTACCAGCTACATGATTCTAGGGTACGATGAAGCTAGGCGGTTGGCTGAGTCTACTAACCAAGCGGCGTATTTTATTTACAAGCAAGAGGGTGGGTTCGCCGATTACGCAACCCCATCCTTTGCAGAATATTTGGAGAGGTGATCTATGGCGACTATTTTAATTAGCTTCCTACTTTTTGGCAGTGTGATTTTGATTATGTCCGTAGGAGTGCTTATGGGGCGTGAGCCGGTCAAAGGCTCCTGTGGCGGTTTAGGCAACGTAGAGGGAATTGCGCAATGTGAATTGTGTGGTGGAAGCCCGGCTAAATGCAGCGAACTTAGCGAGCAAAAGCCTCAAGCATAAACCCTACAGAGAGTCTTACTAATGCAAAAAGACCATTTTGATTTGATAGTTATCGGCAGTGGCCCGGCCGGTGAAGCGGCAGCCATGAATGCCCGCAAAAAGGGCCGCACGGTCGCTGTTGTTGACGACTTCGATCAAGTAGGCGGCAACTGCACGCACTGGGCGACGATACCGTCCAAGGCTTTAAGGCACTCGGTTAAGCAAGTAATCGCGTTTAACACCAACCCAATGTTCAGAGATTTCGGCGATACCCGCAAGCTGAGCTTTCAGCAGATACTCAATCACGCCGATAGAGTGGTATACGAGCAAGTGAAGATGCGCAGCGATTTCTACGAGCGCAATCTAATTCCTGTTTTTAAGGGCTTCGCAGAATTTATCGATCCTCACACTATAAAGCTGGTCGGCAGGCGGAAAAAGCTGTCGGCAGACTATTTTGTCATTGCTACGGGTTCCAGGCCATATCATCCGCCCAATGTTGATTTCGACCACCCGTTAATGTTCGACAGCGACACAATATTGACTCTGAAGCACTCGCCAAGAAAAGTAACGGTTATTGGTGCCGGAGTTATTGGTTGTGAGTATGCCTCTATTTTTGGCGGGCTAGGGGCCAAAGTCGAACTGATTAATCCATCATCATCGCTGCTAAACTTCTTGGACAATGAAATTAGTGATGCCCTCAGCTATCACCTGCGTAATGTCGGGGTTAGAAGTCGGCACAATGAAGAATATGAGCGTATCGAGTATTTCGATAATCATATCGTGACCTATCTTCTCTCGGGCAAAAAGATAAAAAGCGACATTGTACTTTGGGCTAATGGCCGAACAGGCAACACCAAAGGCATGGGGCTAAATCAGTTGGGTCTGGAAACCAATTCCCGGGGACAGTTAGCGGTCAACGACTATTATCAAACTAAAGTTAAACATGTCTATGCGGCAGGCGATGTCATTGGCTGGCCTGCTCTAGCAGGCGCTGCTTATGATCAGGGGCGGGCTGCAACTAACGCGATTTTCGCTCCGACCGAATGCTCGCCAGTGTCACGAGTTGCTACTGGCATTTATACCATTCCGGAAATCAGCACTTTCGGTAAAACAGAAGCCGAGCTGACGGCGGAAAAGATTCCTTACGAGGTTGGCAAAGCCTTTTTTAAGAATACTGCGCGAGCTCAGATTACTGGTGAGCAAGTTGGAATGTTGAAACTTATTTTTCATTTTGACACTTTGGAAATATTGGGGATTCATTGTTTCGGCGACCAAGCCTCCGAAATCGTCCATATTGGTCAGGCCATCATGTTGCAGTCTGGCGCGGCTAATACGATGCGCTACTTCCTTAATACGACCTTTAACTACCCTACAATGGCAGAAGCCTATCGCACAGCTGCACTGGATGGTCTGAACCGTGTTTTCTAGTCAGCGCCTGGGTTTGCAGGCAGTTCTAAGGTTCAATTAATTCCATTTTTGTCACTTGCCAAAAACGAGAATCGAGGTTAGTTTAAATAAATGGTTCTCCGCTGCCTCCGTTTAGGCAATGGGTGCTGGTTCAGGCCGGGGAGTCATTGAGGAGCATATAATGATAAAAACAGCTAAAGACATTCTTGCAGAAAAAGGTGGCCATCTAGTGACGATAACGTCTGATGCCACGATTCACCAAGCGTTGACAGTGATGACTCAAAATAAAGTCGGCGCCATCGTCATCGTTGAAGATGAAAAGATAGTAGGTATTTGGACTGAGCGAGAGCTCATGTACCGTGCCTTAGAAGACGGCTTCAACCCAAAAACTGCCAAACTCAGTGACGATATGAATGTTAACTTAATTTCTGCTAACGTGAATGAACAAGCGTATCAGCTTTACGATAAATTCCTTGGAAGGCGAATCCGTCATCTGCTGATTGAAGAGGGCGGCGAGTACATTGGCCTAGTTTCAGTCGGTGATGTGATGAAAGCGAATCTTCAGCAGAAGAATGAAGAGTTTGCAGAGCTGAACCAGATGGTTAGCCTCGAATACTATGAAAATTGGAAGGGAGTACAAAACGAACGCTAGCCCTTTGCCCTGACAGTACTGGTTGGTGGGACTTCGATTTTTGCGATGATAAACTCCTAAGCAGGGCTTGCCATAATCAGTTGTTCCATGTAAGTATCAGTGGCTAAGAACTAGCAACAAGCTGACTTAAAACAAACGCAGGAAACACAGCGCAACTATTTAAAATCAGTAACGTTAGACCTTGTTGTAGATTCAGAATAATAAACGTGGCGTGCAGTTATGCGCTAAACAATAAAAGAGCCGCAGTCTCTAATCTGAAAAACAATTTGCTTCTTGTAGTTTCTTGTCTTGAAATTACAATAATTGACAGTTTACAGGGCTCCCAGTATGAGTAGATAAGCTCTATGGGATGTTTCAGTCAGCTTCAAATTTTCTTTACTCCTAGAGTGTCAAGGTTGCTGGCGCATGCGCCACTTGTACTGCAGCCTCTATCAATTAGCTACTTCGCTATTCGTTCAGGCTTTCGATCCCAACAAACTTCCATCACAACCCAGCGTCTTGCTTTGGATCGTACGAGCTCTGTTTTACATTCTTTTGTTTTTATATCAAAGAGTGAGTATTAGGGTTAAAAGTAAGGCATTAGACTCATGAACTACGCGCTTTTTTTTGTTTAAAAGCCGCATTGCCTTAAATGGCATTTCTGAGTCGATTTTTTGTTGAAGTGGAGAAAATGGAGTTGAAGACTTGGATACATCAAGCGAATTCATAGCCGGCTTGACGCCGTTCTTGTTCTACCTTTCACTGGTATTGCTGGTCGTTGTGACCATGCTGGGGCTGTCCTATTTCTTGGGGCAGAAAACCTCTAGGCACTATACCAACATGCCTTTCGAATCTGGAATTGTCTCTGTCGGGAGTGCGCATTTTCGTATTTCTGTACATTTTTACCTGCCGGCTATTCTTTTTATTATTTTTGACCTAGAAGTTGTTTTTCTATTTGCTTGGGCTGTTGCCGTAAAACAGGCCGGCTGGCCGGGCTTTATTGAGATCTCAGTGTTTATTGGGATTTTAATCGTGGCTTTATTTTACTTGTGGCGGATAGGCGCGCTGGATTGGCGTACCCAAACCCAAAAACGTGAATTAAAGACCATGGTGGGCCCTGGCGGCGTGACCAATCTAAAGGAATTTTCTCTATGAGTTGGGAACTACAGTCTGTAGAAGATGCCGCGTCGGTTCAACCTGGCGGCGGTTCGATTGACGATTTTATTCGTCGTAATGTAATGATGGTAAAGCTCGAGGATATGGTGTCATGGGGGCGTAAGAATTCCATATGGCCATTCAACTTCGGTCTGTCTTGTTGTTATGTTGAGATGGCAACAGCCTTTACCTCCCGACATGATTTAGCCCGTTTCGGCGCAGAAGTGATTCGCGGTACGCCACGGCAAGCTGACATGATTGTCATTGCGGGCACAGTGTTCAGAAAAATGGCGCCTGTAGTAAAACTCCTCTATGACCAGTTGCTAGAACCTAAGTGGGTCATCTCCATGGGCTCATGCGCAAACTCTGGCGGCATGTACGATATTTACTCGGTGGTACAAGGTGTCGATAAATTTCTACCCGTGGATGTTTATGTTTCGGGCTGCCCGCCTAGGCCTGAAGCTCTATTAGAAGGCCTAATTTTACTTCAGGAAAGTATCGGTAGAGAGCGCAGACCTTTGAGTTGGGTAATCAATGATCAAGGAATTATTCAAAAAGCCACGAAACCGGTGCAGCGAGAAATTAAATTGGCAGATCGAATCAACGCGACACAACTGCGATCGCCGGACGACGTGTAGCTAATACAAAACCACCCAGCTAAAGCTGAAACCAGAGAATTATGCTAGAAGTTGCTAACAAGCCATTTACGCCAGACCGCAGCACTGACCTTGCGTCTCAGGTTCGAGCTGCATTCGGTGAAAAACTATTGGCGCAACAGATTACCTGTGACGGCATTCCCACATTCTGGGTGAACCGCGAGCAGGTAAAAGCGCTGCTAAGTTTCTTGCACGAAGAGACACTGCCACGATTTGAGATGCTGTTTGATCTTACTGCCATTGATGAAAGATTGCGGGTTCATCGAGAAGGCCAACCTAACAGTGAATTCACTGTGGTCTATCACTTAATGTCTTTCAGCGGCAATTGTGATGTTCGTATAAAAGTGCCCCTTGAAGATCGCGATTTGAGTACGCCATCCATTATTGAGCTTTGGCCCAACGCTAATTGGTATGAGCGTGAAGCCTGGGACATGTTTGGCATCAAATTTGATGGTCACCCAAATCTATACCGCATAGTGCTGCCTCCAACATGGAAGGGCCATGCTTTGCGTAAAGAGCATCCGGCTCGCGCTACAGAAATGGAGCCATTCACGTTAGACAACGAACAATCTGATTTTGAACAGAGCGCGCTCAAATTCAAGCCTGAAGAGTGGGGGATGAAACGAGAGTCCGAAAATTCAGAGTTTATGTTTTTGAATTTGGGGCCCAATCATCCGAGTGTACATGGCGCTTTCCGTATTGCGCTGCAGTTAGACGGCGAGATATTGGTAGATGCAGTGCCAGACATTGGGTATCACCACCGCGGCGCTGAAAAGATGGGCGAGCGTCAGTCTTGGCACACCTTCATTCCTTATACCGATCGCATAGACTATTTGGGCGGTGTGATGAACAATCTGCCTTATGTCATGGCGGTTGAAAAAATGGCCGGCATTGAAGTGCCGGAACGAGTGAAGGTCATTCGGGTGATGCTGTGCGAAATGTTTAGAATTTGTAGTCATCTACTTTTTTACGGCACCTTCGCGCAGGATGTGGGGCAGCTGTCACCTATCTTCTATATGTTTGTTGAGAGAGAAAGAATATTCAACATTATTGAATCAATCTGTGGTGCTCGCATGCATCCAGGCTGGTTTCGCATCGGCGGCGTGGCACAAGATCTACCTCATGGCTGGGAGAAAAAAATTGAAGAGCTGCTGGATTTTATGCCTGCGAGGCTCAAAGATTATGATGCCATGGTTATGAATAACGGAATTGTGAAGAGACGCACCCAAGGGATTGGTGTGTATAACACCCAAGAAGCATTCAATTGGGGTGTAACTGGGGCAGGTCTGCGGGCAACCGGGTTCGAATGGGATTTTCGTAAACAGCGGCCCTATAGCGGGTATGAAAACTTTGAATTTGACATCCCGATTGCTGCCAACGGCGATTGCTATGATCGCTGTGCCGTACGAGTAGAAGAAATGCGACAGAGTTTGCGCATAATTAAACAGTGCTTGCATAACATGCCTGAAGGCCATTACAAATCAGATCATCCCTTAACGACCCCGCCACGCAAAGAAAAAAGCCTGCAAGATATAGAGACCTTGATTAATCATTTTTTGAGTGTGAGCTGGGGCCCGGTGATTCCACCTAATGAAGTGACGGTGGCAATAGAGGCAACCAAGGGAATCAATAGCTATTACTTAGTCAGTGATGGCAGTACAAATTCTTATAGGACTCGGATAAGAACACCATCGTTTGCACATTTACAAATGATTCCAGAAATGAGTAGAGGGTTTATGGTTGCTGATTTGATTGCAATCATTGCGAGTATAGATTTTGTTATGGCGGACGTAGATCGATGACTCAGCAGCTAACTAAGTCAGGCGTAATCGCAAGCTCAAAAACTATCGCCCGTCAACTCAATGGCGCTGAGATAGCGGAGATTGAGCATGAAATTACGCTGTATCCAGATAAGAAAGCGGTGGGCTTAGAGGCCTTGAAAATTGTCCAAAAGCACCAAGGCTGGGTCTCAGATGAAAGCTTGCTGGCTATTGCCGACTACTTAGATTTACCCGCGGCTGACTTAGAGGGGGTAGCGACATTTTTCAACTTGGTCTACCGCCAACCGGTAGGTCGGAACGTAATTCTTTTTTGCAATAGTGTCAGTTGTTGGATCATGGGGTGCGAAGCGATACGGCAGCATATCAAGCAAACCTTAGGTATCGACTTCGGCGAAACCACAGCTGACGATGAATACACGTTGATCCCAGTCCCTTGCTTAGGTGACTGCGATAAAGCGCCAGTTATGATGGTTGGTGAAAAAATGCATCGCTATTTGAGCAAAGAATCAATTGATCAGTTGGTTAATAGTAAGACTTCACAGTCTTAGTTTGAATCTTTAAACGCAGTAAGGAACAGGTTGTGACAGACAGACCATTGACAAGAAATATAGACTTAGCCCGCGGCCCGCTAGATATCGCCGGCTATGAGGCGGCTAATGGTTATGCAAGCTTTAAGAAAATTGCAAAAGGTTTGTCCTCAGACGATGTCTTGGAAATTGTTAAACAGTCGGGCCTCAAAGGAAGGGGCGGCGCAGGTTTTCCCACCGGTTTAAAATGGAGTTTTGTGCCAAGAGGCGACGGGTCTCCTAAACAAAAATATTTAGTAGTAAATGCAGATGAAATGGAGCCAGGTACGTTTAAAGATCGACTGTTACTGGAAGGCGATCCTCACTTGTTAATAGAAGGTATGTTAATCGCGGCGTATACCATCGATGCCAGCGTTGCCTACATTTTCCTGCGTGGAGAATATGTAGATTCAGAGCGGGCACTCAAAAAAGCAATTTCCCAAGCCTATGACAAGGGGTTTTTAGGTAAAAACATTCTTGGTACAGGCTTCGATCTAGACATCATTCTCCACACTAGTGCCGGCCGCTATATTTGCGGAGAAGAAACCGCCCTGTTAAACGCACTTGAAGGCAAACGCGCGAACCCCAGAGCGAAGCCGCCGTTTCCTCAGGTTAGCGGCCTGTGGGGGAAGCCGACAATCGTTAATAACGTCGAAACCCTGTGCAACCTGCCAGGAATTATTAGCAATGGAGTAGATTGGTATAAGGATCTTGCGATTGGAGCAGACGCTGGCACCAAGTTGTTTGGGGTTAGTGGCAAAGTTAAAACTCCAGGCTGTTGGGAGCTACCTTTGGGAACGCCAATACGTGAATTGCTAGAACACTATGCTGGTGGTATGCAAGATGGTTTGAGGCTAAAAGGCTTTCTTCCTGGCGGTGGTTCTACCGACTTTATGCTGCCGCAGCATTTAGATTGCCGACTGGACTACGACGAAATTGCAAAAGCCGGCAGCCGTTTGGCTACAGGAACCATGATTGTGTTAGACGATAAGACTTGCCCGGTGGGTATGGTCGGAAATTTAATGACTTTTTTCGCTCATGAGTCCTGTGGGTTTTGCACTCCATGCAGAGATGGCCTGCCGTGGGTAGATGAAATATTTAGGGGCTTTGAAGCTGGTACCGGCAATGAAAAAGACCTGGCCATACTGCATGAGCATGTGTCTTATCTTGGTCCAGGTAAAACATTCTGCGCCTTGGCCCCCGGCGCGGCTGCGCCACTAGGAAGCGGGCTTAAGTACTTTGCCGAAGATTTTGATCAACATATAAAACAACAACGCTGTACTTATAAACACTAAAAGAACGCTAATAAGAACCAGATAGAAAAGTGCACAATAATCTTTGAATAGTGGAGTTTTGAATGGCAAAAATTGTTATTGATGGAATCACCTACGAGGTGAATTCGGATAACAATCTGCTGCAGGAGTGTCTCTCGCAGGGTTTGGATTTGCCGTATTTTTGCTGGCACCCATGTATGGGGTCGGTTGGTGCTTGCCGTCAATGCGCGATCAAACAGTATCGAAATGCTGACGACAAGAACGGCACAATAGTGATGGCCTGTATGACGCCAGCGACAGACGGGGCCATTATTTCTATAGAGGACGAGCAGGCCAAAACAATGCGAGCCCAGGTCATCGAATCATTGATGATAAGTCACCCTCACGACTGTCCTGTTTGCGAAGAAGGCGGAGAGTGCCATCTGCAGGACATGACTCAAATGTCTGGCCACAATTATCGCCGCTATGACAAAAAGAAAGTGACCCACCGAAACCAGTACTTAGGGCCTTTCATCAACCATGAAATGAATCGCTGTATTACTTGTTACCGCTGTGTGCGTTATTACGACGACTATGCTGGAGGCACAGATTTATCGGCTCAAGCTTCTCACCATCACGTTTATTTCGGCCGCCACGAAGAGGGAACCTTAGAAAGCGAGTTCAGTGGCAATTTAGTAGAAGTGTGCCCAACCGGCGTATTTACCGATAAGGGCTTTAGTGAACGATATACAAGAAAGTGGGATCTGCAGGTTGCACCGAGTGTTTGCACAGGCTGCGCGGTTGGCTGCAATACCTCGCCGGGAGAACGTTACGGCGAACTCAGGCGCATAGTGAATCGTTACAATAGTGAAGTGAACGGTTATTTTCTGTGCGATAGAGGCCGCTTTGGGTTTGGCCACGTGAACTCGGACGACCGCATCACTTCGCCTTTTAAACGCAATCGCGATGGCAGTAAGTGGACAGAAAATGTGACACCCACAGAGGCAAAGGCTGTTATTGCTGCGTTGAGCAAGTCGCCAATTATTGGTATCGGTTCCCCAAGAGCTAGCAATGAATCTAATTTCGCGCTTCGCAGACTCGTAGGCGAAGACAATTTTTACTCGGGCTGTTCGGACTCCGAACACGAGTCGCTGCAGCTTATTCAAAATCTGTTGCAAGACTCGAAATTTAATGCCCCCAGCGTCAAGCAAATTGAAGCAGCGGACGCAATTATAATTATTGGTGAAGATCTTACCAATACCGCGCCAAGAATCGCTCTTGCGTTGCGCCAGTCGGTAAGGCAAAAAGCCTTTGAACTGGCCAAGGCCAATAAAATTCCAAGTTGGCAAGATGCCGCGGTTAGGGAGCTAGCACAGAACGAGTTAAGCCCATTAACCCTGTTAACTCCCTATGCAACCAGACTTGAAGATATCGCCAGCGAAAGTGTTGTAGGTTCTGTAGGCGTACTTCTTGATTTGTGCACAGATATCGTTGCGGCTATAGCTGGGACAGCTATTCACTCAGACGATAGTGTGGCGGCAAAAGTTGCCTCACAATTACTCGCGGCAAAGCGTCCCTTGATAATCGCAGGCACAGGGGCTTGCGACATCAACACAATCAAAGCAGCGGCCAATATTGCCACAGCGTTGCACAGCGCTAGTTCAACACCAGTTGACCTTTGTCTTACCGTTGCCGAGGTAAATTCTCTAGGCGCCAACCTTTTAACAAAAGCCGAAAACTCACTCGGGCAGGCACTGAATCGTTTAACACAAGGCAGCGTCACTAATGTCATCATTTTGGAAAACGATCTATACCAGCGAGCAGACACGGAGTCGGTGAAACTTGCTTTAGCTAAAGCCAGCGTTGTGATTGCTATCGATAGCCTGCCTAATGCAACGACCAATGAGGCTACATTAGTGTTGCCGGCCACCGCATTTTCTGAGCATGAAGCGACCTATATTAACTATGAGGGCAGGGCGCAGCTTAGCTTTCAAGTTCATCGCTGCCACAGTGATGCTCAGCCGGCTTGGCGCTGGTTGTCTAGCAGTGCCATAGCCCATGTTGACGATTTAATATCCCAGTGCTGCGCTGAGGTAAAAGCGCTTGCTTGTTTAAATGAGTTGGTGCCTCACTCAACGCTTATAGCCGGTATGAAGGTACCAAGGCAATCTCATAGGTACAGCGGTAGAACTGCCATGAAAGCCAACATTAATGTGCATGAGCCAAAGCAAGCGGTGGATGATGAATCAATTATGGCGTTTTCAATGGAAGGCATTCCAGCGCAAAAGGATTCAAATATCATAGCCTCCACTTGGGCGCCTAGTTGGAATTCAAATCAATCAATTTCTAAATTCCAAGAAGAAATAAATGGCGAATTAAAGCAAGGCCACGTAGGCGTTGCCGTGTTTCACAGAGAAACTAAAAAGTCAGTCCAATTGCCTATGAGTCAAGCAGCTAAGCCCGCCGCTAACGAACTATCGGTCAGTGTGGCATGGCAAATTTTTGGTAGTGATGAAATGAGCGCTAAAGCTCCCAATATTAAGCAGCGCATGG
>JBLGBD010000054.1:0-19627 GCA_047617585.1 Pseudohongiellaceae bacterium | reverse complement strand
CAATCTCTGATTTCGAACTGTCCGTTGGGCAAATTTATTGTAGCAAGCCGTATCATCTTAGGGGATAAGTCACAGCCAACTATTTGAAGCTTAGCAATCCGGTCGTGCAAAAACTTGCTGATGTTTGCCGGGCCACAGGCAACATCTAAAATAACAGAGCCCTCTGTCACTAAGTCCGCAAGATAGTCGTAAGACTCCCTGTAAGGCTGATAGGCCATATACTTATCTTGATACTGATCAGCATATTTGTCGAAGATACGAATTGTGTTGGTTAATTCACTCACAGCATATTTTTCCAGTATCAATTCCAAAGACGGAGGAACCTCACAGTTAGTTCTGACTTTCAAAGACTTTTAATCTGATGGGGCGGCTTCATCGAGAGTGCCTTCACCTGGAGTGATAAACAGCATACTTGTCGGCTCATGTATCTCGGCGGTATGCGCATTGAAACCGTCGAATTGGGTCTCCAACTGTTCATAGACTTGTGGGCTAACCTTGAGCTGCCCCAGCATGAGATCCGGTTTAGTGACAACCAAGTGATCAAAAATTGTTGGCATAGTGGGGCCCCTCATTTTGTTTAATATTGCTGGAACGTGATTTGGTAGGTTCCAGCCTAAGCTGTCAGGTTCTGTTGCTAATCAAAAGCTATTTCGTTAAACATATCTGCGTTACTGCTCAGCGAGAGACTCGCTGATTGCGCGTCCAATCGAGGCAATTGCTTCATTACGCTCATCGAAAGAGGCATCGGTTTCGGTGATATAAATGGCCGTGATGATTGGCTTTCTATTGGGTGGCCACATCACGGCCGCTATTGATCGGGAACCGAAACCGCCCGCACCGGTTTTGTCAGCAATTGCCCAGCTAGCGGGAATGCCTGCCCGCAGCAGGGCATCACCTACGGAGTTGCGCCGCAGCCAAGTTTCTAACTGAGTGCGTGATCGGGCAGATAGGACATCACCCATTAGCAGGGTGTTTAAGGTGCTGGTCATTGCATTGGGCGATGTGGTGTCGCGGAGATCGCCCGGCAAAGATTCGTTGAGCTGCGTTTCCCACCGGTCGAGCCTGGTAACATCGTCACCAATGCTGCGCAAAAATTGGGTTAAGCCTTGGGGGCCATCGATTGCTTCTAGAATCAGATTGCCGGCAGTGTTGTCGCTGAGAGTTAGGGTTGCCTCACACAGATCCGCGAGCGTCATCCCCGCTACTCCTGCAAAATTCTCAGTAACAGGGGAATAGCTGACCAACGCTTCTTTTTCGTAATGCACCCACCGCTGCAAATTTTCCTGTTGCTCATCTTCTCGATGTAGAAGCGCAGCGCAGGCCAGAGTTTTGAAAGTGCTGGACAGGGGAAATAGGTCGTCGCCGTGATAGGCAAAGTGTTCGCCGGTGTCTAAATCGTGAATGCTGATACCGACTCTTGCCTGAAGCTGCTGTTCCAATTGGGTGACAGTTGAATGTAGTTCACTAAGCTGTGCAATTGCCAAGCTAGGCGATGCTAGCCAAACAATGCTGACGACCCAAAAACTTGCGAGTACGGTGGCATGAATTTTCATTATTTTAACCATAGTGAGCTGCTTTGGTTTGTCACACTAACTAAGGGAACTATCGCTTGCCACAGGTTAAGCGTTTGCATGGTGCTTACAGCTCCAAGGGATTTCAGATTATAAAACTCTAAACTGATTCAATGTTAGAAACCCCACGGGTTAACCGGCAATAGACGCACTAAGACTCTGCGGCTAGAGCGCTTCAAAAAACTCAGGTGGGTAGTCATCCACCTGAATAGCTTTCTCCCTTGCCAATTCTGCCTCGACAAACAGCGTGGCCTCATCTTCACTGCACAGATCGGCGCCAACTGCGGCAGCGGCTAGTTCTGAGGCTACTATCGATTGGGCTATGGTGCCATCTTTGACCGCTTGCCTAATTGTATTGCGAGTGGCTTTGCTTGCTAACACTTTTAAAAAGGCATCTTCGATTATGAAGGCGGGGTCGGACTCGTCATCGCCGATATAGCACAACGAGGTAATGCGGTCCCTTAGTTCATTGTCGCTGAACATCGTTTGAACTAGGGTATGCTCAAGTTTATCGTTGGGGGCACTGAAAGGCCGTCCAAATGGAAACACCAGACACTTAAGCAGCCAAGCGATTACAGGGTTTGGCAGATTGTCGAAAAATTCTTGAAAGGCCTGCTGGCAGTTATACAAAGCAAGCTGGAGGTTCCAGTCGACATAGGGCAGATCTTCATCGTTGCTGCCGTTATCTCGGTAATATTTTAGCACCGCACAGCCAAGATAGAGGTTGCTTAGCACATCGCCAAGTCGTGCTGATAAGCGTTCTTTGCGTTTTAGGGCGCCGCCCAGCAGCATCATTGAAATATCGGACACCAGCGCCAGCGAAGCGCTCATCCGCGTAAGCGCTCTGTAGTGGCGGCTAGTTTTGTTGTTGACCGGCGCTCTATGTATTGAGCCCCAAGTTAAGCTCAGGCTAAGGGTGCGGACGAAGTTGCTAATGGTGTAACCGATGTGCCGAAAGATCAAACTATCAAATTCAGCAAGTCCTGCTGCGGCATCGGGGTTTTTACTTGCCTGCATTTCACGCAAGATAAAAGGGTGACAACGGATTGCGCCTTGCCCAAAAATAATAAGATTGCGGGTAAGTATATTAGCGCCCTCGACGGTAATGGCGATAGGTGTGCTGATATAGGCGTAGGCGAGGTAATTTCGTTCCCCCAGAATGAGTCCGCGGCCGCCATGAATGTCCATGGCGTCTTGTATCACCTTCCGAGAGTTTTCCGTCATATGGTACTTGGCGATGGCAGACACGACCGAGGGTTTGATGTGCAGATCAACCGCACCTGCGGTCATCACCCTAGCTGCCTCAAGCTGATAGGTATACCCAGCAATTCGCGCCAGAGCTTCCTCAATGCCTTCAAAGTTGCCAATAGAGAGGTTGAACTGACGCCTCAGTTTGGCGTATGCGCCAGTTAGCCGATAACTCATCTTCGCCGTAGCTGTGGCCAGTGCTGGTAACGAGATTGCGCGGCCTTCCGAGAGGCATTCAACTAGCATTTGCCAGCCCTTGCCGGCATAATCGACGCCGCCTATTATCCAGTCTAGCGGTATGAATACATCTTTTCCTTGGGTTGGCCCATTCATGAATGCCATGCCCATGGGGTAGTGTCGGTGGCCGGAAACAACGCCGGGGTGATCGCTGGGCACAAGTGCAACGGTAATGCCAAGGTCTTCATCATCGCCAAGCAAATGCTCTGGATCTTGCATCTTAAACGCAAGCCCTATGACGGTGGCAATAGGCGCCAAGGTTATATAGCGCTTATTCCAAGTGAGTTTTAAACCAAGACATTCTTTGCCTTCAAATTCACCCTTGCAGACGATCCCTTGATCGATAATAGCGCCGGCATCGCTTCCGGCCTCGGGGCTGGTCAAACCGAAACAAGGGATTTCTGTGCCGTTGGCAAGGCCCGGCAGATAGCGTTGGCGCTGGGTATCAGTGCCGTACTTCATAAGCAGTTCAGCAGGCCCAAGGGAGTTTGGCACCATCACCGACACGGCGGCGCTGCTACTTTTGGTTGCGAGTTTAGTTACTACGCAAGAATGGGCGTAAGCAGAGAATCCCAGCCCGCCAAACTCTTTTGGAATAATCATGCCAAGAAAGCCTGCGCTTTTTAGATATTCCCAAGCCTGAGGGGTTAAATCTTTGTCGCGTTGGACCATTTGCCAGTCATTGAGCATGCCGCACAGAGTTTGGGTCTCATTATCTATAAATGCTTGTTCTTGGACAGTGAGTTGCGGCTGCGGATAATTGAAGAGCTCTTTCCAGTTGGGGTCACCCTGAAAAAGTTCGGCTTCCCACCAGACATCGCCTGCTTCAAGGGCTTCACTTTCGGTGCGGTTGATGGGCGGTAGAACCCGCTGAAAGAAGGTGTAAATTGGCAGCGTCAAATACTGCTTGCGGATGCTGCCAGCGAAGTAGAAAAACCCGACCGCTAACAAAGCAATCCACGGCAGGACTGCAATAGCGTAAAGATAGCTCATCAACAGAAGTGCGATTAGCAGTGAACTCAATATGGTGTACATGTGGGCGCGGCGATAAGCCAATATCCAGATAATGGCTAAGCAAATTAGTAGTTGTAGCAGGCTGCTCATAAGTTATACCGCCCTATTTGAATGATGAATGTTGACTATGGTTTGGTGCTGGTTGATTTGCAGTTGGTTGATTTGCAGTTGGTTGATCTGCAGTTGGTTGATTTTTAGTTGGCTGACCTGAAGACGGTGGGTAACTAGTCATAGGCGCTAAGTTATCGGTATTGAGTTAGTTAACTGGTAAGGCAGCTGCGCATTACGTGTTGTCTTGCCATTCAAGCACAAACAAATACTTCTGCTGCAGGCAATGCCTGAGTTTTAGACTTTTTGATTAATCTGGATTAGCTTGCTTTGACCAGCCTCAAGGCCTGCTAAGGTAATATTCCCAATGGACAATCGATGCAGGGACAGTACTTCATTTTGAAAGTAGCCGAACATTCGCTTAACTTGATGATACTTACCTTCGATCAATGAAACTCTAGCAGTATTTTGAGACAAGATCTCTAACTTTGCTGGCTTGGTCGTGATGTTCTCGTACGCGAAATAGATACCTTGTGCGAATACATCGATATATTCGGGGGTCAGTGGTTTAGCTAGGGTGACTTCGTAGGTTTTCGCAAGCTTTGTCTCGGGCAAACCTATCTCTCTTGACCAAACCCCATCGTTAGTCAGTAGCAGCAGGCCTGTGGTATTAAAATCCAGCCGCCCAGCAATGTGCAGCTCGCTTTTCTGAGGGTGCTGGATAAGATCTAATACAGTAGGATGTTTGTGGTCTTTCGTTGCGCTCACATAGCCGCGAGGTTTATGCAGCGCTATATAAACGGGATTAGTTTCTTGCAGACAAAGAGCGTCCAATTCCACTTTTGTAAACTTGGTAATTTGCTGCTGAACCGAGTGTGCCGCCTGGCCGTCAAGATGAATACGCTTCTGCGCCACTAAGAGGCGAACGTCGGATCTCGAATAGCCACTGTGCTGGCTAATAAAACGATCAAGTCTGTTGGCGGTTGATGTCATGGGAAAAATTCAGTCATATTGCAAATATTGATTGTGGCAATAAAGTACTTTCCTACAGTTTTATAATCAGTCTTACTGTTCAAAACTGTTTTCAATCAGCACTAAGCTGTTCTTAGAAGAATGTGCGTCGCAACTGCAAGTAAGCGCTACTTATGATAGATACACAGCTTATTGCCGTCTAGATCGCGCAAATAAGCGGCATAAAACCCCTGATCACCGCGCGGCCCGGGCTTGCCTTCATCAGCCGCGCCAAATTCCAACGCCCTGTTAAATACTTCTGCAACTCTCTGGGGCGAGTCAACATTAAAGGCGAACATCGTTCCATTACCTACTGTGGCAGGCTGGTCATTGAAAGGGGCCAGTACGCCAAAAAACGAGCCTTTTCCGAAGCTATAGAACTGTTCGTTAGGTGCGTTAAACGACCGCTTGCCGTCTAACTCGGCAAACAAAGAGTCATAGAATTTGAGCGCAGCGTCGAAATTATTGGTGCCAACACTAACGTAACTAAGCATAAGATGCGTCCATTGATTGTGCGATTAGAGTCAGTAGCTTTGGTGTTCTACTGGGCTTTATTTTAATGTATTTTCCAGTACATTGAGTGGGTAGGTGCAGCCCGAGCTTGTAAAATCGATGCCGTAGCCAGAACAGCTTGTTGTACAAGAAGCCCCAGCAGTTGGGTAGGCCTGAAGCGTGATTTTGAATTTAATCAGGTACTCTAGAGTTGTGAAACTGCACAATGTTCCACTGCCCGTTTCGTAACGAAAGAGCCATGCTGATCCTGAGAGGCGTGCCGTTTTTTTGTCCTTCTGGCGTAACCAGCCACATGCCAGAAACTAGAACATTGTTCGCTGACAATTCTAAGACAGATTATTCAAGCGCACTGGCAATCGATTGGCCAGGAGCGCGCGTGGCTAGTCCTGAAAAATATTGTCGAATTCCAGCGGTATCTGTAACTAGTGTTTGTGATCCGGTTCCCCAGAATATAGCATCCTCAGAGAAAAGTTCCACTATGCTGTCGGGGTCTGAGTTCGTGAAGGAAGCCAGAAAGTGATGGAATACAGAGGCTGCTTCATCAGCTGGCTGGGGCTGAGCAATTGATGATAATGTCAGCGCTATCAGTACTGTTAGTAAATAGATTTTAGGTTCAAAATGCAGGAACCAAGCGTGCAGCCTGCTAGGCCAGCTGCTCTTACAGTCAATCGAGGAACAGGTTATTGAAAGTTGGGCTATTTGTAAATCCTTCGATACCTATAAAAAAGGCCCCGATAAAGTTCATTATCGGAGCCTTTAAAAGCTACAATTTTAGCTTACTTCTTGGCTTTGGCTTCCTGCCTTTCTTTTTCAGCTTCAACAACGGCGTCAGAGACTGTTCTTGGACATTGCATGTAGTGAGAGAACTCCATAGAGAACTGACCACGACCTGACGTCATTGTTCGCAGGCTGCCAATGTAACCAAACATCTCTGCAAGCGGCACTTCGGCTTTGATTCGTACACCTAGGGAACTGGTGTCCTGATCTTTAATCATGCCGCGACGACGGTTTAAATCACCAATCACGTCGCCCATATGATCGTCCGGTGTAAATACATCGACTTTCATGATCGGCTCGATTAACTCGGGTGCGGCTTTAGACATTGACTTACGGTAAGCGCCTCTTGCCGCAAGTTCGAAAGCGATTGCTGATGAATCCACTGCGTGAAAGCCACCGTCATATAATTCGACTTCAACGTCCAGCACCGGGAAGCCAGCTACTGGGCCTGATTGCATCATGCCCGCGAAACCTTTTTCAATAGCAGGGAAGAATTCTTTCGGAACGTTACCGCCTACAACACTGGAGCTAAACACAAAGCCAGTACCTGGCTCGCCGGGCTTAATGCGGTAATCGATCTTACCGAATTGACCGGAACCACCTGACTGCTTTTTGTGAGTGTAGCTATCTTGAATTTCTTGGGTAATTGTTTCTCGGTAGGCTACCTGAGGTGCGCCTACAACCAATTCAACACCATAAGTACGCTTCAAAATATCGACTTTTATGTCAAGGTGTAACTCGCCCATTCCTTTGAGAATGGTTTCGCCGGAATCTTCGTCTGTCTCAACCCGAAATGACGGATCTTCTGCTACCATTTTGCCAATCGCAATGCTCATTTTCTCAACACTGCTCTTGTCTTTTGGTGCTACCGCAATAGAGATAACCGGTTCAGGGAAAACCATGGGTTCCAGCGTACACGGGTGATTGGGGCTACATATGGTGTGGCCTGTTTGCACATTTTTCATGCCAACGATGGCAAAAATGTCGCCGGCTTGCGCTCTGCTGATTTCATTGCGTTCATTGGCATGCATTTCTACCATGCGTCCAACGCGCTCTGTTTTACCTGTAAAGGCATTCATAATGGAATCGCCTTTATTTAGCACACCTGAATACACCCGAATAAAGGTCAGTGCGCCAAAGCGGTCATCCATGATTTTAAAAGCCAATGCGCGAAGTGGCTCGGACTCAGACACCACGGCGACTTCACCATTAGGGTTGCCTTCATCATCCATTAACGGCTGTGGTTGAACTTCGGTTGGATTCGGCAGGTAATCAACAACTGCATCCAATATCATTTGAATACCTTTGTCTTTGAACGCAGAACCGCAATAAGTCGGGAAGAAGTCTAGGGCGATTGTACCCTTGCGGATGCAGCGCTTAATGTCATCTATTGATGGCTCATTGCCGTCTAGATAGGCCTCCATTATGTGATCGTCTTGCTCAACAGCCATTTCAATTAGTTTTTCACGGTATTCTTCTACCAGATCAACCATGCCTTCCGGCACATCGCCAATTTCGAATTTCTCAGGGTTGCCTGGATCAGGCCAAATATGTGATTTACGCGTGAGAAGATCCACTATGCCTATAAAATCTTCTTCTGCGCCAATGGGTAGAACCATGACCAGAGGGTTTGCGCCAAGAACGGTTTTGACCTGCTTAACTACCTTAAGGAAGTCTGCGCCCATGCGGTCCATCTTGTTCACGAAGATGATGCGTGATACTTCAGAATCATTGGCATATCGCCAGTTAGTTTCTGACTGGGGCTCAACCCCGCCGGAGCCGCAAAAAACACCAACGCCGCCATCTAGTACTTTAAGCGAGCGATACACCTCAACCGTGAAATCAACGTGACCGGGGGTGTCGATAATGTTCAGGCGGTGATCTTTCCAAAAACAGGTGGTCGCTGCAGCCTGAATAGTAATTCCGCGCTCTTTCTCCTGATCCATGAAATCCGTTGTAGCAGCGCCATCATGCACCTCTCCGGTTTTATGGATTCTACCGGTTAGCTTAAGAATACGCTCTGTGGTCGTGGTTTTCCCAGCATCAACGTGGGCGAAAATACCTATGTTTCTATATTTCGATAAATCAGTCATTGTGCTGCTCAACAGTTAGCTATTTGATTAGGAGAAAAACGGTGCGGCATGATACTAAATTTTCAGGGTAAAACGCGAGGGAGAAATGAAGGGGAATCAGCGTAATTCGCTGAAATGGCCAAAATACGGTTCTTGACTGGGAAAATAAGCCGGGATGCTGCTCAAACTAGTAAAAAACGACCTCTAGTTAAAAAAATAGAGGAAGTTGAGCCCTTTTTGAATTGCTTTATGTGCGCCCCATACTCGGTCTAAAGCCCATCTTCATCGGACTTGGGATTGAGATTGAGATTTTCCAAGTATTCGACATAAGATATCTAAAAATTGCGTTTAGCATTCTCCCATCTTATGGGTCCGATTGGGCTGCTGAGAACTAAACAAAGAATCGCTAATACTGAATTCAATCTATCTTGGTCAAGAGCGCCTTTTTCATACTGCAAATACGCCATATCCCCATGCCTGATCAAGCTCATATAGTAGGAATCTATTCTGGCTAGCTCTTCCTGGGTTAAATCCTCTGGGTTGGTATAAGTTTTACCACGGATAGTTGCGAGCTCTGGGTCTGACGCAATTAAGGAATTCTGATCGATGTATGCTATTGATTAAACTCTGATACGCAGATATTTCTAAAGCATTGGTATTCAGTTTGGCTTGGGCATTACTCTGATTGAGCTCAAAAGCAACGACACCAAGTGACACAACCACTGCTATGCCTCCAATAATTTCTGCGGCCAACGCCCAAACTTGCAATTTGTCTTTGTTCATGGACGCGATAAGGTGGATTCCGCAGATATTGACTAATCGGCGTTCAAACGGCGCCGAGTGCGGCGAGACTTGTCTGTTGTACGCCGCCGCGAGGGTCCCGACAGTGCGGGACATTAGGGCCCCTATATCTGCATTTCTGGCATGAGGGCGTCTAAACAGCCCTGCTCGAGAAGCCCCCTGAACTCATGGATGCCCCAGTTAGACTCGCCGCCCGCCATCGGCATAGCGACGAGCCGGTTGAGCTCCGCCAACTGCTCGTAGTCGTAGCGGGGTAGTGGCTCCTCGAGCCAATACACGTTGGGTCGCTGGTACTCCATCGCCGTGTCGTAGGCACGCTTGAAGTTCCAAAACGTTGGGTCCTCCCCATTGGCGTCGGCGTCGCCGGGCGCCTTGTTGCCGTCGCAAAGGATGTGGAAATCATCGCCAGTGCTTCCCGAACCAACTCTACGACGCGCACGTCCTCCTCCATCGTAAGGAACCCCGATCGCAATTTGATGGCGCGCCAGCCGTCCTCTTTGAGTCCGATGGCGATTTCGACCCGGTCTTGCACAGTGCCGATGACTCACATGGCCGCGTATGGCAGGACTCGGTCGTGCCCACCGGCCCACAGCTTGTAGAGTGGCAAATCCGTTGCTTTGCCCAGCAGATCCCAAAGCGCAATTCCTACCGCGGCGCCCCATCTGCGCTGCGGGCGGTACAGCGCCGCGGCATGCTGATTAATCTCAAAAGGATCTTTGCCAACGAGCAGTCGTTTCACAGTATCGATATTCTCTGGAGGGATCCCGGGGCCGATACCCAGTAGGCCTTGATCCGTGTGCACTTCAGTCACAGTGAATCCGCCAATCTTAACGTGTAGCCCGCCACGGGGAGTATCTACGCGTCGGGCGAGGATGCCCTTGTTGCGTATTGGTTCAATATATTTTTGTATATTTCCAATTGGTCGCCATCAAGGCTTTCCCCTAAATTCCCTTTTCTCCAAACACTAATGTTTGCGTTCATCGACATACGCACTACTCGTTGAGAAATAAAAATCTGCATTGCATTTTCCATTAAAGCTATTGGCTGACGTTGACTCAGTTCTAGTGCAAAAAATATAAGTGAGACAGCGATAGTTAGGATGCCGATGGTCTCTACTACGTCTCTTATTTTGATTTTTGTCGTAAATATAAGTGTGATCTACAGGTTATCTCAAAGGCACATAACGCTTTGAATAAAGAGCGCCGCTTGCGGCGTCTACTTGATTTGATTGTTATGTTCTGGACTAATCATAAATATTCGTAAGCAGCTATGCAATTATAGAAACAAACCAAGTGGCAAAGCTTTGCCATTCATCGGTGCGGGTGAGCTGACCTCGCAAGGGCACAACAGCTAATGTGAGTATCCCAATTACATATGCAGGGTGGACGATTCTGTTCTTATAAAAGTCATGTATCATCGCTAGGTAGATTGGGGACAACCAAACGGCGATGGTTGCAAAGTAGGATGAAGGTAAGAAAGACATGCGACCAACGGCTGCGATAGTAAGCATTACTGTTGCTACAAGCATTAATCGTTTATGAACCTCAGGTTTATGCCTATATAGTATTGCAGCGGTGAAAAATATCGGGAAGATAATCATGTCACTTAATGGGGCGATCAAAAATGCTTTTGCGCGGGCTTCCTGGCCATCATTAAAGTAGAAGGCGACCCGGTTAACTGTAGTTATCAGGCCAACAATTACTAGGAAGACAGCATATCCAATACCAAACTTTCCGAGTTTGCGATGTAAATCTATTCGCCCTACAGCAGGCAACAATGCTTGCGTGGTGAATAGAATTATCCATCCAACAAATACGGTGGCATGAAAATGCAAGACTAACGGTGTTCCAACACCACTGATCATTGCGCCTACATACGATGGGCCAAATCCGGCTACCACAATTAGAGCAACTAACGCACATGTACCTGCGTAATACATTGCTCTAGTTGGGTCTGTCATTCTTGCTTTAATGGTGTTCATTTAGGCCACCTATTTTTAATGTTCATTTCTAAGAAAAAGCCCTATGCTACGAAGAACATAACGCCCTGAATAATTGGGGCGCGTAGCACCTCGTTTTTGATTTGATTGTTATGTGTCTTAGTCACCATTTTCGAGTTACCAATTCACAAGGTCGATCCAATATTGGTGGTAGGGCTTTCCTTGAACTATTAAATCAACAGCATTCGAAAAATTTTCTTCGAAACCACTCTTCCCGATAGTGTTCCACCAACTTCTAGTTCTCTCAGTTCCCAATATTAGAGAGATTGCTTCAGTTTCTTGGTTTCAGACGCTTTCATTCAGTACTCCTGCTTGATATTGCCGAAAAGCAAATTCTCGTCGTGATAAAGACATTATCAAAAGGCTGTCCAACTGAACCTTCTCTTCGAAGCTAATTTCAAGAGAATTATCTACAACGAATGTGGATATTTCGGGGTGCTCAAGCCAAACTGTCTGTTCGAACACTGCGCTTTCGGCAAGGCTTTGCCTGGACTGACTGTTTATAGCGTCAGTGGTTTGTTGGGTCTGGATAGCCAAGTATTAAAAGAGTAACTAGAATTGCAATTGAGCTAATTATCTCGGCTATAGAAGCCCATTTTGTCCATTTCATCTCATTTATACCAAAGACTAGCTACCTCGATCTCATTTAACCGTCAGAATTGCAGTGAATTTATTTGCACACCTAACGGCCTGAGTAGCATAAAGTGCTTCCTTTTCGATTTAATTGTTATGTGCCCTGAGTCAAACAAACTGTCAAATTTTAGCGGGCGAGGACAGATAATCAGCTGGTGTCGGCCTAATTCTTACTAAAGGCAAATTGTTCCCCAGACTTTATCCACTCCTCTATGAGCGTTATCCCAGGAAAGTCATCTCCAAACGAGAATCCGCCTGTAAAAGCAATGGGAAGAAGCACTAGTAGAGTTAGAGCGAAGGCTGAAATGGCGTAAAACACGAGATCTTGGTTTTTCATTATTATTATTCCCAAAGTTTCTGTGACAGATTCAGGCAATACCATTCTGCCTGTATTTGAATGCTAACTAAATAGTGTTTCTCCTAATATGGATCACTGAGACCATGTAGTTTTGTGCAGTACTAAAAAGGTGTTGTGCGCAGAACGCCCTGAATAAAATGAGCAGGGCGGAGCCCTGTTTCCTTTTTGATTTGATTGTTATGTGTTCATAATCATACAAATCTCAAAAATGCTATGCGATCTAAACTAGCCTATTGTAGATATTTGCAATCAATGCCGCTATAAGTCCGGCGGATATTGACCATGCAAATAGCCCTGCTAGGAGACCAGATGAAGTCATATGCCAACCCATATTTGAAAAATCACCATGAACCATGTGCCCGCTCATGCCCAGCATCATGGACGGAAGTCCCCATACTAACAGGCTGCAAATGACCCATATGATAGCGAACGCTAGGGCAGTAGCGTATCCAATTTTGATAGTATCTAATTTCATTTCTGTATCTCCTTAGTTCTTATAAAGTTAAGTTGATACTACATTTATTTCTATCACTCATTCTAAAAGACGAATATTCTCACTGCTGAAGCCGTAGGCATGATGCCTAGCAGCATTCACAAGCTGGAGTGTAGCAAACTGTCTAATTTTTGATTTGTTTGTTATGTGTTGGTTGTCCCAATATTCAAAATATTATCTTGCAACATTAAGTGGCACAGAGTTGATAGAATTTTAAAGCTGGTTATTTTCAATGTCCAGTTCTTCCGTTAAAGTATCTAGCAATCTACTAAAATCTGGATTACCAAATCCTTTATACACAGATCTTCGAATAGGGTTTCGCAATGTATTTTGGAGAGCTGCTCGCATCTTTAGCCAAGTTCCAACACCAAAAAAGCCCTGACGATATTGATAATAGTTATTTTCCATGAGCACGGCAAAAATAATCATGGTTCTATGGTCTCTCGTCATCTCACTCATGGATTCATAGCTTTCTGCGAATATCGATTCAATTTCGATATTCCACCAATCAGGCCTTTTCTTTTCCCAAGCACTAGCTCGATCCTGAATGAAATCTGAATTATCTAAGAAAGTAGTTTCTTGTTGAATTCGTAATCCTGTTCTGCTCTGGAATTGTCCAGCTATTGCAAGCTGTCTATCAAGCCTCAACTGCATACCGACAAAGATAAGGGAGGCAATGACTCCAAAAACATCAGCCGCTTCTATCAATTTAGCGCTACTTATCTTTATTTTCGAAATCACTTTCTAAAGATCTTATGAATGTTTAAGGATTTAATCCATGTTCATCGGAGCACATAATGCCCTTAATAATAAGGGTGCGAAGCGCCTCCTTTTTGATTTGTTGGTTATGTGACGCCATCTCAAGATCTAATTTTTAGGAGCAGGGTTGTCTAAGTTGTTAACGCATGCACTAGAGAACGGAATTTCAGCTTCCTTCCACCACTCAGCACCACCTGGGCTTTTAATGAAGCTAGAGTAAAAAGCGGCCGTTCCCCAGTAAAGATCTTTGTCGTACGATCCTTGCAGGTACTGATACGTAGTTGAATCAAACGAACCGATTAACCTAGCCATTAGCATATGAAAAACCAGCTTTTCATGGTCGGTGAGGCTGGAATACGAATTTTGCCCTTTCGAGAAAATAGCGCTATTTTCAGGAATATATATGGGCTCAAACGCGCTGTCGTTAGAAGAATTCACGGCTTGTATAGAGTTTAATCTAACTTGCTCAGTGTTTTGTCGAATTTGGGTCGCAAGATAAATTAGCGTTGCCAGAACGGCGACAGCTCCCAGTATTTCACCAATTGCACTTATTGCATCCCAATTCATTTTTTATCTTCTGTTCGATGGCAGTATTTCAAACTAGGCACATAACGCCGTGCATAATTGGGGCAGCGTCAGCTGCCTCCTTTTAGATTTGATTGTTATGTGTCGTAAGCACAGTAATCCAATCCCGTGCGCCTGAGGGCACGAGTGATCGTACGAGGCTGATGTTTTTTGGATCTGAGGAAGCTTCAATGCGTGCCCCATATTATTCTTATTATTGAGCAAGGATATAGATACCAAGTATGACCACTAAGATCAATACCGATGCGATTTGCAGAGCTGGCTTGCGTCGTTTTTGTTGATTCTCCATGGACATAAGCCTAACCCTGGAAAATGTGCATTCATATGGGCTGAGCAAACCATATGCAAATGTGTGGGCTACGCCGAGGGAGTTGGTTAGCCGCCGCCACCTTTCTGCAAACTGGTGAAGGCACACAAGACTACGCATTTCTACAACGTCACACATAACGCTTTGAATATTAGATTCTCCTCCTTTTTGATTTTTTTGTTATGTTCTGGCCTAATCCAATAGCTAGTGTTTGGGTAGTAGCCTCGATACTATTATAGGCGCGAATAATATCAAACACAGATAAGATCCCTACTATAGAATCGCTCTCAATCACGATAATATGATGTATTCTATTGCTCTCCATTAACTGAATCGCATGCGGAATTGTAGCGCTTGGGGGTAACATACGGACGATTGGAGTACAGATTTCCCAAGCTCGTTGGGTTTTTAGATTGATATTTGATCCGTGCAATTGCAATAGGTCACTACCACTTAATACTCCAAAGCACTTTCCGCTATCGTCCACACCAGGTAAGCAGTTTAGGCCAAGCCGATTAAGCTCAGATTCCGCTTCCTCCGCACTAATGTCAGCATTTATCACGCTAACATTTCGGCTCATAATATCACCAATAATTTTGTTCATTGCAAACCCCTATGGGTGGATAATTAGTAGCTGTAAAATCTACAAAATGGGTCAATATTTCAAAGAACATAACGCCCGTAGTAATAGGTGCGCGGAGCGCCTCCTTTTTGACTTGATGGTTATGTGACGCAAGCGCAGGTGGTAAAGGCTACGCGTGCAAAAAGCACGATGGTAATACAGAGCCTAGCTCTACTTGTATTCGGGGCAGTGTCAAAACGAGGCCTCGTATTATTATTCTTATTGAATGACGATATAAGTACCAAGTATTACCATTAAGATCAATAACTTTGATACCTGCACAGCTGCTTTCTGTTGTTGTTTTAGGTTTTCCATGGACATAAGTGTAGTCCAGTGGAATGTCTAATTGTATGGATTGGGTAAACCATACTTCTGCATAGAAGCTCGAGAGAGATCTGGGGCTAGCTTCCGGCCTCTTAAGCTAGAGTGATGCTCCTTTGTAGGGCCACCAATTGAGACCGTTCAAGACACATAACGCCTTAAATAATAGGAGTAGGGAGTAGCCCTGCTTCCTTTTTGATTTGATTGTTATGTGTCTTTGGCACTCTGTCTACCTGTTCGTTGATAGATGAAGTAACCAATACTCCCAACATATCCACCGAACAACACAATATTTGTCAAAAATGTAAGCGCTCTCACTGCCCACAATGGATTGTTACCAAACCATTCTAGAGAATCAGGGGTCAGGGCTTTTAGTTCGAATAGGTACGAATTGAGTCCTACCAAATCGGTTCTAATGAAATTTACCTGAATGACTAACATCGCACAGACTATTGTGAATAGAGCAGTCACCAAAACCGATAGAGCATTATTAAGTCTATCTGCCGCTACGAAGCTCATTATCAGGAAAGTCGAAAGAATCCCAACATAACCAAACATAAACTGAAAATATGTATCGAGGTAAGTGGTAAACAAATCTGATGCTTCATATACAGTCATGTACTATCTACCTTTGCACACATAACGCTTTGAATAATAGGGGCTGCGCGTAGCGCTGCCTCCTTTTTGACTTGATTGTTATGTTTCGGCCGCACTAGAATCATATCTTTCATTCTCAAGAGGTTCGATCCTAGAACGTAGCCTCGTATGGATTTTTAGCTATAAAATCCTCCGTATCTTTTACGAATCCCGAATGAAATTTACTATCACGCCAAAGTTGCTTCCCTATAGGACTGCTAAGAGTCCTGCCAATATAGCCTTGATATCCTCGATAGAGCTCTGGGTCAAGAGCGCCTTTATTGGCTTGGTACCAAATGTTCTCATAAGTTCTCAACAGTACAGCATACATTTGCCGTACTTTAAGATTTTCAGCTTCACTCAACATTTCCATATTTCTGCTTCGGGTGAATAGCTCGTCCTCTTCCAGTGTAAAGTTGAAGGTATCTCTAAAATCTGCAGCAATATTCTGAGCCGTTGCCGCCCTCTGTGATTTAGTGTTTTCGTTAATTTGATATCCAACGTAAATCAAGGAAATTACTACTGCCATAGAGCCAACTATTTCAGATATTTTTGCCAGCTTATCTATATTCATTTTGGTGGATAATTCCTTGGGGCCTGTAACCTTAATGGTGCTACAAAGTTTCTAGAAACATAACGCCCTGAATAATAGGATCAGCCGCGTAGCGCTGATTCCTTTTTGATTTGATTGTTATGTGTTTCCAGAATCGTACACTTTAGAAAAATCTTCTAAAAACAAGTGCTATAAAATTCCATAAGCTCAGTGGTATGCAAAGTGTCGCTGTAGCTATTACCACTTCTTCTATCTTGTTACCTGTATATAGCGCGTAAACACCTAGAATTAACATGCATGAGGCGATAGCCCACGGAGGAATATGCCAAAGTAAACTCTCACCTTCCTCTTTATTGAGGCGGACATGCTTTTGTTCAAACCCCATTAGAATCCCCATGACTGATCCTAGAATTAAAATGACATATAGAGCGTACTTCCATGCCGTTTGTTCTGATACAAAGAGCATCAGAGTTGATGGGGTCAGAGACACGACTATGGCCACAGAGGATGCCAATACTTGAGCCTTAACAAAATGACGATCAGAACCAGTAAAACGCCCCTTCGCATTCGATACCGCTATAAATAGCGCAATAAATCCAAGAGACGCCGCCGCAATCTCTGTAACTAATTCCAACTGTTCGATCTTTAATTCTCCAAATTACAACATTTACGAACTATACACATAACATTTGCATAATTAGCCCGCGCGGTATTTATCTTCGCTTTACGCTAAGTTTGCCCGCCAACTCTTTCTTTTCAATCAATAAGTTTAATAAAACACTTTTGGGGTACTTGAGATACTGGGGGTCCTGCGAATCCTCAATATAGGGCCCCTTATGTGCGTAATACTGGGTTTCCTTGTATGCAGCATGATTTTGGTCTTATGTCTCTGTTCTGTATCGACATTATTTTAAGTAACTGTTGGAAAGCGAGCGAGCTAATTGGTTATAGCCATAATTATGTGCGTTCACCCCTTATTGACTACCCTGTTAAGGTCTACTTGCAAGCAATCCAGGAAAGCACAATGGCAAGCCAGTTTATTGAGGATCTACGTTCCAATATCCGTATGCTTGGTTATAGCTTAGCTACCGAGAAAACCTACCTGCTTTGGTCTCGTCGCTTTATTCATTTTACCGGTAATGAGCATCCTTCAACGGTGCCTCTCTTCTAGGTGAGTGCTTATCTCACTTATCTAGCGATGCAGCGGCAGGTGAGTGTCAATACGCAGAGAACTGCGCCTTTATGTTCGAGAAATATCTTAAGCGGGAGATGGGAGATTTGGGGTTTAGGCTTGCTAGCAAGCAACAAACCTTGCCTACCTTATTGTCCGTCGAGGAGGTTAAGTCTGTTTTGGCTTAGCTAAAGGGCCGCAACAAACTGATACTTCAGTTGCTGTACGGTAGCGGTTTAAGAGTTGGAGAGTGTCTTGCTTTGCGCGTTCAGGAGGTTGATCTAAACCGGTTCGCTCTTACTATACACAACGGCAAAGGCCGCAAGGATCGTCAAACTCTTTTAAGCACCCAGCTGAAATCTGAGTTGGAGTCACAAATCCAAAATGCTGTCGTCCTGCAGCGAAAGGATAATGATCACGGTGTGGGTTGTTCTATGACAGCAGCCTTAAGCCGTAAGTACCCTAACGCGTTTAAAAGTGACAAGTGGGCTTATATATTCCCTGCCAGTAAGCTTTTTCATCATCCAATTACCGGAGAGATTTGCCGCCATCACTTACACCCTACGGTTGTGAGAAAATTCCTCAGTGAGGCGGTTAAGTCCACTGACTTAAAACACAAGCGGGTTACTGCACATACGTTTAGGCACTCCTTTGCGACGCATGTGTTGGCCAGGGGAGCAGATATTCGAACGGTGCAGGAGTTACTTGGGCATAACGACGTATCAACGACTCAAATTTATACCCATGTGTTGGGAAGACATTATGCGGGAACCAGTAGCCCGTTGGACAGTCTCTGAAGGTTACTCCGTGCGTTACGCTGCGGGTGTCGGGGGCTGATCAGCAAAAACATAAGTCCTTTACGTAAACTCTAAGGCAAAAAAAAGCCCAACCACACATTTGCGGTTGGGCTTTTAACTATCTCAAAGTTTGGCTTAAAATCTACGTGTCAAATATAGCCACTAAGCAGCCCTTTGAATCCGGAATATCGTCGATATTCACGACTCCACCGGCAAGCACTGTGTTCAGTGCATCTTTCAAGAAATGCTCGTTCGCGTGATTGCGCTGAGTTTCGTAGCCCAGCTGATCGTTGATTGGGCCGCGGTAAAGCACTTCATGAGTTTTCGGGTTAATCACGAACACTTCGGCTGTGCGTTCAACCCCTAAGGCTTTGGCCAACACCTGACCTTCGTCTTTAAGCACAGGGAAGTCGATTCCAAACTCGCTTGCTTCGCGAGCAATGCGCTTTTGGCTATCTTGAATGTTGGCGTTAAACATCAAGAAGCTAACGTTCTTGTCCGCAAACTCATCTCTTACTTCACGGTAGTTAGGCAGCGCGATTCGTGCAATAGGGCAACCAACACCTTGCACATACATCACAATAAATTCATTGTCTTTGTACTGCTCCAGTGTGTGGGCGTCGCCGTTTTGATCCATTAATTCGAACTCAGGAATCGAGCGTAACCATTCATCTTCAGCCAAAGCGCTGAGAGAGAAGCCCATCGTAACTGACATTAGTAGTACTGCATTCAACAATTTCATGAAACCGCTCCTATTTAACGTATCTAGCTGGGCATTACTTTGCCCTGTGCATCAACCTAGTGTAAGGGTTTTTTGCTGTTTTTCAATTGTGGCCCACGCGTCACAGAGTCGCAGCAGGTACGCCATTGCACTTCAAGTTAAGTGTATGCTGTGTGGCCTGTTCCTCTTTGATGCAGATCAATCGGGGTTTAAGCGCCAAACATTGAGTATCAATAGTAACAAGTCCTAGCAGGCTATCCCATACGGCCTGTCGCAAAATCACAGAATGTTGCATCCCATGTCTTGTCACAGCCGGGGTTGTCCGATTGTCAATTCTGTCAGGTTAAAATCATTAAATACAATGAGTTAGATGTTAATTT
>JBLGBD010000053.1:0-20662 GCA_047617585.1 Pseudohongiellaceae bacterium | reverse complement strand
CCACTTTCAATTTATTCCCCATACTCTGCAAACTTTCTAGGCCTGCCGGAATGCCGCCGGCAAACGAAATAAAGCCGTGAATCATATCGGTATAACATTCATGTTCAACTTTCACCCCAAATTCCTCTAGGCGCTGAGCAAAAGCGTGGCCTTCATCTCGCAGCGGATCAAACCCCGCAGTCATGACGTAAGCAGGTGGCAGGCCCGACAAGTCCTTCGCCAAAAATTTAAGCTCCTCATCTAGCGCCTGCTCAGGCGTCTCTAAATAGTGGTCACGAAACCACTGCATGCCAGTCTTAGTTAAGAAATAGCCCTCAGCAAATTCGTCAATACTCGGAAAGCTCATCGCCAAATCTACTGATGGGTAAATTAGTAGCTGGTAGGCTGGCATCGCAAAGCCTTCGCGCTTGCACGCCAAGACAACTGCTACGGCTAAGTTACCGCCGGCACTGTCACCGCCAACGGCAATTCTCTGCTCGTCGATACCAAGGGAACTGGCGTTCTCGACAATCCATTTGTAGGCTTCGTAGCCATCGGCATGAATGCCCGTTAGCTTTCGCTCTGGCGCAAGCGTGTAGTCTACCGAACACACCACGCAGCCACTGTGAAAAGCCAATTGCTGAGTAACGGTGTCATATTGTTCAACATTGCTAAGCACATACCCGCCGCCGTGAAAAAAAACTAGGCAGGGCTGCAGTCCGGGTGCAAGCGCCTTCGGCTTGTACACCCTAATTCGAAGCCCGCCACTGGAGATTTTCGCATGTACATCAGAAATATCTGCTAGCTCGCACGCAGGCGGTGCGAACGGGTTGCCCTTCAGGTTTCTTAACGCCCGAGCTTCATCGGGTGTGCCGTCTTCCATTGGCCGCATGCGCGACGCACCTAACGCAACCTTCTGCGCCATCTCATGGGGCTGGGCCGATCGCTGCGCATTCGTACTCTTTGGAGTTTCCATTTATAGGGCGCCTTAAAAAAATGTGGTTTTTGGTTTGGCAGGCTCAAATCCAACTAACCAAATTAGAACAGTATAGACAAAAAAGCCCGGTGCTACATCTTGAGCGATGGTCAAAATAGATTGCGGCGACCACCCCATGACAGCGACAAGCCCGTATGCTCCCATGGCAAGAATATGGGCAAGCAAGTAATAATTAATGAACGGCGAGCTATTGTGGTCAGTAGGCCATGGCTTACAAAACAAAAGCCAACGCAGTGCGACAAATATGCCTAGCAAATCGGTCGGCCAAAAAAGCAACAAGTTAACATTGTGATGGAGATCGAGATGGTCAGAAACAAACCAGCTAGCTAGCATTAAAGTGCCATAGACACCGCTAAACAACGCTGTGACAATTCCCAGCAAACCCAACAGGCGAAATGTTAAGCTCGGCCATTTAAGCCCCAGCCTACTGTGAGTAGCAAAGTATGACATGGGGATTTTCTTTAGCATTAAAAGCAGAAAAATGACTGGCGCAAGAAGCACAATCGACGCCATCTGGTAGCTGTCTGCGTTGACTTTTGGCGGTGCAAAACTCATCAGTTCCTGCGCAGTGGACAGCAAATTTAAGCGCTTTCCATCTTCCGCCACATCAGAGGGCATAACCAAAAGGCGTTGCCGGAGGTTTAACGGCAAGAACATATTTTCCCACTGAGTCATGGGCCTATCTACATTGCTGTTCATTAAAATGTTAAGGGAGAAATCAACAATCGGTACCGAGCTATAGTGCCGTCTAACCTCTTCTCTAAACGAGGTTAGAGTCGTGTCAGGGTAAAAATCAATGACCGCCCCGCCTAGCGCCTCATCGAGATAATCTCTAATTCTTGTAGTACAGTTATCAAAGAAATACTGGTAGGCGTATATTTTATTTTCCGGCTTTAAATTCCACATTAGCCGCTTATACAACACTTCTTTTTGAGAATTGGTTAAATTGATTTTATCTTGCCAGACGGTGCGCTGCTGCCGCCTATAGTTAGCAAATTCAAATGCCGGGGAGTTAGTCTCAAGGGAATAGTTCATGATCCCTTTAAAAAAGTTGAAGGAGAAGCCAACCACCCCACCACTTATATTGAAATATCCCCAATTAAAAACGGCGTCGGTGTTGCTATTTTCATCTATCACTCGCAGTGCTGAATGGCCAAAGTTATCCCACACAGCCTCGCCCACATCGACTGTAACCAGATAAAAATGCACCCGGCTCATATCAACAGGTAGTGGCAAGGCCGCATCCCTAGCAGGGGACTGGGCACTGACTGGGCAGGCTGCAAATAGCCAAACAAGAGAAACAAAAAATACCCTAGCAACGCTGCTATTTGGCAGAGTGTTTGCTAAGTAGGTCGATGAGGTCATGTGCGGCTCAGTGAGCTATTGTTATTGGATTTACAGATAGCCGCAATCCTATCAAAGATGTTGATTTGATCAAACTAACTAAGGGAAAAGAGACCCGAAAGAAACAAATACGTCTCTTGATTTGAGACAATAAAAAATCCCCACTCACTATCCGCCATAGATGAGTGGGGATCCGCGAATACACTCATCCGAATAGCAACCCTTTATGTGGGTTTTGCGAGGGTATGTCACTATTCAAGCGATTTCGCTAACAATGTCACAATAGCGGCTGTTCGCTGAATAGAATCTGAACGGCAAGGTTTTATTTTCGCCGCTCAGAATTCTGGGGAATAGCTAATTTTCAGCTATAAATCTGGCTCGATTTCCAGCGGTGAATAGTAGCTGCCACCTGCGCTGTCTACTTCTTGAACGCGCTCACGCCACTGCGGCCCTGCTGACCCACCTTCTTCGTAGAGAAGATCTTGCCTTAAGTAGTTCCAACTAGTTGGATCTAACTCTTGCGCCCGAGTCCAATAAAGCTCTGCTTTAACGTCATTGTCCTTGGAAAAGTAGTAAGTCCCTAGGCGAAACGTAGGCTGGGCCTGCTCGGCTTCCGGCGTTCTTTGGACGATACTGTCTTTGACTTTATCAGTATTCCAAACATGCCGGCTTGCATCACCTTTAGCGACCCAGTCGCGGACGATAGGCACATACTCGTCAGTACCAAACGCACCATTCATATGCGACTTTGCGTAGGTGCCTTCATTAATACGCTTAATCCGACCTTCCTCATCGATCCACACACCGGAGGGTACATTGACCAAGTTATACAGCGCGCTGATATGATGATTTACATCGATAAGTGCGGTATAGCTAACTTGGGCGGCGTCAAAAATTGGCCCAGCAGCTTCTTCACCGCCAGTATCTTGCGCCACTGAAATGATTTCAAAATCTTGATCTTTTAATTCGTTGTAGATTGCTTGCCACACGGGCACGTCAAGTCTACAGCCTCACCAAGAGGCCCAGGTCAGCAGCAATACTTTCTTACCGCGAAAATCTGACAGCTTAACAAGGTTGCCATCACGATCGGCCATCTCAAAATCGGGCGCCATTCCGCCTCGTAGAAACGCTTGGCGCTCTAAGGGCATAGCACCAAAGCTCCATACGCCGTCTTCAAAATCTGACACGTAAGCCTGCTGCAGTTTGTCTGCCAAACCAGTCAGATTGAACCAGCCTTGATCGCTTCGAGTGACATACATATCGCTATCTCGATCCTGTAGAACCGGGATACACAATTCAGCCAAACAGGCACCTTCAGGCTTTAGCACAAAATCATTAACTCGCGTGAGATCTTGCGGTGTGACCCATAATTCAGTCGCGTCAGGCAGAGTTCTTTCAATCTCCACGACGCGCTCGTTGTAAAGTACGGTAGCGCTTTGCCCAACAGCGAAACTACTCAACAGCAGCCCCCCTATAAGCAAAGAGCTCTTAGTTCTGATCGACATTAGTCATACTCCTATTAAACAAAAAGGCCAGCAAACGCTGGCCTGTTAAAGGTATTTTTGTTGATTACTGAGTACCTTCAGCTTCACGCTGTTCAGCAATTCTCTCGCCTCGTAACGTATTCAACAAGCCGTAGTTGCCTTCATGACATGCATACTCATACATGAGGCCATCCACTTTTGACATGGGAACCATCACCACAATTTTGTCCTTAAATGTGCTTGGGTCTTCTACTGTAAATTCATATTCAACAGTAAATTCACCGGTACGGGTGAAGCGCTCAGTCAACAGTTTATCTTCAGCTGTGCCATACACTCCAAAGCTCTGTGTTAAGCCGTTGAAGTTCTTGGTTTCAACGACTAGTGTGTCTGCGTCCCAATAGCCACGAGAGTCACCGCTCCATAAACGCAGTGCGTCGGGCATCGCGGGCTTGTCGATCAAAGGCACAATGCGAGCATCGTGAATCATTTCAGTCATGATTACAGCGGTGTCTTTGCTTTGTACAATCTGTACGTTGTTGTTGTACAGGTTTGGCGTAAAAGGAGGTCCAGAGTTAAAACCAACGATGCAGCGCTCTGAAATACCCCTATCTTCTGGGCCGTCTTTAGCGATGCCGCCCACTACCATTCGAGCCGGTCGTGTGCCAGGTTCATCAGGGCCGAGACCGCCAACCTGGATCGGCACACCTTCCACCGTTTCAGGCATTCTGCCATTTTCCGGATAGACGATTAGCGACGTGCGATTATCCCCTGTGCCACCCATCTCAGTCCAAAAGGTGTTGTAGCCGCCCACACCGATATTGTTTATGGCCTGCAAGCCGCGCTCTGTTTGAGCCGCTAACATGGCAACATCTTCTTCAGTTAAAAACGCTTTATCCGCAAAAAAGGCTGGACGCTCTAGAGGAATAAAAGAGCTAAAGTTCCAAACGCCTTGCAGGTCTGGTTGACCCCACTGAGTGCGCGCCACTTCATAGTTGCTGTCCTGAGCTTGCACTGCCGCACCAAAAGTAGCGGTCGCTGCTGCGACAAGCGCGATTTGTCGAAATTTCATTAAAACCCCCTAAGTTGGATTCGAAGCCTGTAGCTAGCCTCAAATATTAACCTATTTAACGCCAATTGGCAGTCTTATTAGACAAGCTGCCAGTTTATTGAGATCCGCTGGGCTGCCGCAGCTGCTTGGCTTTTCTCGATTTCACGGCGCTTGCTCTAAGCGCTGCCGAGAACCCTTTGTGCCCCACTCAAGCATGGCGTCGGCGTTGTCTAAACATTCCTGGGGCGCCTGCCAATACGACATCTGAATTGGCTTACTTGCCTTGAAAAAGGTGAAGGGCTCCAAGCCATGAGTTTCGAACTCAACCTTGCTGAGCTCATCGGCTTTGAAATAAAGCGTACTGTCGGCAACCAGACCCAACATTAAACCTTCGATAAATAGGCCAAAGCCACCGAACATGGGCTTGGCAGTTACTGGCCCAATTGACTGCAGCAGATCCACTGGATAAAGCACAAACTCGCGCTCTTGTTGCTTACTAGCCATTAGTCTTTGTCCGGTATGATGCTATGATACTAGGCACTCGAGAACTGAATAATTTAGCGTAAAAACTAGCAAAGGAAAACAATATGAATGGTGCTACCGCTCTGATAGAAACATTGGCGGACTGTGGTGTTGAGCTGTGTATGGCCAACCCTGGAACGTCAGAAATGCATTTGGTGCAGGCTCTAGATAGCGTACCTCGCATCAAGTCGGTCTTGGCATTATTTGAAGGAGTGGTCACCGGCGCCGCAGACGGCTATGGCAGAATGACCGGCAAACCCGCTGCCACCTTACTGCACTTGGGCCCGGGTATGGCAAACGGCATTGCCAATTTGCACAATGCCCGCCGCGCTAACTCACCTATTATCAATATCATTGGCAACCACCCCAACTTTCACGTTGGCTTTGACGCCCCGTTAACCTCAGATATCGATACTCTTGCGCGCAATTTTTCCACCTGGATAAAGTCTAGCAGTACCGAGGCAACTCTGGCTCAAGACGGCGCCGATGCCTTTACTGCAACTCTTAGACAAAGTACTGGCTCGGTTGGTCAAATATCAACGTTGATTATGGGCGCCGATGCAGCTTGGGGAGAAGCCAAAGGTAAAGTAAAACCTAACCCAATCCCCCATCGCGCTAAGATAGATGATCAGACCGTCGAAGACGTGGCCAAAATTGTCGCAGGCTCAGGCAAGACAGCGTTCCTGCTTGAACACCACGGCTGCGATCAGCAGGCAATGGAATGGGCAAGTCGTATTGCAAGCAAGACTGGCTGCACTTTGTTTAACGGTACATTCCCTGGCAGAGCCGATGGCGGCCCTGGCCGCGTTGCGGTCGCCAGACTGCCTTATTTTCCAGAGCAAATACTTGCAGCTCTGGCAGATTTCGACAATCTAATTCTTGTCGGCGGTCAGATTCCAGCAAGCTTTTTTGCCTACCAAGGCATTCCTGGTCAATTAATCCCGCAAGACTGCGAGGTAAGCCGACTGTCTTTCCGAGAAGAAGATGCAATTGACGCCCTTGAGCGACTCGCAGCACGTTTAGATGCTACAACTGCCGAGGTCACTCGATTTCAAAAAGAAGACATTCCCAAGCCGACGGGGGAATTAAACAATATGTCGATTATTCAATCAATCGCATCCACTTTGCCCCAGGATGTTATCGTCACCACTGATTCGGGAGGCGGTAATGCGGCCTACGCAATGTGCCAAAAAGCCGCTAGAAATACTTGGCTAAGCCTTACCGGCGGCGCTATCGGTCAAGGTGGCCCTTGCGCTATTGGCGCGGCGCTCGCTTGCCCCGATCGCCCGGTTTTAGCACTCTTAGGCGATGGCGGCGCAGCGTATACCAATCAAAGTTTTTGGACTCAAGCCCGCGAAGGCCTCAACGTCACAACCCTAATTTTTGCTAACAATAAATACAACATTCTCAACGTGGAGTACGCGCGCATTGGGGTGACCAGCATGGGCGAGACCGCCGCCAGTCTGTTTGATATTAGCAACCCCATAATCGATTGGGTTGCCATGGCAGCTAGCTTTGGAGTGCCTGGAGGGCGAGCAGATACCTGCGAAGAGCTGTGCGAGTTACTCGAACGTAGTTATGCGACGCCTGGCCCGTTTTTGATTCAAGCAAGCGGCCAACTGCAGCGCTAGCAGCGCTTGTACGATAAACTCTGGGGCAACACCTAAGTTAAGGTATGGGAAAGTTAAGCCTGACATTTTAGCCTAACGCGACACCCTTTGAGGTAGCACATTGCTAACTCAAAGGGTGTAACCAGATTACCATTCCCAGTTGGGCAAGCGCCCCCTATAGCCAGCCAGCTTGTTTGACCCAGCCAGCTTGTTTGAATCGCCAACTACCCGGCTTTAGGCCCACGTGAAGTTCTTTTGAATACGGCCTAATCTTGCGTAGAATTTTTCTGATATCTCTTGGTCAGCATCGGCGTTCGGCTTTAACAGAGTAAGAACCGGAATGATAACAAGCGGCAATAACAGCGTTAGGAAAGAAGGGTCCCGCCATTCACCTAAGTAAGACACTAACTCATACCACCACTGAGCAAACCCGCCCGCAGCAGCGTTTTCAGCATCACCGAATAAGGTGTTGAAGAGCCACATAACTAAACCACCGGTAAAACCAATTACCATGCCCCAAAACGCCGCGAATTCGGTTGTCTTGCGCCAGTAGAAGACATAGGTTACCGCGATCGCTGGCGGCACAACCATTGCAAAACCAAGAAGCAGCAGCTGCAGCACCGAGGTGATGTTACCTAAGTAGGCAATCACTGCGGCCGACGATCCATAAACAACAGTCACTATTTTATAAGCGCGCAATTTCTTCTCATCGGAATAATTCTTTGACGCTGGTATCCAGTCATTCACAAACATCGTCGAGCTTGCCAATAAAATCGGCGCCCCAGAAGAGATTACCGCGGCCAAAACTGCTGCCAGAGCGATACCGCCTAAGATAGGCCCAGTATCTATTGCCAGCTGAGCGATATTCAGATAACTCGAAAGCCCGCTGTCCGAACCATAGGTGGCTATAGTCAGTATTCCGATAAAGCCAGCAACCAACGGCATGATCGCCGCAATAACGCCGGCCAAGAAAAAGCCTGGAATCAAATAGTCTTCTTTACCCGCTGAACTTGCATAGTTTGCGTATACAGAGGCTGCGGGCGTATGAATCGTGGCTGAAATGAAGAGCGCAATGATTGTCGCCAAACCAATACCGGTGAAACTCCACCACTTGGCCTCGTCTTTGCCCGCCTCTTGAAGGGCCTGCGAGCTTTGTGCAACGACTTGGTCCCAGCCGCCGATATTGTCCATCGCAATGTAGCCAACCAAACCAAGGCCAAGAATAATTACCGTGCAGTGAACTACATTAGTAATCGCTGTGCCCTTTAAGCCACCAGTCACGGTAAACAGCACAATGGTAAAGCCGCCGATGGCAACACCCACTACGAATGGCAGACCTGTCACACCACTTACGATAGAGCCAATCACATAGGGCTCTATTATATTGACGACCAAATACTCGGCTTGAACGCAAAGACTGGTCAGCCACTGGCAGCGAAAAGAACCCCAGCGAAAATCAAAGACTTGCCCCACACTCACCACTTTTAGTCGACGGTAAGGGATCGCAAAAAACAGACCGACCAGAAACAATGCTGCAAACGAGTTAACGCTATACCACAGGTGACCAAGGCCTTCAGAGATCACATCACCTGCCACACCATAGGTTCCGGCGCCGCCGATGCGGGTGCCGGCGATACCGGCGGCTAGCATGCCCACCCCTAACGTACCGCCACCAATGGCCCAGTCCGATGAGCTACTATTACCGCGGCTCAAATAAATACCAACGCCGGCAAAAAGAACTAGGTAGAGTAAGATGACTACTGCGGAAATGCTCATGCATAGCTCCTGTAATAAGTTTGAGACAAATTTTCTTATTCTATGTTGCCGGTCAGCTATGCCCTGACCTGAATCAACACTTTTTATAATGGTTTCGGCATACTACACCAACGCAGCGCAGCGACTCCAGCATACCGCTCTAGTCAGCCAAATAAATAATTTAACCAACCAGGCCTTAAATGCTAACTTGAACAAGTTAGCTTGGTGGGTAATCGCACAAGGAGTCATGAATGTCACATTTTGAGCCTGGATCAGATCTTTGGTTGGAACAAGTCAAGGAGGAAATTGTCGAACCCCATCAAGAGATTATCGATCCTCACCACCACCTTTGGCGAAACCGCTTTAACGCTGACTACTTATTACCCCAATTATGGAAAGACACCGGTTCCGGTCACAAGATTGTTAAGACGCTGTTTATGGAGTGCCACGCCTTCTATGATAAAGACGCGCCAGTACACCTAGCGCCGCTTGGGGAGACCAAAGCGATAAGGCAAATCGCTGAGGATTCAAACGCTGACCCAAGCCAAGCCACTATCGCAGGTATCGTCGGCCACGCTGACTTAACACTTGCCGGCACTCAGCCTGATTTGCTTAATGATGTCCTTGACCAACACATAGCAATTGGCAAAGGTCTATTCAAAGGCATACGGCATGCAGCTGCTTATGATAAAAGACCGGAAGACTTGTTGATTCCAGGGCAAGCCCCAGAGTATTTGCACGGCAAGGAATCATTTCGCAGAGGCATTGAGATGCTTGCTGAAAGAGGCCTGACCTATGATACTTGGCACTTTCACCATCAAAATTTGGATTTTTTAGATCTAGCGCGAGCAGTCCCTCAATGTACTATGGTTCTAGATCATTTTGGCACGCCGCTAGGGGTTGGCATTTATGCCAGCTGCAAAGATGAAATTTTCCAACAATGGAAAGAAGAAATTGCCGAACTCGCTAAGTGCCCTAATGTCTATGCAAAATTAGGAGGCCTTGCGATGCCTGACAATGGCTTTAAATGGCACCTAAGGGACAAACCGCCAAGCTCCGATGAATTTGTGGCGGCTCAGAAAAAATACTATATGCACACCATTGAATGCTTTGGGCCCGAGCGCTGCATGTTTGAAAGCAATTTCCCAGTCGATCGCTTGTCAATAAATTATCATGTGCTATTTAATGGCTTTAAGAAACTTGTCGCCGACTTTGCCCAACACGAAAAGCATGCGATGTTCTACGGCACAGCGGAAAAAGTTTATACTCTGAGCTAACCTAGCAACTTTATCTACCGCCCTAAGAATTACGGACCCAGCTAACCTCTATGAAATACAAGACTCTCATTTTTGATCTCGATGGCACCCTTATCGATCCAGCTGTAGGTGCTGTAAGGTGCATGAACTATGCACTGACTTCCCTTGACTACATGGCTAGACCAGCTCATGAAATTACTGCGCTTATCGGCCCTCCCCTAGAATATGCGCTGCAGGCTCTCTCAGGTGAGGAAGATGAGGTGAAAATACAAAGGCTAGTGGACGCCTACAGAGAGCGCTATGCTGAATTTGGAATCAGCGAAAATACAGTTTATCCCGGCATTGTTGATTTATTAGAAGAGCTAACTGGAAAAGGCATTGCCATGGGAGTATGCACGTCTAAGTTAGAAAAGAATGCCTTAAAGATTCTCAACAAATACAATTTGATCGACTATTTTGGTTTTGTCAGCGGCGCCAGTGGCGCCACGTTTAAGGAAAGAAAAGCAGATCAACTAGCAGGCTTACTTAGCGCCCGCAGTATTGACACAAGTGCGCTAATGATTGGCGATCGGGCGATCGATATAGAGGCAGCTGCAGAAAATAGTTTATCAGGCTGCGGTGTCCTTTGGGGTTACGGTGCGCGGGACGAATTAGAAAATGCGCAACCCGCACTTTTAATCAGTGAGCCGGCTCAGTTAATCCAAGTACTTGAAGTCTAGGGGCCAGATTTCTTGATTAACTTAACCACAGCGCTTGCGACCAGCACTAGCTGATCATTTGCCAATAGCTCGCAGCGCATAAACACTATGGACTTGCCCCGCCGCATCACCTGCCCCCTCCCTACGATGAGGTCGCCCATAAAAGCAGGCGCCGTAAATTCACTATTGAGGCTTACGGTGATCACACTTTCGCTGGCGCCACCAAGGGCTCCCATACACAGCGTGTAGTCAGCAAAGGTCATTAGCACGCCGCCATGAACGGTATCATGGGCGTTACAGTGCTGCTGTTTTACCCGAAACGCAGTGCGCGGATGTTCGCCGTCCATGTAAAAGAAAAACGGCCCAATATAATCCTCGGCCTTATCTCCAACCCAGTGACTGTATTGGGTAGGTACGTTGTAGTCGTCAGGTTTAATACTCATTATTTGGTCACCCATCTCCTCAGTTGTCGTCATCATCTTTGTCAGGCGTGGCTACGTCGATAACAGCGCCGGCGACCTTAAAAGGCACTTTAGCAACTTCGATGGTTGTATCAACAGCCGCGCCAACAATTGTGCCAAGACACCCACTGAACAAAATTGAGACAAAAAAACTGAAAAGCATCTGCTTAAATATTCGTCGAGTCTTCATGTATTTTCCATTAATAACTGCCAATAACCAACATCGATGTATCGATCAAATTTAAAACCCACCTGCGCAAACTCACCGATAGGAACAAAGCCTAGCCTCTCATGCAGTGCAATACTCGCCGGGTTGGGTAGCGTGATACCCGCAATTAAAACATGTATCGGCTTGCAGCGAATTTTTTCGACTAGCACTATCATTAGCGCCCTGCCAATTCCTCGGCCGCCATGGCTATGATGCACATACACACTGGTTTCTTTGGTCCGTCCATAGGCCGCTCTAGCCTTCCACGGCATCGCGTAGGCATAGCCCAGAATCTGACCCGCCCTTTCCAGCACTAGCCACGGATCGCTGCCACCGGCGGGGGCAATTCGCGGCTTTATAGTAGCCACTGAGACTGCCGCTACTTCAAAAGTGACAGTGGTATTGTCAATAGACCAATTATAAATAGCCGCTACAGCACAGGCGTCGGCCGCGTTGACCTCGCGTATCTTGTCTTCACCATCCATGGCTACGATCACAGTTTACCGGTCCCGGCTGGCGAAAGGTTGAATTGACTCGAGCCCCTTGCCTGACTCCACACATTGGGCAAAGTCATCTCCAATTCGCCGGCTTAGGTCTAGCACACGCTGCCAGTATTTAAGTCTGTCCTGGAAACTAAAGTTGTTGAAGTCATTGCGGTCAGGAATTTTGCCATAAGGTAAATTCGCTACAAACTGTTTAGAGGGAGTCACTAAGACCACATTGTCAAAATGCTTTGGATTCACTTTATGCCAAGGTATGTGCTTATCAAACCACCCGGGAATTACCGCACTCGAAAAATGGGGGTACAGCACCAACTTATCTGATTGATTAAACGGTAAATCGAAATGATAGTCGGTAATCCCACCATCCCAGTAGATACCGGGTTTGGCGCCTGAAATATGACTCACAGCCTCCAGCACAAAGGGAATTGATCCCGTCGCAATCATAGCGTCTATTAGGTTCGCCTCGGTCAGGGTCACTTGATGTGTCGGCAAATCTTTCCAACCCGCGGGAATAGGTTCATTGTGATTTGAAAATAGTGTTCTTTCAAAAAACCAGCCTAGAGTTTTGCGCGATACCGCATTGGATACCATAGCGCAGCTCAACAGCAGTGACTGCAAATTTTTGCCGCTGCTGGCCGTCAACCCCTTAGCGCGGTCCACAACCACATGGGTGCGGTAACGGGAGTTGGTGACTATTTCCCTGGCGCCACCCTCGCCAAGGGTGTATTGCACCATGGAGCGCGCCTTCTCAGTAATCTCTGCGACTGTTGGTTTGGCAGAATATTGCTGATGGCTGTAGTTTTCGGCTAGCCTATCAATAGCGGCCACCGGATCGGCTGTCGCTAAGCAACACATCCTCCATGCCCCCGCAGAAGAGCCTATTGTGGTTAAAACTGAGGTAGAGCTGGGCAAAAATTCCGAAAATAAATAGCGGTCAAGGCCGTGCAGCACGAACCATTTAGGCCCGCCAGAGGCGCCCACTAAGGTATCAAATTGTTCACGATGCAGCCCCTGCTCAGACAGCTTGGTCATGGCGGCAGGCCCTGCATAAATAGTAAAGGATGACATGGGTATCGGATGATACAATCCCCTCTTCCCACAACCTAGTAGCAATTTCTGAATTGACGAAGTGGCTTATTGACTTCAACACCAGCCTCAATGGCTAACCGTGACCGATGACCAACCATGAACCCAATTCTGCCTAAAGATCGCAAAGCGCTGCTTTACTACTTGGCGATCGGCAACACCATAGCCTTTGTAACTTGGCAGGTAATGCTTAATAACTATGCCATTGAGCAAGCGGCCTTCACCGGCGCAGAGATTGGCATCCTTCAAAGCCTGCGCGAGGTGCCCGGATTTTTAGCCTTTACCGCAATTTTGGTCATGATCTACATCAGGCAGCAAACCTTTGCCATCCTTTCCCTGATTACCTTAGGTATCGGTACCGCCATAACCATTTTTTACCCCTCGGCACTGTGGCTCTATTTTGCTACTGTGGTCATGTCTATTGGGTTTCACTACCTTGAAACGCTGCATAGCTCTTTAAGCCTGCAATGGCTTACACGAGAGGAAGCCCCTAAAGTGCTGGGCAAGCTGCTGAGCGTAAAGGCATTTAGCAACATTGGCGTACTGGGCACTATTTATCTGTACTTGATGTTTTTTGAGGCAAGCTATAACTCTATCTATGTCATCGCCGGGAGTTGTGCTGTTGCAATAGGCCTCTACTGCTGGTTCGCAATTCCCCATTTCGAAGATGGCGTGGTGCAGCGGAAAGAATTATTTCTTCGCAAGCAGTATTGGCTCTACTACGCCCTCACATTTTTGGCCGGCGCTCGGCGCCAGATTTTCGTGGTTTTTGCGGGCTTTTTGTTAGTTGAAAAATTCAACTTTGCGGTCGAAAACGTAGTGCTGCTGACCCTTGTCAATTCCGCGCTTACATTTTGGTTAGCCCCCAAGATCGGCAGTTTAATCAGCATCATCGGCGAGCGCCGAGCTCTCACCCTTGAGTATATTGGGTTGATACTGGTGTTCTTGAGCTATGCCTTTGTTGACACACTGGCGGTCGCCTTGGCGTTATACCTGTTGGACCATTTGTTTTTCGCGATGGCCATCGCCATTAAAACCTACTTCCAAAAGATCGCTGAACCCGCCGATATAGCGGCAACAGCCTCCATTAGTTTCACAATCAACCACATAGCGGCAGTGGTATTGCCGGCTTTACTTGGTTTAGTTTGGGTCATTAATCACAGCGCTGTCTTCATCATTGGGGCCGCTTTCGCACTTGCCTCCCTGCTTTTAACTCAATTCATTCCCGACAAGCCCAGCCTGGGACTAGAAACAAGACTTTCAGCACCCGCGCCAATTACCCCCACAAAATAGCTTCCGTTACCGGTTTCTTAACCTCAACAACTTGTTAGCAACTGACGTTTTATCTATGGTTCGCAGCTCTTAGTGTTCGACAGCTAGATATCTTGAACCTGTTTGATGCCCAAGAAGATGATATTGCTTATTTTTTCGAATCTAGACTGCCGGGGAAAGCCGCGGGTATCCAGGATGTTCACTTTCATCCGTCCAACCCGCGCAGCGTGCGCGGTCTGCTAAAGATCAAGTTCTAACTAGAAGCCCTTGCTAAGCTATTGGCGAGCATTGCTTTGCCAATTACCTCGCAAGTTTGCAGGCTTAATTAAAGACTACTGAGAAACTTACAGGGACTGCGCGGCTGATGCTGGGTAGTCCAGCTACTTCTCTAAGCGCATCGACACCTGAGACTAAATCATGGGAATCTGCCATGACTATGATGGGTTTTCTGGTTGATGCAACCAAGCCAGCGCCGGTGCGCGTAACCTGCACATCGGCAGTATAGGCTTTAGCAATGCCTCGAATGGACAGGCTGAAATCAATCGCCATAGCTTTTGAATCGCCGGCTTCCATGCCTGCTACTTGAGCCATATCTATTTTGCCAGTGATGGTTGCTTCAGGAAAAATATCAGTTTCAAATAACAGGGCCTGCATCCGCTCATTGCGAATAGGGATCATGGTATTCACACTGATAAGCTCTATAGCAATGCTTAAATCACCGACACTAGTCAGGGTTCCGCTCATCTGCTCAAACGTATGTACCTCGGCGACATGCTCAGCTTTGGTTGTTACAAAACTCAACGACGACATGTCATTGTCCAGCGCCCACTGAGCAAGCGCAGGCTGACTAGCCAACAGTGACAAAACTAGTGCTTTAAAAAAGTGACTTAGGTTCATGTTGTTTCCTCTATAGATCATTAGGGGGAAGTTTAACTGACGTCACTTTACCAAATTACTGAGATAAATGAATCAGGGGCTGAGCTATCCCCAGAAAATAATCAGCAGCTTCCACTAGCCAATTCATCCCGTTGCCTGCATTAAGGGGTGAAACCCGAGCATTGGTAAGGAAACCAAAAAGTAAGCTGCAATACAGCGCTGGTATTGATCAATCGGCTGCTTGAGAAAGTCACACAGCTAGGGTTAATAGCCGCAAGCTTCTGATTTGGGTTAGACTTAACGGCTACTTAAAGCTGAACCTGTGAGGGGCTATGCTGCAAACAGGTTACAAAGTACCCAATGAATCCGATTAGCCCCATTGTAAAACATCTTGTCCTAGTTGGCGGCGGACACAGCCATCTGGCAGTGCTCAAACGTCTCGGCATGAAACCCGTGCCCGGTCTCGCTGTTACGCTCATCAGCAAAGATATAGTAACCCCTTATTCCGGCTCTATGCCTGCTTTCATTGCCGGCCACTATAAGTTCGACGATATGCACATCGATCTTAGACCCCTAGCTCAATTTGCCAATGTTCGACTTATTGAAGCTGAAATCGATGCTATTGATTTCGCGTCTAAGCGTCTCGAAATTCCAGGACGCCCCCCTATTAGCTTTGATGCAATATGCCTCAATATTGGCTCCAAACCGAATTCTGAATCCATAAAAGGTGCCAACGAGTACGCGATTGCGGTGAAGCCGATTGACCACTTTTTGCAACAATGGCAGCGTGTGTTTGAAACTGCACTAGTTGCGGTAAAAACTAAAGCCCCGTTTAATTTAGTCTTGGTCGGCGGAGGCCCGGCGAGCGTAGAGCTTGCGTTCGCTGCACAGCATCGTCTGCATACCGCGGCCGGGCTTGCCATCACGGAAAAATCTAGCTTGAACGTAACACTGGTTACCAGCTCCGCATCTATTCTGAGCAGTCACAATCAAAAGACTCAAGGGCTGATTGCCAAGGAATTAGCGCTTCGGCATATCGAAGTAATTGCCAATACAAAAGTGACTGAGTTCAGCGCCAGCGCAGTGATTTGCGCCAACGGCAACCAGTTAGATGCTGACAGCGCAGTGTATGCAACGGGGGCAAGTATCCCTCTATGGCCGATTCAGAATGGTCTTCAGCCAAGTGATGATGGCTTTATCGAAGTAAATAAGCATCTGCAATCCACCAGCCATCCTTTTGTTTTCATCGCCGGCGATGCTGCAACAATAAAAAATCATCCAAGGCCTAAGTCAGGGGTCTATGCGGTACGACAAGGCAAGCCTCTAGCTCGGAACCTGATTCGCTACCTCACTGGCAAAACCCTGTTGAATTATCGGCCGCAAAAACAAGCGCTTGCACTGATAAATCTAGGCAATAAATCGGCAGTGGCGAGCCGCGGCAATTGGTGTTTCAGCGGCAAGCTTGTGTGGGCGCTTAAACATCGGATCGACTCCCAATTTGTAGCAAAATATTCAAACTTACCGAAGATGGAGCAGTCGCTGAGCATAGAGCCAGGCTTGGTAGATAAGTCTACCGAGCTCGAGTTGAAAGCCCATGCTATGCGCTGCGCCGGATGTGGAGCAAAGGTTGCCGGCAGTATCTTAGACGAAGTTTTGGCGACACTGCCGGTTGCCAGAAAGCCCGATGTGGAGATACCCGCAAGCCGGGTTGAAGATGCATCCATTATTGATCTCGGCGGTAACCGCCTGTTGCTGCAAAGTATTGATCAAATTCGAGCGTTTACCAATGACCCTTGGCTGTTTGCCAAAATAGCCACCAATCACTGCCTGAGCGACATTTATGCAATGGGTGTCCAGCCCCATTCAGCATTGGCAGTGATAGGCCTGCCCCACGCCAGCAAAGCGCATATGCGACGGCAGCTAAATGAGGTGATGCAGGGCTGTGCTGAAACGCTTATTGAGAATGACTGTGCGCTCATTGGCGGTCACTCATCTGAATCCAGTGAGCTTCAGTTTGGTCTGTGCGTCAATGGGTTTTCAACTGCTGGTATTCTCAGCAAAAGCGGCATGGAGGTGGGTGATCAGCTAATCCTCAGCAAGCCATTGGGCACAGGCACCTTGTTAGCTGCTGACATGCGTTTCAAAGCCAAACATCTGTGGATCAAGTCGGCGTTTGAATCAATGCTGCTGTCAAACAAACTAGCCAGCGCAGTGTTTGTCAGCCACAACGCTCGGGCATGCACTGATATAACCGGTTTTGGTTTAGCCGGGCACCTGCTTGAGATGTTGGAGGCTGCAAACGCTGAAGTCGATATTGAGCTTGAATCTTTGCCCCTGCTGCCTGGCGCAATAGATTGTCTAAAAGCCGGCATTTTTAGCTCGCTGCATCTAGAAAACGCCTCGGTCATTGCAAACCTAGAACTTACTCAAGCCCAAACTAATAGCTTCTTATTGCAGGTCATGTTCGACCCGCAAACCTCAGGCGGCTTGCTCGCCAGCGTACCCCAGGATCAGGCTGCAGCCTGCTTAGCTGCGCTTAGACAAAGTGGTCATGACCAGGCTCGAATCATCGGCGCCGTCACTGCTATTTCGGCACAAAAACCTAAAATTCGCCTAACTTAGCCGCCAATAGCTGTAGCTTGGGCCTTTGAGTGTGGAGTCACCTAGTAGACTAAGTTATAGTCAGCAAAATCATTGCAAACAGCCCCCCGCTTCACCAATTAAGGTATCTGACCAACATCATGAAAGCTTCGTGCCACATCCAACTTTGTTTCGCCTTGGCGCTGTGTGTAAGCGCCAGCGCCATTTTCGCACAAGACAATAATTCAGTATTAGAGCGTTATGGAAACCTTGGCATAGAGCGTGTCGGCCCTACCATTGATGCCCAATTAGCACAAAAACTGCTTCGCCGCGGCAATACCTATAGCAACCTTGAGCGTTACGAAGACGCAATCGACGAGTACCGCAAAGCAATTAGCGCTGACCCCAGCCTAGTAGAGGCGATTAGAAACCTGGCAAATACTTACTACTTCCTTGAACGCTTTGATGAAGCCAAGCCGCTAATTAAAAGATTTATCGCTGTGCAGCAACAAACCACGGCTGGACTTATTGCGGCAGTTTCTATGGTCGCTGAAATGGAGCGTCAGGATGGCAACTTCGAAGAATCAATTGGCTATGATTTACGTGCAATCGCGCTAAACCCCAACAATGATTCGCAAGTTCACGTTATGGCTAACACCTATAACAATGCTGGGGAGGCCAACAAAGCCATTAGCATCTATAAAGCAGGTATCGAAGTCATGCCCGGCAATGGGTTTTTGGACAGGTCCTTAGGACGAATTTTGGAACAAGAAAGTCGCAATGAAGAGGCGCTAAGCGCCTATGAGGCGGCCGCTTTGAAAGACCCAGAATCGACATTTTATCAAGACTTAGTCGATGCAACCAAACGGCGTCTAAGCCGCTAAAATTAGTTACTCAAGCGGATCTGCAGCGTCGATGAATTGTTGACGCTGCAGCGCCTCCATCGACGCTAGTTCGGTAACCAGGGCATAAAAAGCAGCCAAATTGCCGTCCACGCTCTCTATCTCCTTACTAAAAAAAGGAACTAAGCTGTTATAGGAAGCGACCGTAGAAAGCTGCGCATTATTCAATGAATCGTATATCCAGCTATCGTAGCCCGCATACCCTTCCCAGTCAGTTTTTATCTGCTCGTATTCTGTGCGCAGCGCCCCTTGTAGGCCTGTCTTGGCAATGCGCTTTTGCGCATCCGGTAATTGCTGCTCATAGAGATCATCGAAGCGCTCTTGATAGACTATGACTAATTGCAAAAACTCTGCTTGCCTAGCTTGGTCTTGCTGCGCACTGCTGAGTAATTCGGTTTTCTCTGTACTGCGCAGCCAGCGCTTAACTCCTTCTCGCTCAACAGCAGTTGCGAAACTTTCGTTAAATGTCGTATCACCTTTTAAATACACGACTTGATGGGCCAGTTCGTGAAAAATCAATCCAGCTAACTGATAGTCAGCTCGGCTCATTACCGTACTCAGCAAGGGATCGTCAAACCAACCCAATGTTGAGTAAGCATCTACGCCACCGGTATACACATCGTAACCTTCCTGCTGCAGTTTACTGGCGTAACGCTGCGCATTTTCTTCATCGAAATAACCACGGTAAGAGACGCAGCCTGCGATTGGGTAGCACCAGTTCACTGGATTAAGAGAAAACTCAGGTGTCGCAAAGACGTTCCAGACAACGTGATCTCTCTCGAGCTCTACATAGGTATCGAAGTTATTTGTGGCGGGAAGACCCAACTCATTTACCGCAAACTGTTTTAGCGCCGCAGCCAGGCGTAGCTTTTCTTTCAACTCATTGTCTATGGTTGCGTCTGCCAATAAATCAGATATCGCTTGGCGCGAAGTCAGTATGTGCAATTGGCCCCTGGCAGCCTGCGAGTAGTAACTCACCGTCTCACATGAAATAAGCAAACTGGATAAACCAAGAAACACTATGAGCTTCAGCAGCTGTTTTAGATGCTCATAATTTCTCACTCGCACTCACCCTGCAAGGTAACCACTACTTTCCGGCTCCCCCCTTGATCGCGGTGTTCACCTAAATAAACGCCCTGCCAAGTGCCTAGAGCAAGTTTGCCTGATCGAATAGGAATGCTGACTTCAACTCCACACAATGCCGCCTTGATATGAGCTGGCATATCATCCGCGCCTTCATCTAAGTGCAAATAGTAAGCCGCGCTTTCAGGCGCAAGCACATTGAAGTGGGATTCCATATCAACTCTGACGGATGGGTCCGCATTTTCATTAATACTGAGTGAGGCTGAGGTGTGCTGAATAAAAAAATGGGCAAGGCCGATATCAATTTTCGCTAAATCGGGCAGCTGCTGTAGCAGCTCATCAGTGATGAGGTGGAACCCTCGTTTACGAGAAGTGAGCGTAATCTCAACTTGCTTCCACATGGCTTAGGGGTCTACTAACTCTATCTCAAATAAATTAGACCAGTGCTTACCGGTAACAAATAAACGCTGTCCAGCCTCATCCCAAGCAATCCCGTTCAATACTGCCTCACTACTTCCCAGCTGCGTCTGCGCAGATAAGCCGGTCATGTCAATGAGCGAGACAACATTGCCTGATTCAGGATCAATGCGGACTATATAGTCGGTTTGCCAAACATTGGCCCATATCTGGCCATTGATGTATTCCAGTTCATTCAGATAAATAAGCGGATTGCCATTTAGCGTGACCTGCACTTTGCGTTCAGGGGCAAACGTTTCCGGGTTCATAAATTGCAGTGTGGCGGTGCCGTCGCTAAGGATTAAATGCTCACCATCAAAGGCAAGCCCCCAACCTTCACTAGCATTGTAGTGATTCCCAATAGGTTCAAAACTGTTTTTGTCGTAAACGAATACCATATTGCTGCGCCAAGTCAGCTGGTAGACCTTATCGCCAACAATCTCAATGCCCTCACCAAAGTAACGCCGATTAAGCGCGGTGGACTGCAACACACTGCCATCATCAAGGTTTAACTGACTGAGGCTAGACTGGCCATTCTTGCC
>JBLGBD010000052.1:0-20904 GCA_047617585.1 Pseudohongiellaceae bacterium | reverse complement strand
ACCTGTTGCAGCAGATAGATGGGTGACTAAAAGGGCCATTCCTGCACTGCCGTCGGCGGCTAAAGCACTGCCCGCATTAAAGCCGAACCACCCAACCCACAGCATTGCCGCGCCAGTAAAACTCATAGTCAAATTATGGGGTATCATTGGGGCGGTGAGGAACCCATCCCGGGGCCCAATGACTATGGCAAAAACCAGTGCGGCTACACCCGCTGTAATATGTACTACAACTCCCCCTGCAAAGTCGATTAAGCCCATCTGGGCTAGCCAACCACCACCCCAAACCCAGTTGGCGACTGGGAAGTACACCACCAAAGTCCACAAGATGCTGAATATCAGCATGGCAGAGAATTTAATGCGTTCGACAAAGGCACCAACTATTAAAGCAGGTGTGATAATTGCAAAAGTCATTTGGAAAGAGGCAAACACGGTTTCTGGAATATCACCTGACATGGAGTCTACGGTAATGCCGGCGAACATTGCATTTGACAGGCCTCCCCAATAGGCTGACTCGGAAGGGCCGAAGGCAATGCTGTAGCCTACGGCAAACCAAAGAATTGAAATGACTACCGCGAGTGAGAAGCACTGCATCAATACGGACAGGACGTTTTTGGTTCTTACCAAGCCGGCATAGAACAACGATAAACCGGGCAACGTCATAAAGAGTACTAGGGCGGTGGAAGTTAGAATCCAAGCAGTATTAGCCCCATTTAAGCTTTCTTGCGCTATCGCAAAAGAAGGCAGGGCAAGCAGTGCAAATGAAGCTAGGCCAAGTTGTATTGTCTTTTTATTATTGGTCACATTAATTTCCTTCTTAAAGCGCGTCGTCGCCAGTTTCACCGGTTCTAATTCGAATGGTTTGTTCAAGGTTGGTAACAAAAATTTTACCGTCACCAATTTTTCCAGTGTTAGCCGCTGCACAAATAGCCTCAATTGCTTGCTCCAAAATGCTATCAGGTACTGCTACTTCAAGTTTAGTCTTGGGAAGAAAGTCGATTACATATTCAGCGCCACGATAAAGCTCAGTATGTCCCTTTTGGCGGCCAAAGCCTTTTACCTCTGTCATGGTTACTCCATTTACGCCCACCTCTGAAAGAGCTTGGCGCACATCATCAGATTTAAAGGGTTTAATAATAGCGGTTATAAGTTTCATTTTTTATTCTCCTGCCAAATGAAGGCTCGCGATCGAGAGGGCGCGGCACACTGCCTGCAACCCATCTGGTGTAACCTAAGCAAACTGCGGGCGATTACCTTAAAACTTTATCACGTCAACCAAGAAAGCACCACGGCCTATGCTTGATACAGGGGGTTTTAAACCAAGCACTAGGGTGGTCAAAAATTCAGCCAATCGCATTGCGAGGGAGGATGCAGCGATTGCCTGCAACGGGCGGGAAAATCAAATACTTAGCTTCGCTCTTTGCACCTGTCTAAGCAGGGGCAGCATGACTACTAAAAACAAGCCAAGTGTTGCTCCTGCCAGCGCAGTGAAGGCTGCTGTGATGCTTAGGTCCTGAGCAATGTAGCCGACTAGTGGGCCGGTAGTAATAAATGCGAACCTGAATATAAAGCTTATTAGCCGATGCCGTAGTCAAGCTTTGCAGCAACCAAAGCAGGCCGAACACCCCTAGCGATAAGCCTTGTTCTTGCCAATAGGGTTGAATAAGCCAAGCGGCAAGAAATGTGGTTAAGTTGTACAGGGAAATCGCTATAACAATCCGCCTGAGCATTGGATCACCCGCCAACATATATCGCAGAATGTAACCAATTCGCAGTTCCCTTGCTTGGTAACTGTCAGTTTTAGGGGAGGGCTCTATCAGCATGACCGCGAGGAAAATGCAGACCCAAGCAAAAGCTGACTGAGCAAACACCATCAGCTCGAATGACCACATAGCCAACAGCCCGCCACCAAGTGCACCTAAACCTTCAGCACTTGATCTAAAGAATCCAAGGTTGGCAATGCCTTTGCTGTGCTGCGCATTTTCATCTTCTCCTAAGGCTTTTTGAGAATTATAAAGCAAAGCAAGATCTGCGCCCGAGAGCAGGCTTGAGGCAACCCCAAGCACCAATTCGAACAACAACAGCGCTTCAAAATTTTCAGCAAAGTTGAGCAGGAAGTAACTAACGCGATGAATCGCACTGCCTAGAATTAAAAGTAAGCGACGGCCAAACATGTCTGCCAAATAGCCTGATGGTGCTTCAAGCAAAACGATGGTGGTTGCATAGACAGCTTGTAGATAAAAAATTTCGCTAAGACTCAATCCCTTGGATAAGAAAAAAGCACGATTACCGCTACGATAATCATAAAGCTATGGAATAATGCTAAACCATAGATTAAGTTAATATTTCTGTGCAATTTAGTGCGCACAATAGTTCCCCTGTTGGAGGCCGATGTAAGCCTCCAATTCATAATATCAATGCAAAAAAAAAGACCTCTAGGCTTGTCTGCATAGAGGTCTTTTCTTTTAAACGGTGTTAGTCGTCTATGAGTTAAAATCTCAATCCAAACAAGTCTCCCAAGTGTTGGACACGCGCGCGCAACACAAGTGGCCGGTGCAGGTCATCGCTAGAGATGTTGAGGTTAGTTGGATAAAAGTAGTCATTGGTCTATTGCCCAAGTATGGCAGTTGATTTAGAGGGCGGCACTTTAGCGCTCTAAAAAAATTAGTCAACTAGAAATAACATTAGATTCGAAATCAATCTGTATTTATTTACCGTTCAGTTTTTTTATGCTCTTCATCGCGTATAATATACTCCAATGAGCTGCGATTTCGGCTCCAGTATGAGGCAAGCAAAGAACCGCTAATGTTATGCCAAATGCTAAATAGGGCCCCTGGCAAGGCAGCTGTCGCCGAAAAGTATTGCGTTGCTAGCGCTACCCCCAAGCCGGAGTTTTGCATTCCAACTTCAATAGCAATAGTTTGTGAACGTCGAATGCTGAAACCAAATAATCGGCTAATGAAAAAGCCGCCGGCAAGCCCTCCAAGATTGTGAAAAACTACCGCCACCAACACTAACGGTCCAATATCGATCATCGAAGAAGCATTGAGTGAGACGATGATCATAATCACCAAAAGAATTAAGCCAATGGCAATACTGGGTAGCACCCACTCAATCGTTGTGACTAATTGGGGCATAAAATGACCGACTAAGCTGCCTGCAAGAACCGGTAGCAGCACGATTTGTAGCATGCTTACAACCATGCCTAGTGTGTCCACTGAGACGGTTTCGGAAAGATAGAAAGTACACAGCGCTGGAGTTATCAGCACCCCTAGCAAGGTGGTTGCTAAGGTCATGCTTATAGACAGTGCAAGCTCGCCTTTCGCAAGATAGCAGATTACATTTGATGCCGTACCTCCAGCGCAACTGCCGACCAACACCATGCCAGCTGTGAGCTGATTCGATAGCTGCAACATCAATGACAGCGTGAGCGCAAGAATTGGCATAAGAAGAAATTGAATAAAAACCCCGACGACCACCGGTAGCGGTTCCTCAACAATGCGGAGGAAGTCTTCCCTACGAAGATTTAGGCCCATGATGAACATAATCCCACCCAACAGCGGCACTATTGCATAAGCAAAGGGTTGCAGCGCAGACTGGAAATAAAATGCGCAAAATGACAGAAGCATGGCCCATAGCGGGAAAAGCTGATTAAACTTGTTGAGCATTGAGCAATGGCCTGTAGTTGCGAAGCGGGTAGTTGCTAAGCGGATAGTTGTTAAGCGGTAATTCCCAATCAGGGAATCAGGTTCTAATATAAGGTATTCGACAGAATTCCAAATTCGTTAAGGTTTGATTCAGTGATGCTTAGGCATTGTACCAAGATGATGTTGTAACTATTAGTTGGTAACTGCGTCTACTAATAAATGCTGCTGAGAAAATAAAGCAGCCTAACACTGTCACACACAAACATAAGAGGGATTCAAGCATGTTTAAAGCTGCGATAGCAGGGGCTCTAGTACTATTTCTGACAGGCTGTCTGGTCACCGTCAATTCGGACTCGCGGCCTATTCATACGGCTTGGGATGATGGCGACGTGTCCCGACTGGAGATGGGCAAGAGTGATCGAGAATGGGTGCGAACATCGTTTGGGGAGCCGATTACTAAGCTGTCCTATGCTGACGGCACCGAAATATGGAAGTATCGCAACCGCTCAGAGAAGGATACTGAAGTTGGTTTGTTCTTAGTCTTTTCTGTGGATGTAGAATCAGAAAGAGTCGAGACTCTGACGATAGAATTTCTTGATGGTGTTGTGAGTAACTATTGGGTAGAAGAAGATCGCTACTAGCTAGGGTGTAGCAAGCAGTCGATTGTTATGGACGAGTCGACTGCTTTAGCTTTTCTAGCCAGCTATCAAAGTCCTGCCAGTCCAGTTGGAATAGGTGCTTGCCGTTTGCAATCAATCCGGCATCCACATTCGCGCCGGCGCTGTAAAGCGTGTTCACTATTTCTGGCAACTGCTTATGCCAGTGAAAACTGTCTTTTTCACCGATACGCAGGTAAATCGGTAAGCCATCCAAATTTTGGAAATCCGCTTTTTTGGACAATCTCCCAGGGGTCGCAATAACGCCAGAATAGAGTTTGGGGTTTTGCGCGGCAATTGCTAGCGCCGCACTGCCTCCTTGAGAGACGCCAAAAAGGAGTGGTTTACTGGGGTGCAGTCGGTGGGATGAAGAAATAAACTCCAGCAGTTTCGGAAATACGCCGGTTTCTTTGACAAAATAGTCCCCCCCCTTTGGCGAAATAGGTACCGCTACTGCCCAGCCACGATTAACCATTTCTTTGCCTATCCAGTATTGCACCTGGGCCATATACTCATCATTTGACCCGCCAGAGATCAGAATCGCCAATCTAGGTGGCTCCGCCGAAGGTTCTGGCGTGAAAAAAAGCAGCTTTATAGCATCCCCATCGTTGAGGAACACTCTCTCCTCAGCAGCCTGTAGCGCGTTCATCAGCCCAAATAGGAAGGCTGTTAGGGTTAATAATCGTGAAAAACGCATAGTGGCGACTTGGCCGTATTGGCCGGAAATTAGGGCTGGTTATAGTTCAGTCTGGAGTATAGCAACCCCTTGCGCAGCGTCTTGCAATAATGAGATAGAATACCGCTAGAACCCGTTGACTTTACCTCTCGGGGGTTCGGATTTTTATTTTCCCGAGGTTGTGTAACCTTTTTTCTCAGCTGTCGTCTTTATATTCAAATGCTTAATCAATACGAACAGACCATAAAGGAACAAAGGCAGCGAATTTATTCGTTTGCTTTTTACAGCCTGCGCGCCAAGGAAGATGCTGAGGATGTGACCCAAGAGGTTTTTATTAAGCTTTGGCGGCACTGGCAGACAATCGACCATTTGAAGGTAGGTGGTTGGCTAATGCGAGTAGCTCGCAACGCGGTTATCGACCATGTGCGTAAGCAAAAGCCGGCGCTGGAAGGCATTGACCAGTATGCGGACGTTGAGTCACAGCCAAGTGAAGCGGTGGATGGGCAGCAAATTGATCAGGCAAAAGTTAAGCAAGGCCTAATGCAGGCTATTCGAGAGCTGGATGAGCCGTTTAAAAGCATTTTAATTATGCGAGATATCCAAGCTTTGAGTTATTCGGATATCCAGATGAGCCTGGACATTAGCGAGAGCCAAGTGAAGGTGTACCTGCATAGGGCAAGAAGGAAGCTGCGGGAGAGCACGCAGCTGAAAAAACTGTTTGGTGCGGCGGTTGAAAAAACTGAAAAAGCGGCGGCGGGCAGTGAACTTTAACTGTATAGGCTAATGAATGAATTGGTATAGGAAAATGAACTATGCAATCGTCTAATAACTCTCAATGCTATTTTGTGCAATTGCAGGTGGATAGCTTTCTTGATGGAGAGCTGCCTGAGACTCAGCAGCAGGTGTTTTTAGGACATGTGCAATCCTGTGCGGGTTGCTCTGCTGAGTTGCAGTTTGCCCGTAGTCTGCATGATGCAGTTCTCGATCTGCCTCTATTGGATTGTCCTGATACGGTGCTAGAACCGGTTTACAGAATTTCAAGCGCAGGCAGTATTGCTCAGCCTTGGTGGTTGGCTTTGTGGAGTTGGATCAATGCAGCGCCACGTTCACTTCGATTTGCAGCACCTGCCTTTGCAACACTTTTAGTGGCCATTATTTTAAATTTCGATTTTAGTTCTGATGCTCCGCCCCCGCAAATCGCGGCCGAAGAGTCGGAGCAATATAGCCCTGAAGAGATTCAGCAGGCCTTAAAAGACCTTAATCTGGCAATTGATTATTTGAATGAAGTAAGCCAGCGCACCGAAGTGATGATTGGTGAAAGGTTCTTAATCGATCCTATACAAGACTCGATCAATGCATCGTTTGACAGGGCAAGACCATCTAGACCAGACCGTTCTGGACAGCCCGCAACGATTCAAAACAATCCTATTTAAAGTGTGTGAACTAGGGTATCTAGTTTCATCAATGAGAGGTATATCCATGAAAAATCTAAATCGACTTTCCCTTGTTTTACTAGTGAGTACGCTGGCAAGTTTTGTTGCAGCGGCAGATAGCAGCGTAGAAAATTTGCCGGGCTTTGTAGATTTCTCAGAATTAAGAGCAATGGCAAATGTAGAGCCTATTGTTGAGATTAGTCTCAAGGCGCCATTGTTGAATATGATGACGAACTTAGTGCGCAACGAAGATGCGGAAGCGGCAGAGTTTATGTCGAAGCTTTTTCGCGTCACGGTTAATGTGTTTGAAAGCGATGCCATTGATGTGTCAGCTGTCGCAGATTCAATGAATTCAATTTCCCAAGATCTGGACAGTAAGGGCTGGGACCGCGTAGTCCGAGTGCGCGATCAGGAAGAGCACGTTGATATTTACTTTCGGTTTTCCGACGATGCCGACCGCATTCAAGGTATTGCAATCATGGTGGCTGAGCCAAGAGGAGATACTGTGCTGGTGAATATCGTTGGCGACATAAGCGTTGATGATATTAGTGCCTTGGGCGAACGTTTCGATATCGACGAACTCGCAAATATAGACATAGATTAATTAGCCGATAGAGGGCAGCCCTATGAACAAGTTCTTACTTTTGCTACCGCTTTCAGGATTGCTAAGCTGTATGACAACCACAGGGCCATCTACTTACGCTGTAGAGCAAGATTTGATTCAGCAAATGCCAGAAATTAGGCTGCAGAAAGAGATAGCTTTGAATTTTGGTGGAGGGCTGCTGAGGCTGATTAAACTAGTCACTTTAAACGATGCCATGCTCGACAATCTCGATAACCTTAATATTGCGATCTACAATGTGCACAGGGATAATCACATCCCTGACTTTGATGGGATTTCTTTCGCCTCCACCTTGTTCGAACACAACGCGGCACTCCACTGGGAGCGAATTGTTAGGGTCAGGCAGGACACCGAACAGGTGTGGGTTTTCGCTGGAATGAATCAGGCTAGCAATACACTCGAGAGCATCTCAGTATTCGTGATGGAAGATGATACCCTCACAGTCATTAGTGTTGAGGGTGAAATGAATAATATGCTAGAACACGATCTATCGCCTGGCAGAGGGCGCCGCAGTGAACTTAGACGTGCTGGTTAGCATTTTCTCGCTGTTGCTACTGGACTAGTTTTTTAAGCCTTCAATTTCCATGCGCTCATCGCTTGCGACAGTTACAGTTTTGCCATCAACAGTCACAAAGGATTTGTCTTCGAGCTGATACTTATAGACTAGGTATGTCACTGGCTCAGTGTCGGCATTTCTAATCAAGTTAACAGAGAGCACTGTATGGTCATCCTGCCAGTCAAAGTAATACATTAGCCCCCCAATGCCTGCAATGAAGGCGACAAACAAATAGGCTCCTACCTTAAGGTCTTTGTTGAGCTGAGCTTTATCAGCGGCGTTTGCCGCCTTGGCTTTTAGCGAGGCAAGGGATGGGGCGCTGGAGAGGTTGCGCTCTAGTTGGCGACGCTTGACCGCGAAAATAGCAAGGGCTATGACAATTATGGTGACTAGGAGTTTACTTAACATAACTCTATAACGGCAAAAATTAGACGAACTTGCCTAATACCCGTTATCAGATGCGAGTTCTTGTTCGCAGGCTTAGCTGAAAATTGAGCTGCAGAGAAAACTAATGCGATAATCTGGGGATCTCAGATTTATGCAATGGGCTCGCAAGAAAAGTTCATGACATCGGTCTTCTAGCCATGAACAGGAAGCAATATCAATTGACTAAGGGTCCAAATGTTTCAACCGACACCGCCAAAGAGAGCGTTACCGCGTATGTACCTGCAGGTATGCCGCCATTGGATTTGGACGGCGAAGCCACTTCTTTTTTTGAGTTCTGGCCAACTTGGCTGATGTATTTGCCCGTTGTCCTGCAGTGGGTCGTGCTGTCCATTCGCTATCGGAGCTTGAGTCTACCACTGCTAGCCAACCCAGCAGTGCCTTTGTCGGGCATGGTGGGTGTAGCTAAATCGACAGTGTTTGACGGGGCAGGGTCTTATGCGAGGCAGTGGATTTTACCATGGGCTCTGTATGAAGTAAGCGCCACCTGCGCACTACAGCAAAGAGATGCTATTTTTGCTTGTCTTCAACAGGCGGGTTTGAGCCTGCCGGTGGTTGGTAAGCCAAACATCGGCTGCCGCGGTGCAGGGGTAAAACTATTATCCACGGAAGCTGAACTGCTGGCTTATGTCGAAGATTTTCCGGTCTCTGGATCAGTTCAATTTCAAAAATTGAGTCAATGGGATGCCGAAGCAGGTGTTTTTTATGTGCGCGATCCCGAAAGCGGCCGCGGTGAAGTGACTTCTTTGACCCTCAAATACACTCCATACGTGGTTGGGGATGGCATCAGTACCTTGTCAGAGTTGGTGAGCGCAGACCCTCGCGCGGGGGATCTTAAGCATCTGTATAAACAGCGCCACCAAACGAGTTGGGATAGGGTGCTGCCCTGCGGCGAGCCCTTTCGGCTGGTGTTTTCTGCCAGTCATTGCCGCGGCGCGATATTTAGGGATGCGCAGCCGCTCATTAACATAAAACTGACACAATCCCTGGATAGAATATTCGACGACATCCCTGAGTTTTATTATGGACGGTTAGACATTAAATTCAGAAACTCCGCGGCGCTGAGCAATGGTGAAGATTTTGAGATTATTGAGATCAATGGCGCTAGCTCCGAATCGATTAACATATGGGATCGCCGAGCGAAGTTTGGCGACGCGATAAAAACTCTGTTGCACCAATATGGCACCCTGTTTAAACTGGGCGCTCAAAACAGGGCTCGAGGCTATAAGCCGCCCGGTATGCTAGCGTTACTGAAAGCGTGGTGCTTTGAAAATAAATTAGTAAAACAATACCCAGAAAATGACTAATCCCTGCAAACTCCCTATTAAGCCAAGATTTTTAGCCAGCGCGCTTGAGCAAGCACTTGGCCTTGACCGCCTTGCTGATATCTACGACGGGCGCCCTAACGACTCCACCGCCTATGAATTTTTAGATTACATCCTATCGGCACTCGGAGTGACGCTAACTATTAATGGGTCGGAGAATTTACTGGATGTGCCTAAGCAAGGGCCTCTTTTAATTGTCTCAAATCACCCGCTCGGTGGTTTAGAAGGCGTCGCAATCGCCAAGGTCATCGCCGAGATTCGGCCCGACATTCAGGTGCTTACCAATGCCTTGCTGCTCCGAATTCCTGAGTTGACAGATATTTTTATTGGAGTTGACGTGCTTTCTAGCAATGCAGCTAGCGGCAACGTTGCCGGCATCAAGCAAGTGCATCAACATTTAAAACGCGGCGGTGCAGTGCTTATTTTTCCAGCCGGTATGGTATCGGCTTACGAGCCTGAGTTTAAGCGCGTGCAGGACAGAGCGTGGTCTAGATTAGTGGGCCAGCTTATCAAACGCTATGAATGTCCTTGTGTCCCGGTCTATGTCGGTGGGCGCAACAGTGACTATTTTTATGCAGCAGGACGGATTCACCCTCGACTGCGAACGTTACTTTTACCTCGGCAGTTAGCGAACAAGCAAGGTTTTGAATTACCCCTTACATTTGGAAAATACATCCCCGCCCCTGAACTTCGGTTGCTGAGCAGCCCCAAGGCTATCACCGACTATTTACGCGTCAGCACGGATGCCTTGGCTGAATCGGTGCCATCACCGCGGGCTGTTTCCCAAGCGACTATTGAAGAAATTGCTACCGCGTCTACGGCAACTCTGCTGACGGAAAACCTGGCTGCTCTGGTCCAATATCGCTTGTTAGAGCATGAAGAGTTTGATGTTTATTGTGCCCCCTATGACGCACTAGGGCCGATGATGGAGTTGATAGCGATCGCGCGGGAGTTTTCGTTCCGAGCAGTGGGGGAAGGCACCGGGCTAGCAAAAGATTCAGATGAATTTGACCCCAATTATCTACATTTGTTCTTGTGGGATAAAGCCCAGAATCGTATCGCTGGGGCGTATCGGGTTGGCTTGGTGGATGAAATTGTTGCCAAGTCTGGAATCAAAGGCCTGTACAGTCGATCGCTGTATGAATATGACGAAGCCTTTATTAAAAGGCTCGGCAGCGCCATCGAAATGGGCAGGTCATTTATACACCCGGACTACCAGCGCAGACCCGTGTCTTTGAATTTGTTGTGGCGAGGGATTGGCGCTATTTTGGTGGCGCGACCGCAATACCATACTCTGTTCGGGTCGGTAAGTATTTCGCGCGAGTACAGTGACTTGGCTCGCTCTCTAATTGCCGATACGCTGTTAACAAATTTTCGAGCCAATGACTTTGCTCCTCTGGTGAAACCGATTACCCCTCACCAGGTCAGTAACAGGGTGTGGAGTATTGATATGTTGTCGGAACTCACCAACATTAAGGTGCTCGGTAAATTAATAGGCCGCTGTGATCCTGGTAAAGCGGTACCGGTTTTGCTGCGCCACTACTTGTCATTAAACGGCAAGATGGTTTGCTTTAACGTTCACTCTAAATTTAATGATTCCTTAGAAGGTTTAATTATTGTGGATGCGAGGCTGACCGACAAGAAAACCCTATCTCGATTCCTCGGCAATGAGGGCTATGATCACTTTATGTCGTTCCACACCCTCAAAGACACCGCATAGGCCATTCAAACTCTAGTTAATTTGTTGGTTTGAAGAGGTTCAAACAGCGGAAATTTGGCGTATAATCCCAGCATGAATCGACTAGTCTCAATACTGCAAATAATCGGCGCGGCACTGTGTTCTGTTATTGCCGCGACCACACTGATCAATCTGATATACATAAGCCAAAGGCCTGAGACTATCTCTGTGGTGAATGCCATTATTGGTCAGGGAGTCTTGATAATAGCCTTCGCGGCAATTTCTAAGATACTGTTTTCTAAAGGTTTGAAGGGTATAAAAGCGATTTCTAAGCGCACTGACGCAGAGTAAGCTTCTGCCTACTGTTTGCTGATGAAAGCGCTGCTGAGACCTGCAACCCGACCATGATGAACTAAATTCAACCGATTGGGGCTTTCACCGCGGTTTTCTGCAATCTTTGTACAGAACAGAGTATAATCTCGCGCTTTTACTGATCTGGCCTGCCAATACCAATGATCATTTTTGAAGACACTACGCGTTTTTCGCAATTTCAGCAGAGTTGCGTGGCTACAATCGGCAAATTTGATGGGGTTCACCTAGGCCATCAGCTGATCCTCGACCAGCTCAAAGACAAGGCGCGGGAATTCAATCTGCCGTCCCTGGTTATTCTGTTGGAGCCTCATCCGGAAGAATTCTTTGCCTTAGACATTCAGCAATGCCCCGCCAGGCTCACTTCTATACGAGAAAAATTCGAGCTGCTAGAAAGCTTTGGCATTGACTTTGTTTTCCAGCTTAAGTTTGATCAAAAGTTAGCCCAGCAATCACCAGAAGACTATATTCAGGAAATCCTCGTTGATGGTTTAGGCGTTGCGAGTTTTATCGTTGGTAATGACTGGCGCTTTGGACATAATCGCGGCGGTGATTTTGCCATGCTGCAACAATGGGGCGTCAACCATGGTTTTGAAGTCATTGAGACAGCGGCCTATGAGCGCAATGGTCAGCGTATTAGCAGCACTTTTATTCGCGAGCAATTAGAAAACGACGACTTTTTTTTGGTTGAACAACTGTTGGGTCGCCCCTATTCCATAAAAGGCGAAGTTGTGCAGGGTCAGCAGCTCGGCACTGAGATCGGGTTTCCAACCTGTAATGTGAATCCTTATCGGCGCAAAATTCCACTACATGGGGTTTTTGCCTGTGAAGTTCGCTTAGCAGATGTGTTTGTGCCTGCCGCGGTCAATATAGGTTTTCGGCCTACAGTTACGGCCAACGGTGAGGCGTTGATTGAAGCGCATTTGTTAGACTTTCATGACGACCTTTATGGCAAGCCGATTGAGGTGATTTTTAAGCAAAAGATTCGAGGCGAAGTAAAGTTCGAGTCTCTAGAGGAGCTTAAAGCGCAGATAGCTATTGATGTTGCCCAAGTTAGAGAAGTGTTAAGTAAAAAGCAGAAAACTGCGTGAGCGATGATTTATGACTGATTATAAAGACACACTGAACCTGCCACTAACCGATTTTCCTATGAAGGCGAATCTGGCCCAGCGCGAGCCAGAAATACTTGCTAAGTGGAATGAGATTGGTCTGTACAAGAAAATAAGCGAAAAAAATGCGGGCAAGCCAAAGTTCATTCTTCACGACGGCCCTCCTTATGCCAACGGCGATCTACACCTTGGTCATGCGATTAACAAAACACTGAAAGACATTGTAGTGAAGTCTCGCCAGCTTAGCGGTTTCGATGCGCCTTATATTCCGGGTTGGGATTGTCATGGTTTACCGATTGAACACAATGTCGAGAAAAAGATAGGTAAGGCTGGTCAGAAAGTGACCCACGCCCAGTTCAGAGCGGCGTGTCGCAAGTATGCGATGGAGCAGGTGGAAATTCAGAAAGCGGGCTTTATTCGGCTTGGCGTTTTCGGTGATTGGGAAAACCCTTATCTGACCATGAATTTCGAAACTGAAGCCGACATCGTGCGTTGTCTCGGAAAAATTGTATCCAATGGCCATTTGGTAAAAGGCTATAAGCCGGTTTACTGGAGTGTTGTTGGCGCTTCCGCCCTTGCTGAAGCCGAAGTGGAGTATCAAGACAAGCAATCGTCTGCGATTGATGTGAGATTTCCGGTCGTAAATCCAACTGAGCTTTTAGCGGCGTTTGCTGACGTTGATAACGTTGACCCTAATACGCGGTTATCGGTTGTTATCTGGACTACAACACCTTGGACCTTACCCTCTAATCAAGCGGTATCGATTAACGCGAAACTGGACTACGCATTGGTGCAGTGTGATTTAGGCGAAGGCACTGAAATAGTAGTCATTGCCGCTGATATGGTTGAGTCAGTCATGGCTCGCTATAGGTGCAAAGACTACCAATCCCTGGCCGTTGCCAAAGGGGAGGGTTTAGAAAATCTGCATCTTAAGCACCCTTTTGTTGACAAGCAGGTGCCGCTCATCTTGGGTGATCATGTCACCACGGATGCTGGTACTGGTGCAGTTCATACAGCCCCTGATCATGGTGTGGATGACTTTGTGGTAGGCAAGCAATACGGCTTAGGCACGCTGAATTTAGTGGACGAGAACGGTGTCTTTAGCAGTGGTGCTGGTGAGTTTGCCGGTAGTCACGTTTACAAAGTAGACGAACAGGTTTTAGCGACGCTGAAACAGCATAAGGCGTTAGTTGCCTTCGAGACGATTACTCACAGTTACGCCCATTGCTGGCGTACCAAGACTCCGTTGATATATCGCGCCACACCACAGTGGTTTATTAGCATGACTGAGAAAGACCTGCTTGGCTCTTGTCTTGAAGCTGTGGCGGGGGTCAAATGGATTCCTGATTGGGGCAAAGCACGAATCGAATTGATGTTGAAGGGCAGCCCGGACTGGTGTGTTTCAAGACAGCGTACTTGGGGTGTGCCCATTACTTTGTTTGTGAACAAAGAAACTCAAGCCCTGCATCCGGCGACCGCAGAGTTGGTTGAGGCTGTTGCAAAAATGATCGAAAAAGAAGGAATCGAAGCCTGGTTTCAGCTAGATCCTGCTCAGCTTCTTGGTGATGAGGCGGAGCTTTATGAAAAAGTGACTGACACCTTGGATGTTTGGTTTGACTCAGGCGTAACGCATTACTCTGTCGTTGCTAAACGCGAAGAGCTAGAGTATCCAGCAGATCTGTACTTGGAGGGGTCTGACCAACATCGAGGCTGGTTTCAGTCGTCGTTAAAGACCGCTGTCGCAATGAACGGCACTGCGCCATACCGCCAGGTTCTGACCCACGGGTTTTTTGTCGACGCCGAAGGCCGCAAGATGTCAAAGTCGGTTGGCAACACCGTGGCACCGTCGCAAATTTACAAGCAGTATGGGGCGGATATTTTACGACTATGGGTAGCCGCTACTGACTACCGTGGCGAGATGACGGTATCGGATGAAATTTTTAAGCGAGTGGCTGACTCTTATCGCCGAATTCGTAACACTGCTCGATTCATGTTGTCCAATTTGAACGGTTTCGATCCGAAGACCGATAAAGTGAATAACTCTGATCTGCTGGCGTTGGACTATTGGATAGTGAGACAGAGTCAACTGTTGCAAAAAGAAGTGATAGGTCACTACCACGCCTATGAATTTCTAAATGTGTATCAAAAAATTCATAACTTTTGCGTGGTTGAGTTGGGCGGTTTTTATCTCGACGTAATCAAGGATCGCCAGTATACAACGGCAGCCGATAGCCTAGCCCGGCGTTCGACCCAAACCGCGATGTTGCAAATTGTTGAGACACTCAGTCTGATGATTGCCCCAATCTTAAGTTTTACCGCGGATGAATTATGGCAGTACATTCCAGGGGAGCGGGAAGAGTCTGTGTTTCTTGGTAATTTTTCCGGCGAGGCCAGTGAGCTTGCCGAAATGCCAGCTTTTCCTGATAATTTTTGGCAGCAAATTCTCAGTGTGAAAACGGCAGTGAACAAGCAATTGGAAGCGAAGCGGGCGGAAAAGGTCATAGGCGCGAGTTTAAGCGCTGAAGTTAGCCTTTACTGCAGTGATGAATTGCTCGGATCATTGGCTAAGCTTGAGGAAGAACTGCGCTTCGCGCTTATTGTCTCGCGGGCGAGTCTTGCGCCGTTGTCGCAGGCTCCTGAAAATGCGGTGGCAACAGACTTTCCCGGTCTCAAAATAGTGATAGAGCCGTCGACCTATGAGAAATGTGAGCGTTGTTGGCACTATCGGCCGGACGTAGGCACAGTCGCTAGCCACGAAACACTTTGTCTGCGCTGCGTCGACAATATTGATGGCGTCGGTGAAACCAGGCATTTTGCCTGATAATTGAGTATTTATGCAGTCTGAATCAGAAAACACAATTCAAGCAGGCTCTAGAGTAAGTTTACACTTTGCTTTGGCGTTGGTAGGCGGTGAAGAAATAGATTCAAACTTTAGCGGACCAGCAGCAAGTTTTCGCATTGGCGACGGCAGTATCCTGCCAGGGTTTGAAGAATACTTACTTGGCTTGCGGCCGGGCAATGAGCTCGAAGTCACCGTGCCTGCTGAGCAGGGGTTTGGCGAGGTCAATGAGCGCAACAAGCAAACTTTCCCTGTCGAGAAATTCCAGCACGTCTTGGAAGATGATCTAGTTCCCACCGTAGTTGGCAGCGTCGTCTCATTTAAAGACGCTGGCGGCTTTGATATACCAGGGGTTGTGGCGGCGCTCAATGACAAGACTATTGTCATCGACTTCAATCATCCTTTGGCAGGCAAGGATATTGTTTTCAAAGCGATTATTCGTGCGGTATTACCGTCCACAGTGGACGTGATTGAAGTTAAACTTTGAGGCTCAATCCATGCTAAAAGAAATCAACAGCAAAGTGTCAATTAGACTGGCCAACCCCCGCGGGTTTTGTGCCGGGGTTGACCGGGCTATTGATATCGTCAATCGTGCGTTGGATATTTTTGGCGAGCCTGTTTATGTTCGCCATGAAGTCGTACATAACAAGTATGTAGTTCAAACCTTGCGCAAGCGCGGTGCAGTTTTCGTCGATGAATTGGTGGACATTCCTTTAGTGGATAAAACTGGACGGCAATCTATCGTTGTTTTCAGCGCCCACGGCGTTGCCCAAGCAGTTAAAGATGAAGCGACTGACAAGGGCTTTAGAGTGTTTGATGCCACCTGCCCTTTGGTTACGAAGGTGCATTTGGAAGTATTGAAATTTAGCCAAGAAGGTCGCGAGTGTGTTTTGATTGGCCATCAAAACCATCCGGAAGTTGATGGCACCATGGGGCAGTATGATCGGTCTCAAGGTGGCGAAATTTATCTTGTAGAGTCGGTTGAAGATGTTGCTCAGCTGCAGGTTCAGCGCCCAGAAAGACTTGCCTATGTGACTCAAACAACACTTTCGATGGACGATACGTCCAAAGTGATTGATGCCTTAATCGCTCGGTTTCCACAGATCGAAGGGCCTAGAAAAAAAGATATTTGTTATGCGACTCAAAATAGACAGGACGCTGTAAAGCAAATGGCTTTAGAGTGTGAACTGCTGCTTGTTGTTGGCTCACCCAATAGCTCGAACTCAAACCGATTGAAAGAGTTGGCAGAGCGTTTAGGCTGTGAGGCCTACCTGATTGATAGCGTCAAGGATATTGATGAAAACTGGCTCACCGGCAAATCAAGGTTTGGTGTTACAGCTGGCGCGTCGGCTCCCGAAGTGCTAGTTCAGCAGGTGGTAGAGCGACTTAAAGACCTAACTCAAGTTGATGCCTTAGAACTTGGCGGAGTGACAGAAAATATCGTGTTTAGCATGCCGAAAGAGCTGCGCTAAACCTCTGAGTCGAGCGCAGCTAAATCTGTGGCTACACGTTATCTAGTTCCTTCAGTTTATCCTGTAGTGCGTTCAGCGTTGTGCTGAGTTGCTCTAACTTCTCTTTTTCTTTATTTACCACAGCGTCGGGTGCATTGTTGACAAACTTCGCATTGCCAAGCTTGCTTGAGACAGCTTTTAGCCCAGATTCTAGTTTCGCTATCTCTTTGCTAAGACGGCTACGTTCTGCGTCCACGTCAATTAGGCCCGCTAGAGGCACTAGAATTTCCATGTCGCCGTATATGCCGGTAGCTGCAGTTGGCGCTTGCTGGCCTGTCTCCAGCCACTGAATGCTGGATAATTTAGCAAGCTTTTCAAGAAAGCGTCGGTAACTCTCTAAGCGCTTTTGATCGAGGGGAGTGCTGCTGTTGAGAAATACCGAGATATTTTTTGCAGGAGAAATATCCATTTCACCGCGGATATTTCGAATGGCTAAAATGACGCCTTTGATCCACTCTACATCTGCTTCTGCGTCCAGGTCCACGGTGTTTGTCGGAACCGGATATTGCGCCAGCATAATGCTCTGGGCCGGTTGCTTATTAGCTCCTAGCAGCGGATTAATTTTTTGCCAAATTTCTTCGGTAATAAATGGCATAAATGGATGCAGCAAGCGAAGACTCTTTTCCAACACTGACAATAAAACTAGCCTAGTGGTGGCGGCGGCTTCAGGATCCTCTTCTTCATTCCACAGCACAGGCTTGGACAATTCTACATACCAATCGCAATACTCGTTCCAGATGAATTCAAACAGTGCTTGGGATGCGAGATCAAAACGGTATTCCTCCATTGCTGTGGCGACGGCTGCGCTGGTTTGATCAAAACGGCTTAAAATCCAGCGGTCGGCGATAGATAGTTTGTTGCGATTCATATCGCTAGCGACTGCCTTGTCTTCAGTATTCATCAACACATAGCGAGCGGCATTCCATATCTTATTGCAGAAATTTCTAAACCCCTCAGTACGCCCAAGATCAAATTTAATGTCTCTACCGGTTGAGGCCAACGAGTAAAAAGTAAATCGCAGCGCATCGGTACCATAGGCTTCTATGCCATTGGGGAAGGACTCGCGAGTCACGGATTCGATCTTCTGCTTTAGCTGTGGCTGCATCATGTCAGCCGTGCGTTTGGTGACTAAGGATTCTAGGTCGATCCCATCAATGAGGTCGATGGGATCAAGAATATTGCCCTTAGATTTCGACATTTTCTGACCGGTTTCATCACGGACTAAACCGGTGATATAGACTTTCTTGAACGGAATCTGTCCGGTAAATTTAAGTGTCATCATGATCATTCTGGCGACCCAGAAGAAAATAATATCGAAGCCCGTTACCAGCACCGAGGTAGGGTGAAATTTATCAAAGTACTCGGTGTCATCAGGCCAGCCTAAGGTGGAGAAAGTCCATAACCCGGAGGAGAACCATGTGTCTAATACATCGGGGTCTTGCTGGAGTTTGGTGCCTGTTGGTAGCCCATACTTTTCACGGGCCTGCGCCGCAGTTGGCGCCACATACACCTTGCCATCTTCGTCATACCACGCAGGGATTCGGTGGCCCCACCAAAGCTGACGACTAATGCACCAATCTTGAATATTTCGCATCCAAGCAAAATAGGTGTTCTCCCAGTTCTTTGGTACGAACTCAATGTCACCATCTTCTACTGCTTTAATGGCTGGATCTGCAAGATCCTGAATTGCTACATACCATTGATGGGTTAGATAAGGTTCAATGATTACGCCGCTGCGATCACCGCGGGGTATTTTTAGGGTGTGAGGCTCTATTTTTTCGACCAAACCGAGAGCGTTCAAGTCGGCCACTATTTTTTTTCTAGCATCAAAGCGATCTAAGCCAACATAGGCGGCAGGCGCCTCTTCATTGATGGTCGCGCTTTTGGTAAATACATTGATGATTTCTAAGTCGTGTCGCTTGCCAACCTCGTAATCATTGAAATCGTGGGCCGGCGTTATTTTTACACAGCCAGTGCCGAAAGCAGGATCGACATACTCATCCGCTATGATAGGTATCTGTCGATCACACAATGGCAGAGTGATAAATTTGCCGACTAAATGCGCGTATCGCTCATCTTGTGGGTGAACTGCCACCGCGCTATCGCCCAGCAGGGTTTCGGGACGAGTGGTGGCGATGACCAGATGCTCTTGAGTTCCAGTAATTGGATAGCGGAAGTGCCACATTGATCCGCTTTCTTCTTCGGAGACTACTTCCAGATCTGAAATCGCGGTGAGTAATTGTGGGTCCCAATTTACAAGCCGGTTGCCACGGTAGATCAAACCCTCGTCATAGAGTTGAATAAAGGCTTTTTCAACGACACCCGAGAGCTGATCGTCCATGGTGAAGCGTTCACGGTTCCAATCTATAGACGCACCTAAGCGCCTAATTTGTTGGGTAATAATACCCCCTGATTGCTCTTTCCAGTCCCAGACCTTGCGCACAAATTCTTCGCGGCCTAGTTCAAGTCGCGATGTGCCAGCGGCGGCTAGTTGGCGCTCCACTACCATCTGGGTGGCGATCCCCGCATGGTCTGTGCCCACCTGCCACAAAGTTTGCTTGCCTAGCATACGGTGGTAGCGAATGAGGGCATCCATAATAGCGTCTTGGAACCCATGGCCCATGTGCAGGCGACCAGTGACATTGGGAGGCGGAATGACGATGCAGTAGGGCTCTCCCTCACCTTGAGCGGCGAAGTAGCCTCGTTCTTCCCAAGTCTTATACCAATGCTGTTCCAGTTGATTGGGTTGGTAGGTCTTTTCCATAGTTTACGGCACGCTTAATTGCTAATGTGGGAGCTGAAAAACAGTCAAGTATACATGAAGAAGGATCAAATTCTGATTCTTATGAAAGGAGATTTTGATTGAATTAGTCGGCTTTAGATTCTGTGAGTCTCGATCTCAAGACCCTGTGCTTTATAGGTTCGAAAGTGCTCCCGCCCTGCCTGCAAGGAGGCATTATCTGGGCCAACTAACTCGTTCAATCTAACCAGTCGGGCAGGTGAGGTTATTGCTTTCTCGCTAAGATTTATTACTACCTCAGTGAATAGGGGGCCGGGTTCAACATGGCTAATACAAATCTTACTCTGATCAGTGTCGGCGCTGAGTTCGTGAGGCAAAAAGCTACTGGCCTTGAAGTCCCACAGGAGGCTGTCCAGGCGGAGGGCTTGTGCCTCGGACGCGGCAAAAATATAAATACGGTGGCCCAAGCCGTAGGCTTTGTCGGCAATACGGCAAACTAGGGTCAGCCTTTCGTCAACGTTGCCAATTTTATCTTCGGCCAGAGCGTAGAAATTTATTTGTGCCATTGGGTCTGAAAAGCTCCGCCTATGCCTTTTGGTTTCTCAGATACTCCACCAATAGAGCAACCGGGCGACCTGTAGCACCTTTTTCAATGCCCGAGTGCCAGGCACTGCCGGCGATGTCTAAATGTGCCCAGGGGTAGCTTTCTGTGAAACGGGCAAGAAAGCATGCGGCTGTGATTGTTCCGCCACGGGGGCCGCCAATGTTTTGCATGTCGGCGAAATTGCTATCTAGCTGGCTCTGGTACTCGTCCCATAATGGCAGTTCCCAAGCTCGGTCGACACAGGTCTGACCATAGTCCAATAGCTTTTGGGCAAGCTCGCGATTGTTGCTGAGCAGCGCATTGACATGGGAGCCAAAGGTCGCTACAGCGGCCCCTGTTAGGGTGGCTATATCGATGACGCTGCGCGGTTTGAAGCGTTCGGCGTAGGTGAGGGCATCGCACAGCACCAGGCGGCCTTCCGCATCAGTGTTTAGAATTTCGATGGTTTTACCGGACATACTGGTCACGATATCGCCGGGCTTAGTGGCTTTGCCGCTGATTGCGTTTTCAGCCGCCGCCACCATACCGATAACATTGATGGGTAGCTTCATATCGGCAACCGCACTCATGGTTCCCAGAACACTTGCTGCACCGCACATATCGAATTTCATTTCATCCATGGCGAGGCCTGGCTTTAAGCTGACACCGCCAGTGTCGAAGGTGATTCCTTTGCCAACCAATACATAAGGCTTGCTGTC
>JBLGBD010000051.1:0-21006 GCA_047617585.1 Pseudohongiellaceae bacterium | reverse complement strand
AGTCGCGGTTGAATCAGTCTATGAGAAAGAGCCTAGGCTAGCGCGGTTTTAAAACAGCGCTGAACATGCCTCATGTTGCGAATGTGAGAAATCCAAGGCTATGCCAAGCGCTAGTGAGCTCCCTGTCAGTAATGGCCAACGTAACTATTACCGAAAACTGTGAGGTCGAGCACTTAGAAGTTGGCGCTGACAAAGTAAAGACGCTGACGATTGCGCGACAAGGGCAGACGACTAAAATCGTTGTTGGTCATAGCAAAATAATAGTTTGTGGCGGCGCATGGACCAAGTTGCTACTGTCGAATGTGGGGTATAGCAACAACATCGAGCCAGTCAAAGGGAAAATGCTGCTCTACAAATTCGCTGCGCCGCCTCTGGGGGCTATCGGTTTATTTGACGGTCGGTATCTAATTCCCCGCCGCGATGGCCATCTGCTTGTTGGCAGTACCTTAGAGTATGCTGGCTTCGATAAAACTGTAACTCAGGCAGCGAAAGTGACACTCCAAGCGTCTGCAACCAGCATGCTGCCCGAACTTAGAAAGACCGAGCCGATAGCGCAATGGGCTGGTCTGCGGCCGGGGTCGCCGCAAGGAATTCCACAAATTGGTGGAGTGCCCGGCATGCAAAACATGTATGTAAACGCAGGCCAATTCAGAAATGGATTGGTGTTGGCACCTGCGTCAGCCAAGCTTTTGGTCGATGTTATTTTAAGCCGAGCGAGCCCAATAGATTAGGCGCCATATCGACTAGAAAGTAACGGGGCTAAGTCGGCGCGGTTAGTCTAGGCCGAGTTTTTTAAGTCGGTAACGTAATGAGCGGAATGACATACCCAGTTTCTTCGCCGCCGCCGTTCGGTTCCACCTAGTTTCTTCCAAGGCTTTTTCTATTGCTTCAATCTCGATAGCTTCTAAATGTTTTTCAAGTGAAAAGTTTTCGGTAAGCTCCAGATCACTGTCCTCAAGGTGAGCGTCTGTTTCTACAAACGCCTCGCTTGGTTTAACATTGGAGAGATTCGTCTTTATGAGAAATTCTAGATTGCTTCGTTCTATAAGTTGGTTTTCGCACAGCGTGGCGGCTCGTTGCAAAATGTTTTCTAGTTCGCGAACATTGCCGGGGAAATCATAGGCTTTCAATGTGACTAGGGCGCTATCACTCAACGTGCAAAGCTCCGCTTGATTCTCTTTTGCAATTTTACGAAGCAAGGCCAGGGTTAGTTCTTGGAGGTCTTCAAGTCTCTCGCGTAGCGGTGGCACGCTGAGTTCTATTACATTAATTCTAAAATAGAGATCTTGCCGCATCCTGCCAAGTTCGACTTCCGTGGACAAATTTTTGTGAGTAGCACTTAACAGCCGTACGTCTATGGCGACTTCTTTTTGCGACCCTACAGGCCTTATCGATTTTTCTTGAATAACCCGGAGCAGTTTAACTTGGGTTTGCAGGGGTAAGTCAGCAACCTCGTCTAAGAATAATGTGCCCGTGTTGGCGGCTTGAAAAAGTCCTATTTTGTCTTGGTCGGCGCCAGTAAAGCTGCCTTTTAAGTGACCAAACAACTCGCTCTCCATTAGCTCTTGAGGAATAGCCCCACAGTTGACAGCAATGAATGGGGAGTTGCTGCGGGCGCTTTGTTGATGGATAGCCTTTGCCGCGAGCTCCTTACCACTGCCAGATTCGCCGCTTATAAAAATAGGCGCTTGAGACCTGGCTAACTTGCCAATTTGATTTCGCAGGGTCTGTATTCTTGCTGATTGGCCGGTAATTCCGGAGGGTGAGTGACTAGCCAGCTCCTCGTTTGCGGCTTTCGCGGCGGAGCTTTTTTTGCTGGATAAGCGCAGTGCTGCCGTCACCATATCTCTAAGTTTTTGTAGGTCTACCGGTTTTGAAACGAAATCGAATGCACCCGCTTTGAGCGCCTTAATCGCTGTTTCGGTATTGCCATGCGCGGTGATCATAGCCACTGGAATTTGGCTGAATTTTTCTTGGATATACTCTACTAGCTCAATACCGTCGCCATCAGGCAGGCGCATGTCAGTCAGGCAAAGATTGAACGTTTCGCTATTCAGGAGATGTTTAGCGCTAGCAAGGTCATGAGCGGATGAGGTTTGTAGTGACATACGACCCAAGGTGATTTCGAGTAACTCTCGAATGTCTGGCTCATCGTCTACTATTAAGATGCGGTCTGTCATGGTGAGATTTCAGTTAAGCGACGCTTCTGTCGGGGTGGCTAAAGTAGATGCTAAAGCGGCTTTTGCCGTCCTTTGTTCTACTGTAGGAAAGCTGTGATTGATTAGCTTCGCACAGTTCTTTAGAGATATAAAGTCCTAAGCCAGTGCCACTTGATTCGGTTGTATTGAAAGGATAAAACAAATTAGCCTCAGCATCTTCATCTATCCCTTTGCCATCATCGATAACATGGATGTAGGGCTGTTGGTCACCATCACGAGAATCCGTGCCAGCAGTAATTTTTAAGGTTGCCCTGCCGGTAGCTTTATGGCTGTAGCGCAGTCCGTTATCAAATAGATTATTGAGTACTTGTTCCAGCTGCCCTTTGATTACATTGATTTGAGTGGTATCTGTGTTGATCTGCAGATCGATTTGATCACACAGTTCATGGGTTGCCTGATAGCCAGAGACGAATTCCTCTAGCCATTGTTTTAGCTCCAGCCTCACCGCTGAGGATTCATCTTGCCGAGATGCATCCAGAACATCTTCAATGATCATGTTCACCCGAGAGCAGTGGTCAAGAATTATTTCAATCATGCGTCTATCGTCAACAGATACGGATTCTGATTCCTTTAGCAGTTGGCTGGCATGACTAATTGCCCCTAATGGGTTTCTAACTTCATGGGCAATACTGGCAGTGAGCCGGCCAAGGGAGGCCAATTTCATTTGTCTAACTCGCTGCACAATTTGCCGATTGTCCTCAAGGAAAACCAAAATATCAGATCCTATCTCTGGCTTTAAGAACGCAAAATTAACTTGGAGCTGTTTAGAGCTTTTGGGAATTATAATAGGCTGAGGCTGCCGTTTAGGATTGACCTTCCAATAGCTAAGCTGCTCTTGCAGTGCCGCAGGTAATTGATACTCAAAATCGCTGTCCTTGGCTGGTTGAGTCAAAATTGGGATTAAGGTTTGTTTGGCGGCACTGTTCATACTTATGATATCTAGATCGTGATTGACCACCAAAACCCCAGTTCGCATACGCTGAATAATCTCGTTATTAAGCTTTTCCAAATTGACAATGCTCGCCGCTTGTTTATCTGCGACTAGTGCGGTTTGGTAAATCTTGTTTGTTACCATTTGAATGTACAAAGAGGTGGCGAACAAGATCGCACCAAGTATTCCTGTTTGGACAAATTGGTTGGGCGGGCTTTCTATGGATAAAGCGATATACAGTTCACTGTAGATCAAGGCAAGAGTAGCGATAGCGGCAAGGAAAGTACTAATCCTGCCGCGAATTAGAATGCTACCAGAGGCGATAGTCACAATGAGCAGTAAGCCTAAACCGCTGTCGATACCTCCACAGCAATAAACTATAACAGCGGTGGCGATGATATCGACAATCAATGTGCCGGCTAACAGGTGCTGCCGGTCGATTAGGCGGCTGACACTGGGAAAAAAGAGCACCACAGCAAGGCCAAACACTACATAGGCTGCGCTAACCTGTATGAAAAGTGTAGAATTAAGGTCTCCAAGAAGCGTGAATTCTGGGTTGCTTAGGTAGGTGACTAGCAGGACTAAAGGTAGAGCAATACGATAGACATTGTAGACAGCAGAAACGTTGTCAATTTGGCCGGTGTGCTGAATCGTTTTCTCTGACATGATGACGCTTTATTCCAGTGGTCGGCCTAATCTAAGCTGGCTAAATTTATCGTACAGTTCCCAAGAAGTTTGAGTATACAGCAAAGCAACTAAGGCAGCAGAATGACCCAGAAAATTAATCTAGTAATGGCGCAAATCAATTTCCTCGTCGGAGATATTGAAGGCAACAGCAACGCAATCATCCGCTATGCTCAAGAGGCCATTACTCAAAACCAAGGCGACATCATCGTATTTCCCGAGCTTTCTCTAACTGGGTACCCTCCAGAAGACCTGCTGCTGCGTCCTAGTTTAGAAATCAGAGTGACTAAGGCGCTGGCCAAAATCAAGGCTGCGCAACTGTCGATAGTTTGTGTGATCGGCTATCCCGAGCACCACCAAGGTAAGCTTTATAACAGTTTAGTGGTACTCGACGGGAGCAAAGAATTGGGTCGTTACCGCAAGCAGTGCCTGCCCAATTACCAGGTGTTTGATGAGCGCCGCTACTTTGAGAAAGGAGATGGGCCTTGTGTCCTGGTTTTGTTCGGGATAAAGGTCGCCTTTACTATCTGCGAAGATATGTGGGAGCAGGAACCCGTTGCTCAAGCGAAAGCCGCAGCGGCTGATTTAATGATCAATATTAACGCCTCGCCTTTTCACATGGGGAAACAAGACCAAAGGCAAGAACTGCTTTTCAAGCGCAGCACACAGGGCGGTTTTCCCATCGTGTATGTCAATCTGGTTGGGGGACAAGACGAACTGGTGTTCGATGGCAGGTCGATGGTTGTTCATCCCAGCCACAAATTACAGTACCTAGCGCCGGCATTCAGCGAAGGTCTATTTTGTGCTGCGCTGGAAATAGATGCTGCGACTGACGATGAAAAGGCTGGGGTGAGGATAGCGATAGAAAGTATTGCCCAGGCACCGTCCGCGGCAATGGAGGTTTATCAAAGTCTAGTGTTGGGTGTGCGTGACTATGTCACCAAGAATCGGTTTAGCGGAGTGGTGCTTGGTCTTTCTGGAGGCATAGATTCAGCCCTCACTCTAGCTATTGCGGTCGATGCCCTGGGTAAAGATAGAGTTAAAGCGGTGATGATGCCTTTTGCCTACACCTCCTCGTTGTCCTTATCAGCAGCAGCCCAACAAGCCCGGCAGCAGGGGGTGGAGTACAGTGTGATTTCCATAGAGGACGTCTATGAATCGTTCATGGGCACTTTGAGTGCAGAATTTTCTGGTTACGAGGCTGATGTCAGCGAGCAAAATCTACAGGCAAGATGCCGTGGAGTATTGCTCATGGCTATCTCAAATAAAAAAGGCTTGTTGGTGCTAACAACGGGAAACAAGAGTGAAATTGCTGTCGGCTATTCTACTCTTTACGGCGATATGGCCGGTGGCTTCGATGTGCTGAAGGACGTTTCCAAGACCTTGGTTTATCGCCTGTCAGTGTTTCGCAATACCTGCTATGAGGACCAGCCCCGTGAAGTTATTCCTCAAGCGGTGATCGACAGGCCTCCCTCAGCAGAGTTGGCGCCTGACCAAGAAGACCAAGATAGCCTGCCACCGTACGATGTTTTAGATCAGGTATTAGAGCTCTATATTGAAAAAGACTTTAGCGCAGAGGCTATAGTTAATGCTGGGTTTGATAAGGCAATGGTTCACAAAGTGATAAGGCTAGTTGATATCAACGAATACAAGCGGCGGCAGAGTCCAATTGGCGTCAGGCTGACTCAGCGCGGGTTTGGGCGAGATCGGCGTTATCCAATTACCAACGCTTGGCATATTGGTGAGTAAGTCACTTAGTTAGGCGCTTGTGGTCTCGACCGCTGTGAGGGGCTATCTCTTTGGGGTGGCCTGTTGAGCTCAGCAGAGCGCGAATTGCTTGGTGGCAGCTGTGCATTGTTGGCCCGTCCAGAGTCTTGTGGTTTAACCACCTTTTCCGCCTGTGCTGCGTTGGCTCTCTCGAGTCTTTGTAATCTAGGGTTTCGCTGTTCAAACCGCTCTCTGAGTTCTTGCCGCATCTGTGGTGACAGACGTTGAAACCGTTGCTGTATGGTTTTAAGGCGCCTTTGCTGCACTGGGGATAAGTTACTGAAGCGCTGAAACCGCTGGTTTATGACTCGTCGCTGCTCTTGTGGCAAGTTGAGATAGCGTTTTAGCTGAGCCTGTGCTTCGCCTCTCTCTTAGGGCTGCATTTTTTGCCAACGACTCACGCCCCGGCGTAAAGCTGCTTGCCGCCGGGCGGGCAAACTATCCCATTGACTTTCAAGCTGCTCTAGAGTTTGACGCTCTTCTAACGACAGATCAGCCCAAGAAATATTTTCTTGTGCATAAACATTCGCGCCCATACTCAAGACGAAGACGAATCCTACTATTAGTTTTAAGGTGATACCCATACCTAATTATTGGTTCCCGAGTCAGCAGCATTCGTTGCGGGCTCTGATTCTGCGTTGATTGCTGCGCTGAGCAAAGTTTTAAATTCTTCCTGCATAAGTTCACCTGGCGCTATCCAGTTGCCTTGGTCCGTTTCAAATTGACCTAAGAACTCCAATATCTCTAAATTGGGCTGGCCATCTAACGCAGTTTGAGCCTCATTTTCCGCGGCGCTGGCGATTAAACTCCAAGTCAGTAAATACACCCCAAGTAAAGCGCCGCGGATATCTACATTAAATAGCATTAGGCATTAGTCTGATTATTAATTTAAGAATTCACTGTCTGCCAGCCACAAGTAGAAATCCAGATTTTCATACAGCTCTAATTCCTCGCTTGAGGCGACTATGGCGAATTCGTCACTACTATTACTAATACTAATACTGCCGAATTCGTCCACCTCATAAACTAAACTAAACTAAACTAAACTAAACTAAACTAAACTAAACTAAACTAAACTAAACTAAACTAAACTAAACTAAACTAAACTAAACTAACCTAACTACAGCAATAGTCAGGCACGCTGTCGCAACCATTGCATGGCTAAGTCCAAAGCCACTGCCAAAAAAGCGGCGGTAAATTTTCGCCGCTAACCTAGCCAGCGAATGCTGGGGGTTGCTGGCTTGAGCGACGGCCTGCACTCTCATTTTATTGAGTTCTATTTCTATCGCGCTTGGCAACTTTTCGGATTCAACAAGTTTGTCTCGAACTTTTATAAGCAGTTGCGAAGGTGTTTCGATCTCATGTCGCTGAGCCAACGCGTGCGCCCTGGCCCAATCAAGCCGGGATAGGGTGTCGTCATCTAATGCCTCAGCGTAGTCATCCAGTTGTTTTGAAATCGTCGAGACAAAGGTTAGTTCATCGTATTTTTTCATGACCAATGTTCGCCAAGATGCTCGCGTAAGCTATGAATTGCTAGCGAGTAGTGGGTTTTTACGCTGCCTTGGGCACAATCCATAGCAAGAGCGGTTTGCTTTACGTCCAGCCCCTCCCAAGCGCGCAGCAGAAAGGCCTGCTGCTGCCGAGGCGGCAGCAGATGCAGGACGGACTGCAATTTATCCATGCCCTCACCAATCACATTCTCGGATTCAGGGGTTTGGCAGCGAGTATCTGGAGCGGTTTGTATTGGGTCTTCGCCGCCATCATCAGCCGTAAGCCACGCGCGATGGCGATTTCGAACACTGCTGCGGCGATACCAATCGTTAATTTTGCTGTTGAGGATGCGGTAAAATAGAGGCGGCCACTGTTCGCTGGGTTTGTCCCCATACTTTTCGACCAGTTTAAACATTGTGTCATGAACTATATCTAAGGCGTCATCGGAATGATTGGTGGCTATTTGAGCAATTCGATAGGCACGTGCCTGCACCGAGCGTAAAAAACGATCTAAAGCCGCTGACTGATTCAGAATTGAGCTCCCAATGTTTGGGCTAATTGTGGAACAAGTATGCTCCATAGCAGTCTTATTTCCCGATTTTCACAATTTATCAGCCTTTTTGTGCTAAAAATAATTGGTTTCTGCACAATTTAACGCACAGCTACGGAAACGGTTTACACGCTAATGCCTGTAATGGGTGGGTGTTGTTTGCATGGATACTGCTAGCCAAAGGCGCGGTTATTGGGCCACTGCCGGTGTCAGCGTGCCGCTTAAGCTGATAAGCGGCAGTTAAACAGCTAAAAGCCTCGGGCCGCTTGGCTAGCTGAAGAGGCCAAAGGTCAAAATATCAAACCAAGAGCGTTTGGGTGTGGCCGGAGCCAGCTGAGAATTGATGATCTCCTGTGAGCCAGAGTTTCGAGGACGCTGAGTTGGAGCTAAAGGTGGATTGCCTCGGTTATCGCCTAGCAGGCCAAAAGACACGGTATACAGCAAGGAAGGATTAGTAACGTCCGTGCGCACAGTGAATTCGCCATTGCGGTCAAAGGCGGTGTGCTCTGGGTAGTTCTCGCGCAACAAGCCTAACGATGTATCGGCGAGATCGTTTAGGCCCAAGCGTAAATAACATTCAACCATAATAGCCATGCCATCGGCGACGGCAGGGGTACCTTGAAAATTCTCAACAACATATTGGCCTCGTCTAAGTGCCGCTATATAGGCGCTTCGCTCAATGTAGTAGCTGGCCACATGAATTTCATAGGCAGCAAGGTTGTTGCGCAAGTAAACCATTCTTGCCCTTGCATCAGCTGCATAGGGGCTGTCTGGGTAGAGGGCGAGCATTTGCGAAAAGTCCGAAAACGATTCTCGTGCCCTGCCGGGGTCGCGTTTGGTCTGGTCAACCGGGAGGAATCTGTTTATAAAACCACGGTTTTCAGTGAACGAGGCTAAGCCCTTCATATAATAGGCATAATCAATGTTTTCATTTTCCGGATGTAAACGGATAAAGCGATCAGCCGCCGCTCTGGAGGCTTCTAAATCGTTATTTCGGTAGTAGGCATAAACCACTTCGATTTGTGCCTGATCCGCAAACCGGCCGAATGGGAAGCGTGACTCTAAGGCCTGGTAGGTTTCGATGGCACCACGAAAGTTTTGGCTTCCCAGCTGGTCTTGGGCCCGAATGTAAAACTGCTCTTCAGAGGAAAGGCCTGCAAATTGATCATCGTCTTCATCTCCGCCGAACAAGCCGCAGCCTGTCAAAGCTGCCGTCAGTAGGAGAGTTGCCATACATTTGTTTACGTACTGTTTCACCGAAACTACCTTCATAATTGCGCCAAATTTTATGCGCCTATTTAACCACAGCCGCGACTTCAAACCCAAGCCCCACAACTTTCCTGCGCACTTATGCCGCAATCAAGTATCATATACCTATGACAACACAAATTAGCCTCAGCGCCAGCGTTCCCGATACTTTAGCAGGTAATCGTTTAGACCAGATTGCAGCTCAATTGTTTCCCGACTATTCCCGTTCTCGTCTACAAACATGGATAAAAGAGGGGAGTTTGCTTGTAAATAGCCAGCCTCTAAGACCCAGAGACCGTTTGGACGAGGGGGATTTGTTAGAGATAAATGCCACAATGCCCACTAACGAACGCTGGGCAGCCGAAGAGTTGCCTGTCGAAATAGTGTTTGAAGATGAAGACCTTGTGATCATAAACAAGGCGGCGGGGGTCGTGGTTCATCCAGCGGCTGGCAATAGGGAAGGCACGCTGTTAAATGGCTTGCTGAGCAAAATCCCTCAGTTGGAAGAGCTGCCGCGGGCGGGAATTATCCACCGCTTAGATAAAGACACTACTGGACTGCTTATAGTGGCAAAAAACCTGATAGCCCATACGCGGTTGGTGGCTATGCTGCAGCTGAGAAATATTTCAAGGGAATACCAGGCTGTTGTGCAAGGTATTTTTACCGGAGGCGGACGCATCGAGCAGCCTTTGGGAAGACATCCTATTAACCGCAAAAAGCGCGCCGTTGTGCGTGAAGGCAAAGAAGCGATAACTCACTACAAAATAGCGAAGCGATTTCGCTGCCACACTTTGCTGGATGTAAAACTCGAGACTGGCCGAACCCATCAAATTAGGGTGCACATGGCGTCTATAAAGAGCCCGATCGTCGGTGATCAGCTATATGGTGGCCGTTTGCAGATGCCGCGCGCGTGTCATGCAAATTTGGCGCTGCAACTGCAACAGTTCAAACGCCAAGCACTGCACGCCAGGCGTCTTGCGTTTCTTCACCCCATATCGGATGAGCCACTAGAATTTATTGCTGAGCTGCCCGATGACATGTTGGGCTTGCTTGCGGCATTGGCTGAAGACAAGCGAGCGGAACAAGCTTAGTGGGGGGTGCGGGAGATTTTTTGGCAGCACCGTGGCTAGCTCCTGGCAATGTTTTAGCTGGCACCACACTGCGCACTAAAGGCCTCAGCCGCAAACCTTTCGCTACCAATAATATGGGGTTACACGTAGGCGACAATGCGACGTACGTTGCTAACAATCGTCTGCAATTAGCAAGCTCAATAGGCAAAGACCAAAACTGGCAGTGGTTGGAGCAAACCCATTCAGTGGATGTTGTCAGGGTAGAAGAAGCAGGTCCTGCACTTGAAGCGGACGCGATTTATACAAGCGTTCCAAATATCATGTGCTGTGTCATGAGCGCCGACTGCTTGCCAGTATTTATCACCAATCAGGAAGGTTCAGAGGTCGCTATCGCTCATTGCGGTTGGCGTGGTCTAGCTGGCGGTGTACTTGACAATACCCTCGCAGAGTTTAAGTCTCAGCCAGATCAACTGCTAGTCTATCTCGGCCCAGCCATAGGACCCTGCCATTTCGAAGTGGGAGAAGATGTCAAAGCGGCTTTTTCTGTGTCTATGCCTAAGGCTACTGTTGATACATTGTTTGCCCCAAAGGGCCATGATAAATATTTAGCCGACATTTACGGTTTGGCAAAAGCCAAACTGCATGAGCTAGGAGTCAGCAATCATTTCGGAGGGGAAGCTTGCACCGTATGTGACAGCGAACGGTTTTTTTCCTTCCGGCGCGATGGCGTCACCGGTCGAATGGCCAATTTTATTTGCCTTACCTCCTAAGCCTCGCCAAGCTCGACCTCAGCTATTCGCTATTCGCTACACGGTAAACCACACTAGGTTCTAACTGATCAGTTAGTTTGATCAGGATCAATATTTTATCTATCAGCGTATTGAAAAATTGATCATACGGCCCAATTAAACTCAGCAGAAGACGGTTCATGTGGGTACTAAATATTTAGCGCGCCTGCTCAAAGGAGAGTTCAGCTGTGGGAATAGATAAATTTACAAGCAAGCTGCAATCAGCTTTCAGTGACGCGCAATCGCTGGCGTTAGGCCGTGACAATAATTACATTGAGCCTGCCCATTTGCTCTTGGCATTGATTGAACAGAAAGGTGGTTCTGTTCGGCCGCTGCTGGCACAGACCGGTTACAACATTGCCGATTTGATTTTGAAATTACAAACCCTTGTTGACGATTTGCCTAAGGTCTCAAGTTCCGATGGCAGCATCTCAGTGTCTCCTGAGTTGAGCAAGCTGCTTAACAAATCTGACAAGCTAGCGCAGCAAAACGGCGACACTTTCGTTTCTAGCGAAACCGTTTTAATTGCCGCCATGGATGATGCAGGCGCGCTTGGCAAGCTATTGAGTTCTTTTGGCGTTTCTAAACAGGCGCTCGAGAATGCAATAAAGAATTTGCGTGGCGGAGACAGCGTGAACGACGCCTCAGCCGAAGAATCCCGTCAGGCTCTTGCAAAGTATTGCGTGGACTTGACCGAGCGAGCAGAGAAAAGCGAGCTTGATCCGGTGATTGGTAGAGACGCAGAGATTCGTCGGACTATTCAAGTTTTACAGCGCCGCACCAAAAATAACCCTGTACTAATCGGTGAGCCTGGTGTCGGCAAGACCGCAATCATCGAAGGTTTAGCTCAGCGCATCATAAATGGGGAAGTACCGGAAGGGCTGAAGGGAAAACGTGTGCTTTCTCTGGACATGGGTTCGTTGATTGCTGGCGCTAAATTTCGCGGAGAATTCGAAGAGCGTTTAAAAGGCGTGCTTAATGAGCTGGCCAAACAAGAGGGTTCAATAATCCTCTTTATCGATGAACTCCACACTGTGGTTGGCGCAGGAAAAGCTGAAGGTTCAATGGACGCTGGCAATATGCTGAAGCCGGCGCTGGCCCGCGGTGAGCTGCACTGTGTAGGCGCAACAACGCTTGATGAGTATCGCCAGTATATTGAAAAAGACGCCGCACTAGAGCGACGCTTCCAAAAAGTGTTGGTAGACGAGCCGAGCGAGGAAGACACAATTGCCATTCTTCGTGGTTTGAAAGAGCGATATGAAGTTCACCATGGCGTAGACATCTCCGACTCAGCGATTATTGCCGCAGCGCGTTTGTCCGCTCGATACATAACTGATCGCCAGCTTCCTGACAAGGCAATTGATTTAATTGATGAAGCGGCGAGTCTTATCCGTATGGAAATTGACTCTAAGCCAGAAGTAATGGATCGCCTTGACCGCCGCTTGATTCAGTTAAAAATAGAACGTGAGGCACTTAAAAAAGAGGAAGACGCGGCGTCGCAAAAACGCAAAGCAAAACTGGTTGACGAGATAGCCGAGCTAGAGAAGGAATACTCAGACCTTGAGGAAATTTGGAAGGCCGAGAAGGTTTCCCTTCAGGGTGCTCAGACAATTCGCGCGAGCCTTGAAAAGGTACGTAACGACATGGAGCTAGCGAGACGCAATGGCGATTTAGCTCGCATGTCAGAAATTCAGTACGGCATTGTGCCGGATCTAGAAGCGAAGCTTGAGGAGGCACTCCAAGCCGAGGCGGTTGAGAAAAAATTGCTTCGAACTCGAGTTACCGAAGAGGAAATTGCCGACGTGGTTTCGCGTTCCACCGGCATCCCAGTGAGTAAAATGTTAGAGGGCGACAAACTTAAATTGTTGGCGATGGAAGACGCCTTACACAAGCGAGTAATTGGTCAGAATGAAGCAATAATTGCGGTATCCAACGCGGTTCGTAGATCCCGCTCAGGTTTATCTGATCCCAACCGGCCCAATGGTTCGTTTCTATTTCTTGGACCAACAGGCGTGGGTAAAACTGAGTTATGCAAAGCGCTGGCAGAATTCTTGTTTGATACCGATGAAGCAATGGTGCGAATTGACATGTCCGAATTTATGGAACAACACTCGGTTGCCAGGCTTATTGGTGCGCCTCCTGGTTATGTTGGCTATGAAGAGGGGGGGTATTTAACCGAGGCAGTCAGGCGTCGGCCTTACTCTGTGCTGCTTTTGGATGAAGTGGAAAAAGCCCACCCAGACGTGTTCAATATCCTACTTCAAGTAATGGATGATGGCCGTTTAACTGATGGCCATGGCCGTACAGTTGATTTTAGAAACACCGTAATCGTTATGACCTCGAATTTGGGTTCTGATCGGATTCAAGAAATGATGCATGCGGAAAACTTTGATGCGGCAGATTACGATTCAGTGAAAAAAGCAGTGCTTGAATCCGTGGTACGGCATTTCTCGCCAGAGTTTGTTAACCGAATTGATGAAACAGTAGTTTTTCATCCGCTGCAAAAAGAACAGATTCGAGGCATCGCTGAGATACAAATTGGACTGTTAAACAAGCGCTTGGCAAATATTGATCTGGCTATCGAGGTGACGACAGCAGTATTAGATCGGGTTGCAGATATAGGTTACGACCCCGTTTACGGTGCTAGACCGCTTAAGCGGGCTATTCAGAACTGGATTGAAAACCCGCTAGCACAACAGGTGCTGCAGGGCGACTATTCGCCGGGTGATGTGATTAAGGTCGATTTAAGCCTTGGCGGAGAATTAGACTTTAAGAAAGCGCCAAGGCTCGAGCCCGCTCAGGCATCCTAAAACCCTATATAATGCAGGTGCTTAGGGAGGCTAAGTGCTTGACTTTCCTCTCCAAGCTGGCAGAATTGCACTGTTAAAGCAGTGCAATTCGGTCAATCCCGCTTTTCACTGTGTAGTCAGCTCAATTCGAGACCCGAATTATTGGCAGATTACGGTCTAGGTGTCAGACAACATCCACCTTAGGTTCCATTCACGTTATCACGTACGGGACCGACAAAAAGTTCGTTTGTATGAGTTTCATGCATTGGCTTTTTGTTGCTAACTTTTCTGAACATTAACTTATAGCAGCTGGCTTCTTGGCGCATGTTGCTATCGCACTTTATTAATACAGATTTACATTAACCGGCAGCTCTTGTTGCCATAAACAGAGGCTAGACAAGTGGATCAATTATCTGGTGGTGAAATGCTTATGCGTGCGTTGCACGATGAAGGCGTTGAGATCATATTCGGTTACCCTGGTGGGGCCGTGTTGCATATTTACGATGCGATTTTTAACCAAGATAAGGTCGAGCACATTCTGGTACGTCACGAACAAGCAGCAACCCATGCTGCCGACGGCTATGCGCGCTCAACCGGTAAACCGGGCGTTGTGCTGGTCACTTCTGGGCCGGGTGCGACAAATACAATCACGGGTATTGCCACAGCTTATATGGACTCGATCCCTATGGTGGTAATTTCTGGGCAGGTAGAAAGCCGGTTGATTGGCACAGATGCTTTTCAAGAGACGGATATGATTGGCCTATCCCGTCCAATCGTAAAGCATAGTTTCATGGCACAGAGCGCTGCTGAGATCCCTATGCTGGTGAAGAAAGCGTTTTATTTGGCGACCACAGGCCGACCTGGTCCGGTGGTTATAGATATTCCGAAAGACGTCACCGATCCGAAAATAAAGAACCCGTATGTGTACCCAACTGAGGTAAAAATGCGGTCTTATACGGTGCCCGGCAAAGGCCACTCTGGGCAAATTAAGAAAGCAGTAGAAGCACTTTTAACAGCCAGACGGCCGATGATTTATGCCGGCGGTGGAGTGATACAGGGTAATGGGTCCGAACTTCTGACAACCATGTGTCGCAATTTAGGGTATCCAGTGACTAATACTCTAATGGGATTAGGCGCGTATCCGGCATCGGATCCTCAATTTCTAGGGATGCTCGGAATGCATGGCACCTATGAGGCGAACATGGCAATGCATTACTGTGATGTTCTGCTTTGTGTGGGCGCGAGATTTGATGATCGGGTGACTAATTCTGATACGTCGAAGTTTTGTCCAGATGCCACCATCTTGCATATCGATATAGACCCTGCATCAATATCAAAGACCGTGGCGGCTGACGTGCCAATAGTGGGTGCGGTCGATCTGGTTTTAGAAGAGATGATTGCTCAAATCATACAATCGAAAACTAAAATCGATAAGCAAGCATTAACAGTTTGGTGGGATCAAATCGCGAAATGGCGAGAAAAAGACAGTCTCGCTGTGGTGCCATCTGCTGACGGCGTAATAAAGCCTCAGCAAGCGGTTCAAGCTGTATTTGATATTACCAAAGGCGATGCATTTGTATCGACAGACGTAGGTCAGCATCAGATGTTTGCGGCTCAGTACTATGGTTTCGATAAACCAAGGCGTTGGATTAATTCAGGGGGGCTCGGCACTATGGGCTTCGGTCTTCCTGCAGCAATGGGCGTTCAGTTTGCTCACAGAGATGCAGTTTCTGTGTGTATTACAGGCGAGGGTAGCTTTCAGATGAATCTGCAGGAGTTAGCAACCTGCTGCCAATATCAGTTGCCAATCAAAATTATTTGTTTGAACAACGAAGCCCTTGGCATGGTGAAACAATGGCAAGATCTGCAGTACGGTGGTAGGCACTCGGCCAGCACCTATGCCCAGTCTTTGCCAGACTTTGTTAAGTTAGCCGAAGCATTCGGGCATGTTGGGGTTCGTATCGAAAAATATGGCGAGCTGCACTCCAAGTTAGAAGAAGTTTTCGCTATGAAAGACCGATTAGTTTTTGTGGATATTGCAGTTGATCCGGAGGAGCATGTCTATCCAATGGCGATAAAAGGCGGCGCGATGAAGGACATGATATTAAGTAAAACGGAGAGAACATAAAATGCGACATATAATCTCTGTGTTAATGGAAAATGAGCCAGGCGCATTGTCTCGGGTGGTGGGCTTATTCTCTCAGCGTAACTACAATATCGATTCGTTGACGGTTGCACCTACTGAAGACAAATCATTGTCTCGCCTTACTTTAACCACCAGCGGTGATGAAGCTCGGATCGAGCAAATTACCAAGCACTTAAATAAGCTTGTGGATGTGGTAAAACTGGTGGATCTCACCGAGGGGGATCACATTGAGCGTGAGTTAATGTTGATTAAAGTCAAAGCGACAGGCGCCCAGCGCGCCGAAGTAGGGCGCACAGTGGATATCTTCCGCGGTCAAGTAGTTGACCTGACCCCTAATGTTTTTAGTATTCAGCTAACAGGCACTAGCCAAAAGCTTGATGCGTTCATTGCTGCGCTTGGCGACAACACGGTTATGGAAGTAGCGCGCACGGGTGTGAGTGGCATTTCTAGAGGAGAGAAGACCCTCGCCTTATAGTGACTCTTGTGTATAAAAAAAAGCCGATTAGTTATAGCAAGCGCTAAACTAATCGGCCTTTTTTTTCGCGCTTTTGGGTTAGATTACTTTCTTCATAGCCGTCATGTATTTGCGTAGGCGCTTGCCTACAACTTCAATAGAGTGAGAGCGAATAGAGTCATTGACTGCTATTAAGTCTGCGTTTTCCACACCCGAATCAGCAACCTGCAAACCTTTGCCGATCACATCCGTATCTATTTTTTTCATGAAGTCTGCAAGCAGAGGCACGCATTCGTGGGAGAACAGATAGCAGCCATATTCAGCAGTATCTGAAATTACTTTGTTCATTTCGTAAAGTTTTTTACGGCCAATCAAGTTCGCAATTAGCGGCACTTCATGTAGCGACTCGTAGTAGGCTGATTCATCAATTATGCCGCTTGCTGTCATGGTTTCAAAGGCCAGTTCAACGCCAGCCTTGACCATCGCAATCATGACAATGCCATGTTCGTAATACTCTTGTTCGGCAATGCTCATTTCACCCGCAGTCGATTTTTCGAAGGCAGACTCGGTGGTCGCTTCACGCCAGCTGAGCAGCTTGGCATCGTCATTAGCCCAATCTTCCATCATACCTGCCGAGAAGTTACCGGTGATAATGTCGTCCATGTGCTTTTGATAAAGCGGCGCCATGATTTCTTTGAGCTCTTCAGCCATTTCGTTCGCCACTAGCTTGGCAGGGTTGGACAGGCGGTCCATCATGTTGGTGATGCCGCCATGTTTAAGGCCTTCGGCGATGACTTCCCAGCCATGCTGGACCAGTTTTGAGGCATACCCTGGATCAACGCCTTTTTCAACCATCTTGTCGTAGCAAAGGATAGAGCCAGTTTGCAACATGCCACATAGGATAGTCTGCTCGCCCATAAGGTCAGATTTAACTTCAGCAATAAAGGATGATTCGAGTACACCAGCCCTGTGGCCACCGGTGCCTGCAGCATACGCTTTGGCTATTTCAAGGCCATCCCCATTGGGGTCGTTTTCCGCGTGAACTGCGATTAGCGTCGGCACGCCAAATCCGCGTTTGTACTCTTCGCGAACCTCAGAGCCTGGGCTTTTCGGTGCAACCATAACGACAGTTAGGTCATCGCGAATCTTCATGCCTTCCTCGACCACGTTAAAACCGTGGGAGTAAGCCAAAGTAGCTCCTTTCTTCATTAAAGGCATCACTTTGGCAACCACAGGGCTGTGCTGCTTGTCTGGGGTCAAATTCAGCACCAAGTCTGCACTTGGAATGAGTTCTTCGTAGGTGCCTACTGTGAAGCCGTTTTCAGTGGCATTTTTCCATGAGGCTCGTTTCTCGGCGATCGCCTCTGCACGTAACGTGTAGGAGACGTCTAGGCCGCTGTCGCGCATGTTGAGGCCTTGGTTGAGGCCTTGAGCGCCACAGCCAATGATGACTATTTTCCAGCCATTTAGCTTATTTACACCGCCACTGAATTCGCTGGCATCCATAAATCGGCATTTGCCAAGCTGTTCAAGTTGAAGCCGCAAAGGCAGTGTATTGAAATAATTCATGGATTCACTCCGTCTTAAATGGGTTTTACCAGCGCTCGTGATACATTCGAGGGCTTAGCTGGCCTTAGATTTATGAGGCGCGATCATATAGCATCTAGCCCAACCGGTGCAATAATCCTTAAAAAACAACACGCAATGCCACATGTTGAAGGCTATAATCGGCAGTCATTGTGAATTTGGTAACCCAATTAATATGAATGAAGATCAACGAGACAGCATTAGCGATACCCTATTGCCAATTGATGAGCACGAGGAAATAGTGTCCGAGGGCGGCAAAAAAGTGCGTCGCCGCGGTATCTATTTACTACCTAACTTGCTTACTTTGGCAGCGCTATTTGCCGGATTTTACGCCGTGATAGCTGGTATGTCGGGGAATTTCAATGAAGCGGGGTGGGCCATATTGATTGCAGGTATCTGTGATGGCTTGGACGGTCGCATCGCGAGGCTAACCAATACCCAGAGTGCTTTTGGCGCTCAGTTCGACAGTCTGTCTGACATGGTATCCTTTGGAGTTGCTCCTTCTCTGATTATGTTTAGCTGGGGGTTTGGCCCCCTTGAAAGAGTGGGATGGGCAGCCAGTTTTATCTATATGTCCTGTGCTGCTATCAGGCTTGCTCGTTTCAATGTGCAATTAGAGTCGGTTGATAAACGCTTTTTCGTTGGCTTGCAGAGCCCACTAGCAGCCGCCATTGTGACGTTTGTGCCTTGGGTCGCGCATAAATACGGGGTGGAGGTTACAGCAGGAGTTGCCTATATGAGCGCTATCCTCACTGTTTTTGTGGGCTTGCTGATGATCTCCAACTACAAATACTTCAGTTTTAAAGAGCTGCATTTCAGAGGTACTGTGCCCTTTTTGGTGTTCATCTTTGCAGTTGTGCTTTTAGTCGTGGTTGCGCAAAACCCCCATGAAGTACTGTTAGTCATGGCTATCCTGTATGGATTCTCCGGCCCTATAAGGTGGCTCTATATAAGCAAGGGTATTGGTCCAAGCAGTCTGGCGCCGGCAAAAATGCCTGCAAAAGCGGCGCAAACCCCCGCAGACGCTGACTCTATTAAAACTAGCAAAGCAGCTAAAGCGCCGGCAAAGCCCAAAGCCGTGAAGGCGAAGCCTAAAACAACGACCGCTGCAAAGCCTGATTCCGACGAGCAAAGTTAGACGACTGTTGAATCGATCAAGGGGGTGTTTGCAGCAGCGACACTGGAAACTGAATTTACGGCTTATACGTAGTACGTTTTATGCTCGATAAGCGAAATTATTTACCTGTATCTAGTGTCTTGTTTAAACAACTGGTTTAAAGCTCAAGGCCGCCAGATAAAAAATTCACAAATTGACCAACGGACTTACTGACATGTTGATAAAAAAGCCAGCCGATATAAAGCCCTCTGAAATCACACCCGAGGACGTGTACCGTAATCGCCGTCGGTTTATGACCGACAGCTCAACCTTGATGTTGGGGGCCGCAGTCGCAGCTACGATGCCCGCCATTAGCAGCGCGCAATCTGGCGACACGCTAAAAGCACGGGCGCCAGCGGATATGAAGCGCTCGGCGCCAGCGCCATGGTGGGGAGATAAGTTCGCTGATATAAAACCCGCGCCTAATTCCGAGCCATTTTATACCGCCGAAGCATTGACTCCGTACGACGATGTGACTCGTTACAACAATTTCTATGAGTTTGGTATGGACAAGTCTGACCCGTCATCTAACTCGGGGGAGTTTAAGGTAGATCCGTGGTCAGTAGAAATTACCGGCGAGGTGGCAAAGCCCGGCAAATACAATCTTGAAGACGTATTAAAGCCTCACGCGCTTGAAGAGCGTATCTATAGGCTACGCTGTGTGGAGGCTTGGTCCATGGTTATTCCTTGGATAGGTTTCCCCTTAGCTGATCTGATTAAGCAATTCGAGCCTACCTCGAAGGCTAAGTTTGTTGAGTTTGAAACCCTGGTGGACTCAGACTCCATGCCTGGCGTGCGGTCTCGCTTCGCTATCGTCGATTGGCCCTACCGTGAAGGGCTTAGAATGGATGAGGCGATGAATCCGTTGGCCTTTATGGCTGTCGGACTGTATGGCGACTACCTGCCGCCGCAAAATGGCGCGCCTATGCGTCTTGTAGTGCCTTGGAAGTATGGCTTTAAGAGCATTAAATCAATCGTTAAGATTAACTTTCGGGAAACTATGCCCAACACCACTTGGAATGATCTGCAGTCTAGCGAATATGGCTTTTACGCCAACGTGAATCCCCAGGTTCATCACCCTCGATGGCGTCAAGATAAAGAAAGGCGATTACCCCAAACCTTGTTCAGTCGGCAATATACTGATACCCGCCTGTTCAATGGTTATGCTGAGCAGGTAGCCTCACTTTATTCAGGCATGGATTTGACCCGCAATTTTTAAGGGCTAATGCCCGCAGCAGTGCGGGCAGCCAGCTTGGATATACCTCCAATGAAACGATTCATTAAGCCACTTATCTTTAGCGTGGCGCTGATTCCTTTTGCAATCTTAATTATGAAGATTGCCACTAATGATCTTGGGCCTGACCCGGCTAAGGAACTGTCATTGCTGACGGGGGAGTGGGCATTGCGGTTTCTACTCATCAGTTTGGCGCTCACTCCTTTGCGGATTATTTCAAAAAATACCGAGTTTGTGCGCCATCGGCGCATGTTGGGCCTGTTTGCATTCTTTTATGCGTCATTGCATCTGTTCGTGTGGCTTACTTTTCTACTGCAATTTCGCTGGGGCGACATTCTTGAAGAGATCATTGAGCGTCCTTACATCACCGTAGGTTTTGCTTCCTATGTACTGCTTTCAATGTTGGCGGCAACATCGCCACTGGTGATGGTGAGAAAACTTGGGCGCAACTGGAAGCGGTTGCATCGGTTGGTCTATGTGGCTGCGGTTCTGGCTATTGTCCATTTAGTTTGGATTTCACGCCTCGATATTGGTGAAGCTGTGCTTTACGGAGCTGTGCTTGCTGTCTTGTTGGGGTATCGGGTCTATGCAAAATTGAAACCAAAAACCAGCAAAACATCCGCTTAACGCTATTTTTACCGAGTTATCTTCAGTTCGCGCCCTGTGCCTTTGGTAAGGTAATTTCCCGTTAGACAAATATTATCAAACTATCTCACTCTACCCCTTGCCAGCGGGTCTAGGATACGTATAATACGCCCTCCCTGAGTCGATGACTTCGGGTAAGTTCTTTAAAAATTCGATCAAGTAATAGAGGTGGGTGCTTGCCGAGGAAGGTTTGATATCAATTAAACTAGCCTCCAAGTCTTAGGATTTTCCTTCGATGAAGAGGTAT
>JBLGBD010000050.1:0-21115 GCA_047617585.1 Pseudohongiellaceae bacterium | reverse complement strand
TAAACTCTGTGTTAACTGCACCCGCTCAGGGCCTCGATTATCCCAACATCCGTCCGCTAAATCAGCCGGCTTATTGCGCACCACTTTTTCAGCTGCATCAGCCTCGGAGCGATCTGCCTGAATTGCAATGATCCAGCTGTCCATCTGCCGAAACAGCTGGCCAAGATCTGGCGCTGACTCGGTAAAGCCCCACTGTCCCCCAATTTGCATCACCTGATTTAGAGCGTGACCATTAGCTTTTAGCAATCTAGCTCGCGTCGAAAACTGGTGTACTAGCATATGAATATCGCCTCCCTCACGATCATCCATATAGCTGCGATAGTCGATGATTGGCGTTGTCGCCAAGCCTGCGCCACCGAAGAGTATGCGGCCAGATTCTACTGCAGCCTTAGTGGCCTTTGCATCAGCACGGTGTCTGCGCTTAGAGTGGTTTAAATCACGGTCGAAACCGCCAATATCTCGGTTAAGATCAACAAACTGGCGTGCCGAAATTACGCCTGCATTGAGTGCCGCTAAACCGTATTGAACCCCTACATTATCAAGCGGCCGCAGCGCGATATTGCTGCCATCCAAACGACCGTAGACATTGGCCGTGTGATCGTAAACAGTCGCGCGAATCCCTTCAGGGTTGTCCGCACTGTAAAGCTGCTGCTTGAGAGTTTCGACGCTAAGTTCGCCACCTAGTTCTTCAGCCGGCACATCTACCGCAAACAGGGGATCGAGTCGCGCGGCACCCCGACTAAGGTTAGCGATACTCTCATACACTCTAAACCCAGAAACAGCTCGCTGCTGCTCGGTGGTGAAGGCCTCCGGATTTATCTGATCGAAGTAATAATGCAATAACCTGGCGTCGGCCAGTGTGAAGATAGTTGCCGAGGTCACATCCGGAAAACTAAGACCAACAATGATGCCATCGAACACGCCCGGGTAATTATCGGCCGTTTGCTGGGATTGATAGGAGCCCCCCGAGACACCGGTGGCAATGGTGTAGCTAGGCACTCCATAATGCTCAATAAACAATTCTTTGAGCATGATATGCGTCTCGGATGCCAAGAGGTCATTACAGTTCTGCCCAAAAACATTCAGCGTCGAAGATGTCAGTGCATAACCTTGTTGCAACAAGCCTTTATTGAGCACTCCGCCTGTCACTACCCCTTGCTGATGCCAGCCGCTGCGACAGCCCCCGCCATGGGTGTACACTAGTTTGTTGTTCCAGAGTCTGCTGCGCAGCCAAGGACTCAATGGCCTAGAAGTGGGATCAACTAGCATGGCAATTTCATAGATTGCTCTGTTTACCGTGCCAGTTTCAACTTGCACCACGAAGGGTTCGGGCTGGTCATTGACTGTGAGGAATGCGAGGTCTGATGGCAGCTGCGGACTGTCGACGTCAAACGGCTTAAAAACATCATCATCGGACAGGTACACGTAGTCGATTTGAGTGGTAATGGAACAATTTAGATTCAACGCTGGGCCCAAATTTTCGCCAACCACGGTTTTGAACTCTCCTGTCTGACAGGCATAGGGCGATTCATGCGCACCCGATATAATTGGCCCTGAACGGGGGTAGTTGGTCAAAGTTAACTGCTCGACCACTCCATCAGGGCCTGATTTTGCGACGATGACGCTATCACCAATTGGCAGATTTTTCAGGACGACTTGCTTTGCGGATGGCGAGACATTGATGAATTGATCGGTCACTTCATCACCGTTGACGGTGACACTCAGTGGGGTGTTGGCCACGTTGGCAGCGAGGGAAATTTCTACCAACACGTTGCCACCGGTCACCAGCCATGGCTTAGTGGAAAGAGTTGTGATGGTAATGCCCGAAGTGGCAGGCTTCGCTACTAAAGTGCCTGAGGAGCTAATCGGCTCCTCCGTTGAGCAGGCAGCCGTTACCAATACTATAAGCGCAGGCATCACCCTAACTAAAACTCTATTCATGTGTTGCCCCTAATTTCCTATGCTTGATTTTATTTATGCCAACGCTGATCTAGATTTAACCTTTACCAACGCTAAAAGATACCACTCTACCTCGGCTGATTTATTATTAACCGCTTAGACTCCTGCCTATTCATTTTGAAGTTGCAATTGAGTCTTGTAAAGAAAAGGCAAAAAATCAGCGAGATTCTTGCAATTTCTCTTACATAGTGTGGCAATCATTGCTACAGCCATAGATAATGGTTGCAACGCACTAGGGATTGAACACCGAGGAATTGCATGAACGCTAAAGACTCAATACAGATTCAGGATGTGACCAGTGTAGGTGATATCGCAATCGACAAGAAGTGCTCTAAGTGCAAAAAATCTATTTGCTGCAATTCGATTAACCAAAAAATACCAACACCAAAGTCCAAGGAAGACTTTGATCATCTGATCTGGCAGGTTGCCCATGAGAATATCAATGTGTTCAAAGATTCTGACGGCTGGTTTCTTCACATTCAAACGCGCTGTATGCATTTAGGTGACAACGGCGCCTGCGGAATTTATGACACACGGCCTTGGGTTTGCCGAGAATATGACAATGACTTCTGCGAATTTGATGAAAGTATAGAGCAGGCCAGCGAGTACTTTTTTGCCTCGCCAAAAAAACTCGAAAAATATTGCCTCAAGCGCTTTAAAAAATGGGACCGTCGTTTCGAACTTTATGAATAAAAACTGGCGAAATATCACCTATACCATAGGCCTAACCGCCTCATTGCTGAGCGCTAGCAGCGTTTGCTTCGCTCAGATCGGCGCCTACCCTTCCATCAACAACCGCATCACTCATGCCAAACAAGTACTCGCTGAACTAGACGACAAGGCGCTCACCTGTATGAGCAGCTTTAATCTGAATCTTGGGGAAGCTGCTGCGCTGCTGTGTGATGAGTTCATGCGCGCGATCGACGGTGAATTGCTCGCGTCTTATCTTGAAGACTGTTCCGCAGCTAATACTTGGCGGGATGCGCTTGTCGCGCAGAACCTTGAAGCTAACACGGCACTACAAACCGGTGCAGCGCGAGGGTTGAAGCTAGCTATCGAAACCTACTGCGATAAGGGCGCTCTGCAACAGCAGACCACCTACGTGACAACTGCTTTCAATACACTCGTCAAAGGGACTTTACTGAATCAGGCTGTAACTCAATCCTTCGAGCTTCGATTGTCTGAATTAGAACAACAAATCTTCATAGACAGAGAAAGACGTGCCCTGCAAAGAGCAATCGAAACCCAACGTCTGCAGCGGGAACAAGCGACTCAAAATCAGTTCCGCGATATCGAAAACGAATTAATTCGCCAGCAAATTAATAATTGATAAACCCAGTCCGCCCGCTAGTGCAGCACGAGAAAACTGCCATCGGGCAATGCTGCTGCCGCAGGGAAACTGAAATCCCGCAAATTGATTTCTCCCTCCAAAGGTTGAGTCTGGTCGACGCCACTGGCATCAACCAGCCGCATATTAAGCCGCCCACCTTTAGTGTGGCTTATGGCTTCGGCCCAAACCACTAAACGAGCACCTTGATTGTTAATGGCCATGGCTGGATTTTTTTGCCGCGTCTCTTTAAACGGCTCACCTACTAATGTGGGCAAGCTAGTGTTAGTCAGCAGCTTTTGCACCACCCGGGCCTGGGTTTCGAATACCAGCCATGCCTGCCCCTGTTGGTCTAGGGTAATGTCGTTAGTACTCAAGGGGCAATAAGAGGCTTCCCACCGCTGCAGATCTGTTGTTTCCCCATAGAAAGCGGCGCTTACGCCGGCGCTTAGCCCTTCTACGGTAAGCAGCTGCATGTGTCTTCCAACTCCGTCGAGAGCCGACCTATAGGCAACGACCAAGCTGTCCTGGTCGGCAAAGTTTGTAGCTAAGGAACAGCAGCCACAGGCGCCAAGATCTGGGTTGCCCAGCTGAATCTCGGCGCCGAATGTGGCCCCGCCATCTTCGGAGTATCTGGCAAACACCGTGCGCTCAAACTCCCGGCTCAGATCGCCCGCGCCCCAGACGATTGCCACTTTATCATCGAGCGCCGCGATGTCAGCTCCGGCATCCAAGCCTTCTGAAAACTCATGCACTACTTCGAGCTGAGTGGAAAACTCGGTACGCTGCTCGTTTGAACGGGCGTAGTAATACTGATTGTCCTTGGGTCGATACCACACAACGTGGGCGCGGCCGCGGCCGTCTATCGCGATCGCAGCCCGCGATATGGAGACTGTTTGCAGCGGAAATGCAGCACTAGATACTTTAACCGGATTGCCAAACGCGCCAGTATCTTGCTGCCACTGGCGATAGTATAAATTGCCTTCTCTGGCATCCGGCCGGTCTAAGCGTTTTTTAAAATACAGCAGATGAATTCCACCCTTAGCATCGGCAATCAGTCGGGGCTGGAGACCGTTATCAGGAACCAGCTGCACGCTAATGTTTTGCGCGACGGCCAAATTCCCAACCAGACTCCAAATGAGCACCAATTGGGCCAGCAGCGTATGTTTAGCAAGAGCGGCAGCCCCCGCTGATAGTGCTCGAATGCCGAAAATAACCATCGAATTCATTTGCCTCATGACATTCCTTATTTGACCGGCGCCGCCGGTGAGCTATGGATAAAACGCCCTTTTTAGGGCAGACTTAAGGTCTATCTTGCACGCTGTTCTCCATCATAACAGCTGAAACACACAGAATTGAAATTCAAGTGTTGGCGGCAAATAAGCCGTAGACGCAATCCACAGAGGCACTACCATGCAAACATTCAAAACGGCAGTAATCGCCTTAGTTTTGGGCTCAGTTTTTTCTTGTTCCGCTCCACCAGAAGACAATAGCCCCGTGGCAATGACCGAGCAATTCAATACCACGTTGGATATGAAGCAGTTAATGTCATTGGTGCTAGAACCCGCTGCCGACACCCTTTGGGATTCTGGCGGCTGGGTACTGGACTCAGCCGGCTATGAAGAGCTGTATCCAACCACTGAAGAAGGCTGGGCTTTCGTGCGCGCGCAGGCGGCTGTCATCGTCGAAACAGGCAATATGCTAGCCCTACCTGGCCGCGCCGAAGACAATGATGCCTGGATGATTTATTCGCAGGGCCTAAGCGAGGCGGGTATCAACGCGATGACGGCGGCGGCAGCCCAAAACGAGGAAGACTTTTTCCAGGCTGGGGCCCAACTATATAGCGTTTGCACTGCTTGCCACCAAGCCTACAATCCAGACATCGTCAGCAAGTTTGCCGAGTAAGCTTCTATGCCCCAATACCGCATACATGCCATCATTCGATTAGTCGTGGGCCTGCTTATTTCGCTGCTACCGGCGTTATCCCTTGCCCATTCCATCGAAGGCAGTGATGCGAGCTTTGTTGAAGCCATCGATGGGCCTGCCATTTTCCCGTTTATCTACCTAGGGGCTAAACACATGGTCACAGGTTATGACCACCTGCTATTTCTAGTTGGAGTGATCTTTTTCCTGTACCGCCCTAAGCACATCGTTCAATACGTCACACTATTTGCAATAGGTCATTCCATAACTTTGCTGCTTGGCGTACTAGCCGACCTTCAGGTAAACGCCTATTTCATCGATGCCATCATTGGACTTTCGATAGTCTATAAAGCATTTGAGAATATTGATGGTTTCAAAAAGGTGCTTGGATTCGCGCCAAATACCAAAATTGCAGTTTTTGTTTTTGGCCTGTTTCATGGCTTAGGTCTTGCCACGAAACTGCAAGAATTCGACCTCTCAGAAAATGGGCTAGTGATTAATATCATTAGTTTCAACATCGGCGTTGAAATTGGGCAGGTGTTAGCACTCTCAATGATACTCATCGTCCTTAGCCTATGGCGTACTAGCCAAAGCTATTTACGGCACGCGTTTATAACCAATACCGCACTTATGTCTGGCGGCTTTATGCTGGCTGGCTTTCAACTAACAGCGCTGCTGGTGCAGCCATAACACTTCAAAGTAAAACTAGGAGACACTCCGTGGCGGATTTGGAAAATGCTACCCCAGCAAGCCCGAAAACAATTTTGTTGGCCACACTTGGCGCTTTGGTTGTGGCCATCGTGGTTCTCGTTGGCGCTATCCTTCCCGCGGAATTTGGCATCGACCCACTGCGCATTGGCCAAGTCACTGGCCTGAATGTTCTCGCCAATGGTGAAAACCCATTCGAAGAACAGCTTGTGGTGCATCGAGAAGACAGCGTTGAGTTCGTGCTCGAGGCTTTTCAATCCGTAGAGTACAAGTACCTAATGGATATAGATTCCTCTATGGTTTTTAGCTGGATTGCTGATGGCGAAGTCTATTACGACATGCACGCTGAACCCGCAGGATTAGGCGAAGAATACGCAGAGAGCTACGAACAAGGTAATGCAGATCGCAGAATGGGCTCCTTCCATGCACCATTTACCGGCATCCACGGTTGGTTTTGGGAGAACCGCACTCTCGATACCGTGGTCGTAAGACTCTACAGCGCAGGGTTCTATGTGAACTCCACTGTGTTTGCCGATGGCGGCAGTTATGAGAAGGCAATTGAGCCCGTTATGTAGCGACCTGAAGTATCAACTAAATTCTGCAATGGTTGGGATAGATGAACCTCGGGGGTTATAACCGCACTGCCTTGGGGTATGCCGCTAACCCCCTTCCATCATGGCAGAATCAATCTGCTAACTTCTCGACTCTAAGCCTTTGCTAAACGCCAACGAGTACAACCAACGCGGCAGGCTTCTTCCAAGACTGCACGATGCTCCGACGCCTTTAGCTTCTTGACTGCCTCAATTCCATTTATTCAAGTTACTCTGATCAAGTTACTCTGACCCCCATTTGTTTCTGACGCCATTGGTTTGATAGTTATGCATTTATGGATAAGCAGCCACAAAAAAGCCCGCACTTGGCGGGCTTTTTTGTGGCAATCGCGTATTACTGCTCGACTGCATCCGAGCCATCGCGTGGGGCACCTGTTCCAGATGAGCCCATGAACAATTTACGGCCATCAGGGAATGTGATGTCACGGCCGTTAGCGCGGCAAGTAGGTGCGCATAGACGGTCTTTGCTTTGGTAGCCGGTTACTACGATATCTGTGCCGAGTACCAGCGTGTTTCTGTTAATACCGCGTCGAAGCAAGGTATTTGGCGTGCCGCCTTCTACCATCCAAGGACCCGGATCACGAGTCGCCTCAGGGTCGTTGTTGTCTAAGTGGATCCAAGTATGTGGATTGATCCATTCCACACGAGTAATAGGACCACCCAAACGTACAGGCAGATTCGCATCGAACTCAGCCGAGAATGCATGGTGTGCAACAGTCGGCTGATTGATAGCGATAACCCCTACAGCTGTAACAGCTGCCAATGCGAGTAATTTGATCTTCATAAGGTTCACCCTTTGTATCAATTGAGAGCTTGGAGAATTCTTCTCTGCCGCAGTCAATATAGTTAAGCGGATAGTCAGTTTTTATTTTAACCGCGGGCTCGCCTCAATTCAAAGTCTAAAACGCTGAAACGAGCCCTTTTTCTTGATCTAAATAGGTTTACCGACCTTAAAAACCCAATTCAGCTTCTCTTCCTTTGCGATATTTGCCGTACATTAGTTCTTCCACAAACTCTACACATTTGAACTGAGGTAATTCGTAGCCCTGTTCAAGTCTGCGATAGATAGGCATTTTGATCGTCCAAGGACGTTCAAAGATATCAGGATCATCCATGGTCGCTTCGTATTCAATCACGTTTTCGCTAACCAGAGTGTATCTCTCGGTCACTTTCAATTGATAGGTATGGAAGTTACCCGAGCGGTCAAACCATGTGCGGTCGTCAAGGCCAACAACCTCTACTACCCAAGTGTCGCCATCCCAATAACCAAAGGATTGGCCCATCCACGAGTCCAATGGTGCTGGACCCGGATCTTCTAAGAAAACGTTGCGCACGGCGCCGGCGAAAGAATAAGCAATGAAGAATGCACTTTCACTTTGGAATATTTGAAAAGGATGGGGGGTGTAGGTAGCCCTTGGCACGCCCGGCATATAACACTTAATTTCGGGATCGCGAGTTAGCCAGTTAGCTGCGTTTTCATCACGAATAGCCAATGCTTCGGGCTTATAGGGGATAGTACCGCCCTCCACTACGCCAAAGCTCGCTGGAACGGCGCCAATGGCCCCCATAGCAACGACTTCTGGCGCTGGCACAGGTACAAAGTCCCCTGGAACCAATTGATAGGCCGCTTTTGGCGGTGCAGCCTCTACATTATCATTGGCGTTCATTAGCACCTGCCAAATGCCATTAAAATCAGGTTTACCATTGGGCCCACGCGGAATATCACTGCCGGAAGCTTCAGCGGCTTCTGCGACCTGCATTGGTTGAGTAGGAGTGGTTGTTTCTGATGGCGAACAACTTAATACGAACGCTGGAATTGCCAAAAGCAGCCATTGAATCTTCATAGTTCTACCTTTTTGCTTTAATTAGTATGGTGTCCCGTAGGAGCCCAAGATGAAACCATCTAGGTATGGGTCTGTCAAGCCAAACACGCCTGCTCATCTAGCCTGCAAGCCAATATTAAGATATCTAAGACTACTGCTTTTGTGGCCAAAAAAGTAGCCTAGCCCCGGTAATCGCCATCAGGATCAAGAGTATCAGGCCGAAGCCACCAACTAGCTCGTCAATCCAATCAATGCCGGTCCAGCGTAAATAGTGAATATTGTAGATCTGATTGATCCAGCGGGTGTCATTGCCAAGCTGCGTGAGACTTAAGGTCGACCAGTTAACTGAAATGGACACTCCCGTTGAAGTCAGAAAATTATCGCCTTGCACCTGCACTATCTCACCGTAGCGGGCGGGGTGTTGACTCATGGCATCTGTAATCAACGCCTTTAAATAGGCTTCTCCAGGCATCTCAAACAGCCCACCCGATTCAGCCTCCAAATGCTGCCATCCTGCTGCATTTCTAACCAGTAAATGCCGGCCCAATACTGTTTCAAGATAGCGAAACTCTAGCCACTGGACCGAGCTCGGCAATTCTAACGGGCCGCTATATGGATAGGCTTTAACCGTTAAAGATGCATAGGCATCGTCATAGGCTGGACGAAACAAAAAGAACATCCCAGTGGCTGCCCAAGCCGATACTGGCACAAGCAGTGCAACCCCAATCAGTTTGTGTAGGCGGCGAATAGGCATCTGATTCTAGTCCTCTACCCTGCCTAACCGGGTCAATCCGTGCTTCTTCACTACAGGAATGAAAATACCTAAACAGACTAGGGAGAGCAGCGCCGCTGCTAAAAAGGGTATGCCAGGAAAATAAAAAGGGGCATCTGACCCTGTAAACACAGCAAACAGCTGTGTCATAAACAAAGGCCCAATAATAGCGGTGAGACTGTTGACGCTGCTTAACGCGCCCTGCAACTCGCCTTGAGCGTTTGCTGGTATTTGACTGGTCATAATAGTTTGAAATGCTGGGCTTACGAAGCCAGATAAAGCCGCCAGAGCGAGCCAAGGATAAAGCTGCCAGCTTTGAACCGCAAAGGCATAGCCACAAAAACCAACGATGATAGCTACCATGCCGACTATTCCAGCATAGTAAGCTCCTATCGCGGGTATCACCCAACGTATTAGCAGTGCCTGCACAAGGATCATAAAAACACCTGCAAACCCCAGTGAGAGGCCGATTTGGCTCTCAGACCAGGCAAATTTTTCAATGGTATAGTAGGTCCACGTGCTGGGCAGAGATAGATGGCCGAGCATGTAGAGAAAATAGGCAAATGCTAACCCGAAAACCAATGGGTAAGTTTTCAACTGCATTACCGCGCCAATAGGATTCGCTCTGACAAACTGAAACGGTCGGCGATTTTCAATGGCCAGCGATTCCCCCAGTACAAAATACCCATAAATTACATTCACCAGCGCTAAGCCAGCGGCGACGAAAAAAGGCACCCGTTCACCAAATTCAGCCAGCAGGCCACCAATAACAGGACCCAATACAAAGCCACCACCAAATGCTGCCCCAACCATTCCAAAGCGCTGGGCACGTTTTTCCTCAGGAGTGATATCGGTAACGTAGGCGTAGGCAATTGAGAAAGTAGAGCTGGCCACCCCAGCAATTATTCGGGCCAGAAACAACCACAGCAAGGACGGCGCCAAGCCCATCACTAAGTAGTCCAGACCTAGTGCTGTCAGTGAGAACAGCAAAATTGGACGGCGGCCGAATCGATCCCCCAAATTGCCCAAGATAGGCGCTGAAAAAAATTGAATCGCCGCGTAAGTGAACATCAAATAGCCCCCCACTTGGGAAGCTTCCGATAAGCCCACATCGGAAAGGCTCATAATTAACGCTGGCATAACAGGCAAAATGATACCAAAGCTAATTGCATTAATTAGCACTACTACCACAATAAACCCTAATGCCTTAGTGTGGCTAGTTACATCAATTAGCATGGAGCAATCTCAGGTTAAATTGTTAGGCAATAAACTAGCAGCCACTAAATGCGCAGGCGACTTAGACAGGCGACATAAACAGGCGACGCGGGTAAGCATAATAAGTGATGTGTCCTAGAAAATCACAGCTAATTCACTGCCTAGCAGTGTTTTTGCTCGCTGCAGACAGCAAGGACTAAACCACTAATTGCGTTCGCCCGCCGCTGTCGCCTTCTGTTGTGTTACGCGTGTTGTGTTACGCGGTGATTGATTGCCAGTTTTGAACCAGGTACTCAGCGCTGCGCCAAGCCAGCGCCTGCACCGTAAGAGTTGGGTTACGCGAACCGGAAGTGCCCATCACTGAAGCGCCAAGTACACCTAAATTTGGCACCTCATGGGCAAACCCCCATTGATCCACAACATTAGTCTCACTGTTGTTACCCATGCGGGTGCCTCCATAGGCATGAGTGGAGGCCGTCATGGTGTGTCCGGGCCCAGACTTTATAATTTCAATTGCTCCAGCCTCTAAGTACCACTGCTCCATCTTAGTTTGGGAATATTCCACAATGCGTTTTTCGTTTTCTCGGTAGTGCGCAGTTATCCGCGTTACAGGAAAACCTAGGGGGTCTTTAACAGTTGGATCAAGGTCTAAGTAATTTGATTCATAAGGCAAGGTCGTTTTCTGAATATAGGAGGAATTAGTTCTATCGGCATTTTTCATAATAAAGGCTTTCCAATCTGAGCCCCAGTTTTTGACCTTGCCAAACGTCGGCATTTTTGCAGCGCTAATGGGTTTGCGATCAGTATGCACCCACAGGTTGGCACCGCCAATAAAGTCTAATTCACTGTGATCGAAATTATCATCGGCCCACTCGTCGACAGCCACTCCTTGAGCTGGCAGGCCATACCAGTTGTGTAAATCCCGATCAAACAGTGCGGTTACCCCAGCCCCCTGATGATGACTAAAATAGTGACGCCCTACTTGTCCGGAATTATTGGCCAAGCCGTTGGGAAAGGCCCTGGATTTTGAAAGCAGCAGCAACCGAACGTTCTCATAGGCATAGCTGCCGAGTAAAACCACATCCGCCGGTTGATGAAAGGTTTGGTTGCCTTTCACGTAATCAACCCCGACCACCTTGCCGGCGTTGTCAGTCACTATTTCGGTTACCCTCGCAAACGTCACCACCTCTAGATTACCGGTCTCAACCGCTTTAGGAATCACCGTCACAGCGGTAGAGCTTTTGGCCTGGACGTGACAGCCTCCCTTGTTGCAAAAACCGTGATACTGACAGGGGGCACGGCCATCATAGACCTCGGTGGCAATCGCCGCCGGGCCTTGAAATGGATTCCAGCCCAACCCGCGAGCCGCCTCTCCCATGAAATCCGTAAAAGGAGAGCTGCGCAGCGGCTGCATCGGATACTCATTTTGCCGGGGCCCTTCAAAGATATTGCCTGCTTTATTGAGCTTGCCTTTAACGTTTCCAGCCTGCCCCGAAATGCCAATGACTGTTTCTATCTTGTCGTAGAATGGTTCCAATGCAGCATAGTCAAAAGGCCAATCTTCGACCGTTGAATCACTGGGAATCCGATGTTGTCCGTAGCGCGCTTTAGTCGCGCTGACTACTTTGAAATCCCAAGGATTTAAACGCCAGCTTTGCGCCCAATAGTGCATTGTTGTCCCCCCCACCGCATTCATCATTGGGTGCCCGCCCTGAACCGCCTCCACCTGATCATCTGGCCGAACTGTCATCGCCTCTGTCGCTGCCTTCTGAACGGTTTGCGGCCAATTGCGCGAGGTATTTCTTAACTCATCCGGGGCAAAGTCACGGGGGCTCAACCAACCTCCCGCCTCAATTCCCACTACCTTTAGCCCCGCATTGGTTAGCGGCAATACCGCCGCTCCGCCGGCGGCACCCATACCTACAATAACAACATCAGTTTTAGGCAGACGTTTAAGCATTCTCATCTCCCCGCTGCGAAGCCCTAGCAGAGGCCAAAATCAATCGATTGCTCTCCATCTTTGTGTAGGTGATATGGTCATAGGCCGACTGATGAGTGGGGGGCAGCGCCGCGCCTGCAGCCACATCGGTTTCGCTCGCACTGAGCCTAATACCCGGATATTTCAGCATATCCCAGCCTACAAAATGCTGATTACCCCCGTAGTAGGGATCACAAAACGTGCCGTCTATGGCATCGCCTCTAAGGAGATTAAAAAATCCAGTTGAACTGGGTGAAAACCCCTCTAACTTATTTTGCTGCAGCGCCAATAAAATTGAATTTTGCACATCAAGAACTAAATCATAAAAAGCCTTGCCTCTAGTGCGGCGGCTATAGTCATTCAATGTGCTTAGGCCAATTAAATAATCCTGCCGATTTGCATTGTTATGGCTTGCCAAGGAATGATCGATATAATGCACCGCACGCGCCTCTTTTGCGCCCGGACCATGCTCATCGGACGGTATCAAGCAGTCACAAATAGCCTCGAGGGTTGCCGCTTCATCGGCGGTTAACACCTCTAGCGCCTCGCGCAGAGGAATCGACTCAACCGCAGCACTTGCGGAATCGTGAACAACTGACTGGCCTGCGGCGACACCGCTTAGTGCGCCCACACCCAAAGCCCCAACTCCTTTCAACAGATCACGCCTAGAAACCGAACTAGGTTTTTCGGCGCTGAAGCCCCCCGATTGCATCTTCTTTTTATCAGTCATAGTTATTTTCCAGCGACAGTTGTGCGGCCCGGCAACTTTACAGCGATGCATAGACCAAAATGCTTAAAAACCAGTGCTCACAGTGTAGCAAGCGGAGCCGTCTATCCTCGTATCAAGAAGCTGTTTGAGCATCTACAGGTTTCAGTTATTTTCCCACTCTCACTGCTTAATGGACGTGCAGCGAGAAGGATTTAACAAGATACACCGTAGAAGTAGATGTACCAACCAAATTTAAACGGAGCAAGTCTCAATGAAAAAACTAACTGTATTTGTATTGCTTGGTGGCTTATCTCAGGCCGCGGCAGCCCAAGACCACAAAAACCCACTTGAAATGATGGATAGCGACGGCAACGGCAGTGTAAGCTTTGCTGAGTTTCAAGCTCTCGGGCCCAACTTAGGCTTAAGAATGGACAGCGATGACGATGGCTTTATTGCTCTCGATGAGTTTCTGAGCCAGCGCCCCGGAAGACGCCCCCCTCCCGATGCGCAGCACAGTGCAGATGATGCAGCCCACGCTAGCCGCGAGGAGCGTCGAGAGCAGTTTATGGCGAGAATGACCGCCCAATTTCAAGAAATGGATTTAGATGGCGATGACTTACTATCGCCCCTCGAACTGCAAGAGGCTCAGTTTTTGAGAATGGATCGAGACAACAATGGCGCACTGGATAGTGAGGAATTACGTCCATCAAGGGGCAAAGGGCCGCGAGAAAATCGGGGCGCCAAACAGCAGCGCTCGAGCCACTCCCAATAAGGTAGTAATAGAGCCTAATGACTGACGAGGAACTCATGAATGCAATTTGCAATGGCGACCAATTGGCTTATCAAGAGGTGGTTAAGCGCTTTGCGGGTTCTATCAGTCATTTTGCCTATCGGCTGCTTGGAAACTCGAAGGATACAGAAGACATTACCCAAGAAGCCTTTCTAAGAGTCTGGTTAAACGCCAGCTCGTGGCGATCCGATCAAGCCATGCTGTCAACCTGGATCCATCGAATTGCACACAATCTGTGTATCGACTATTTGCGCAAATACGGCCGCATGCAGACCCAGGAAAGCTTTGAAGATTACTCAAGCCACGAAGCCAACCCGGCCAACTCAGCAGAGGGTAATGACCGGGTTAGCTATTTGGCTCAGGCAATCAGCCAATTGCCGGAGAATCAGCGCAGTGCATTGGCACTGTGTCACTACCAAAATTTCTCCAACAAAGAGGCAGCTGCTATTATGGGGGTCTCAGTAAAAGCTTTAGAATCGTTGATATCCAGAGCTAAACGTTCACTTAAAAATACAGTGACAGAACTTAGTGAAAAACTTGAACAAGCATAAATGAAAACTGTAAAGGCAATGCAATGGACTTAGAACGATTTACTCAAGTAATTGAGACCCACGGCAGCAAGCCTGCCGATTGGCCAGATTCCGTCAGAGTTGCTTGCATGAATTTTCTCAGCACCAGCGATTCCGCTCAAGATGTTCACAGACAATACCAGCAGCTTGAATCTGAGTTAGATAAAATTGCTGTTCCCGACTTTACCGAGCTAGAGTCTAGAATTTTACGGCAGCAACTGCCACCACAACCAACGTCAATATTAGACAGGCTAATTAATTGGTTGCTGCCAACCGGTGTAGGCCTGCAGCTTTGGCGCCCGTTAACCGCCGCGTGTTTGCCGTTGGTGTTTGGCATTGCCGTAGGAAATTACTTTAGTTTTGGTGTAAACAACGAAAACCTACCCCTTGAAACTTGGGACGAGGAATTGGTTTTACTCTCTCTGAATGATCTTTCCACCATAGCGATCGAGCCCCTGTTATGAAAACCACAAGAAGCAAGCTGGTACTCTTAGTCCTTCTGCTATCAGTTGGACTGAATCTTTTCCTAGTGGGAGGGATAGTCTATCGCGTGGCTCTGCACTCCGAGTTTGGGCCTCGTCCAATGCCAAGAAACGTTAGCTGGCTGGTCCGAGACCTCTCGCCCGCTCGCCAACAAGAGCTCGCGCCTCTGCTGGAAAGCAATCAGCAAGAATCTGAACTCAGGCGGCGAGAAATGTTTTCAGCCCAGCGCCGAGTCAATGAATTAATGGCCAGCAGCAACTACGACGCCGATGAGCTCAATGCCGCGTTCACAGCACTTAGAAACACCAGCGTGGAGTATCAGGCCATCTCTCATCGGCAAACCGTAGACATTCTTGGTCGGCTAACTGCCACAGAGCGCCAATTAGTACTGGAGTTTCTGCAGCGCCGTGGTCCTCGCGGTGGTGGCCCTGATAGAGGCCAACATCAATCAAGGCCACCCAATAATGGCTCCAACGCTGAGCCATCACGACGCATCAGACCAAACAACGGATTAAACTAATGAACTCAATCGATAAAGGCAAAATCCGATTCGGTCACTATCGACACTTTAAAGGGATGGATTACCAAGTAGTAGACATCGCTTACCACAGCGAAACTCAAGAGCCCTTGGTGCTGTACCGAGCGCTCTACGGCGACAAAGAGCTTTGGGTGCGTCCGTTTGCTATGTTTTTTGAAGAGGTCGATCGAGATGGCAAACTACAGCCAAGATTTAGCTATGTTGGTGACACTGCTTAGCCGCCGGTAAGTGCTCGACACCCTAAACTAATCCTAAAGCTTCCACCCAATAAAAACCCGGCACTCGCCGGGTTTTTAGTTTCAACTAACCCGCTAGAACTTAGCGTATGTAGTCATAGCGAAGGTTGTAGGTGACCGCACCTAAACCTTGCAGGGTCGCGTTGAATCTAACATCAAAGGTTCAGCGCGAGTCGGTGTTATTCACCACAGTGATTGCAATCGATGAAACTCCTGATGCAACCCCAGCAAGTGGTGAGTTTATTTCTGAATTGATCGCATTGGTGTCGTTAAGATCCGGTGCTGGGATATTCGAAACCATGATATTCGAAAACGCTATATTTTGGACAAAAGAAGAATCGAATGAGCCAGAAATGCTCAGATTCCAAAGTGTTGCCGCCGGTAGTAATTTCGGCCGAGCGAGTGGTTAAGCTGAATCAAATCTTTAGAGAATTAGTTAGCAACATTATTCGCCATGCCAACGCATCTGTAGTCAATTTTAACTTCACTGTAGCAGACTCCACTTGGTTATTTGAATTTGCGGATGACGGCATAGGCCTGAGCAAGACTAGCGCGCCTGGCAACGGGCTTAATAACATAAGTCAACGGGTCATGGAAATAAATGGAAAGCTGGAATGGCGCGAGATGGGGCCCTCGGGTACTGCCGTGACTATCGAGCTGCAACAATAAACTCACTACAAAGCCGGCGCCTTAAAAATCTCTAACGCCGTATTGAGCCCAGCCTCTTGCTCACGCAAGAATTTATTGGCGAATTAGAACTGCGTCGCCTCTAGCACGCCGCGAAGACTGTCTCGAGTAATTCGAATAGCTTCCAACTGTTTTGTCAAATAGTCTGGCGTTGGGCCGGTAGAGTTACCATCGGGATTAGTCGCAGCGTAGGTTTCAGTAAACAAGGTATCTAACAACAACTGCTTATTACCTGCCACCAGTTGAGGGCTGACTAAGTCTACTTGGGAGTTGTAAGTCTCAGCGAAGGCCTGCCGTGAAAATTGCTCCAAAAATGTTTCAAGCTGCGTAAGCTAGGCGCCATCTAAAACCAAGGCCATTGCATTAACAACAAAGTTGGGATCGATTTTTTGGGCGCCTAAAGGGCTCACAGAAGAAGTCAAAGCATCAGAATATGCATTCTCTAGCGCAGTTCTAACGTTATCGCGGCGTTGATCACTACCCGCAAGATTGCCAATAAATTGCTCCAGCCGAAATTCTACTTGGCTTTCAATAGCGCTTGCAACGTTAGCACTTAAGTCAGAAGATTCGGTTAATCGCAGCCCGCCAGGATAGCTGGCGTCGCCGCTAGGTCGGGGGGAAGGTCTTGTTAAACTTGATGTCTGCAGCGGAGTTGGACTTACAGGCCGTGCGGCAGAATCACGCAGCGGCTGGGCAAACTCTCTTGCCTCATCCTCTTCGACATCTAAATAACTGATCACCGCACTGCTAAGCAAGATAGCTAATGCGAGTAGAGAAAGAGACAACACGAAAACTCTAATCATAGGAATACAGTTGGCGCAGGGTTGAGTGAATGGACAGCGAGCCAATAATACATCATTTAAACAGCTAGATTTTAATCTTATTGCTCGGGCAAACTATTTACACCCTAGCCAAAAGCTGAAAAAGCAGCGCTAAGCTATTTTCCGTTTTAGCCATTGTACAATGACCAGGTTGACCTCGCTCGGCTGTTCTTGTTGGGTCCAATGGCCGCTGTCCGCCACCGTATACTTTTCTAAGTCGGTGATAAAATCTTCCATGCCGTCGGCGCTTGAAGGCGGCAAAATCACGTCATTTTCAGCGCCAATGTACAAACAGGGAACTTCTATCCTTGGCGCTGCTGCAGCCATGATCGGCCCCATACGACCAACTGCACGATACCAGTTCAAACCGCCGGTAAAGCCAGTGGCTGTGTAAGTCTCGGTAAAATAATTCATGACCTCCTCGGACATGAATGGCTCTCCAGGCGGGTCTTCTCGCTGCAACATTGAAAGTAAGTCCATCTGCCTTTCTGCACTCGTTTCAGGAAGCTTAGCGAACGCCTCTTGATCCCAGATTCCCCCGCGGCTGAGAATGAAATCAAATGTCTTTCTTACATCGGCTTCTAACACGGCCTCGGCGCGACCCGGCTCTTGAAATGTACCGACGTAATAATTAGGCCCAAAAACGATAAGTGATGGCTCAGAGTTCTCCAGTGGCGGCAACCCAGCAGGCCGCCCTGCCCCTGTATTTAAACCAATTATGCCAGAACAGCGATCCGGATAGAGTCTTGCCATCGCCCAAACAACCGCTCCGCCCCAGTCATGGCCAACAAAGGTGGCTTTCTCTATGCCCTTGGCATCAAGCATGCCCACTAAGTCATCGCAAAAAATCTGCATATCATACTGCAGTGGATCTGCAGGCCCACCAGTGAGACCGAAACCTCGCTGATCCGGCGCTATGGCATGAAACCCCGCAGCCGCAACCGCATCTATCTGACTACGCCAACTGAACGCCAGCTCTGGCCAGCCATGGCAAAACACGACTGCCGGCCCCTGACCTTTTTCATAGACCGCCATGGCAATACCATTGGTATCAACAAAGGTCGGCGCAGGCATCATAGGCGCAGGTTTGACTCCTGACGTTTGTGCCAAACTAACCGGACTCAGCGCCCCAGAAAGTACGGATGCGGCGCCAATAGTAGCTGTGTGCTCTAAAAATCGTCTCCGACTAAAAACCATGGGGGTGTCCTCTTTAAGTTCAATTCAATGTTTTGAATCAGCCAACTCGCCACGAAATATCCCGCAGCCATAAGCAGCTACTTTACATCAGTTTGACCAGCAGCGTCTCGAGAACCTAACTTAGGCGGAGTTTCTGCCTAGCCGCCTACTTAGCAACCAATTGCTAATCAGCCGCCGCACCCAAGAGCTGCTACTTTGCATTGGTGGGGGCAGAATACTCGAAGGACCGCGCTGGGCTGGTGGGGCTGTATTATTCCGGCCGCTCGCACCTGTCCCCAAGCACCCTCAATCGCTAATTTGAGTCTATGTAGTTCAAAATAGAAAAATCTGAGGATATTGGGCCTTTGATATCTTTGACAAAAAACAAGCCTTAATGCATTGAAAGTTCAGCACGCTCTGAAGGACCGCACTGGGCTGGCGGCGCTGTATTATTCCGGCCGCTCGCACCCCTCCCCCGGTTCCCTCAATCGGTCAGAAGCCCTGTAAAGCGGTCTTCTTCCGTCAATCGGTGCTTCGCGAGATTGCCGGTCTAACACACCCCCACCACCCCAGCGCTCGCAGTTCCTAGTGAGCGTTTTCGTTATTCGCCACACTATTAATTGAGCTACGTAGCGTCGAAGCCACAGATATCGTCGTTAAGTACTGCGTCAGTCGAGATGCGGGCAGTTAGCGGAAACCACATTAAAGCCGCACGCCGAGTGCAGTAAAAAGACCGTTTTTTAGGGCTTTTTATGGAATGAGGGAAGGCCCCAGGGCCGCAGGCAGTGGTTGGAGTTGACTGCCCGTAGCTCGACTCGAAGCTAGTGCTGACCTCCAATCGGGCGATTTAATTTATTTAGCTCCAAAAAAAATCTGAGGTAATTGAGTCTTTGATGGCTTTGTAAAAATTAGCCTTACTGCATTGAAAGGTCCAGCACAGTCTGAAGGACCGCACTGGGCTGGTGGGGGTGTATTATTCCGGCCGCTCGCACCCTTCTAGGGTGCCCTCAATCGGTCAGAAGCCCTGAAAAGCGGTCTTCTTCCGTCAATCGGTGCTTCGCGAGATTGCCGGTCTAACACACCCCCACCACCCCAGCGCTCGCAGTTCCTAGTGAACGTTTTCGTTATTCGTTATTCGTTATTCGTTATTCGTTATTCGCCACACTGCTAATTGAGCTAAGCAGCGTCGAAGCTATTATTTAGTCGATCTAACTCGGCCGTTAAGGCAAAAAACCGAAGCCTCGGATATTGTCATTAATCACTAGGCGAAAAAAAACGGCTGGATTGCTCCAACCGCTTTTTACCGTACAGTTTAAAACTAAGGGATTAAACGCGGAATAAATTTAGTCATTCCTTGAATCGGGCCCACTTCTCCAGCATAAACCACGCCATTGCTGTCGCTGGTTACACCTTCTCCCATTGAGCCGACACCGCCCATGCCAGAAGATCGCTCTGGAGAGACATGCTCAGGGATAAAGTACAGCACCTCGCCCGTGCGCGCATCGCCAACCCGCAGACCTTTACGCCAGCCGCCTGGGTTGTAGTTTGGATCTGACTCAGAATCGATTGCATAAAGCAGGTCAGTAACGGGGTCTATGTGCAGACCGCTGATACGACTGAACTGATACCAAGTGTCTAAATGATCACCGTCTTGCGTGAAAATTTGGATTCGATTATTGCCACGATCGGCAACGAACAATCGGCCTTGTGAATCCATAGCCAAAGAGTGTGGTGAGCGGAATTGGCCGTCTTCAAAGCCCCATTCGCCAACAGTCTTGATAAAAGTGCCGTCTGGCTCCCACAGAGTTAAACGGCTCTTAGAGTTTGGACCTGGTTCATCCTGAAACTGAGCGCCGTGAGTTTCCACTACAAATATTCTGCCGCTGGGCGCAACTAATACGTCGTTGGGCTCAGTAAAATGGGTGGGCGGATCGCCCATCTCTCCGGGTGTGCCAAGAGTCATCAGCAGCTCACCAGTTGGGCTGAATTTGAGTACCGCGCTGCCGCGATTACGGGCCGCTGGGTTTTCCTGCAGCTCGCGTTCATTGGCTAAACGAGCGTCAGCAACCCAAACGTTGCCTTGCTGATCTACATCCATACCGTGAGGCCAAATGATTTGGTCTGCACCGAACGCAGTAACCACCTGTCCAGTAGGGTCAAGCTTTAGAATAGGGTCAACGCTAGATGTCGCACAGGAATTAGCACCACAACGATCACCCGCCCACACGTGAATGCCATCGACATCAATATCTACCGCGCTTACCGAACCCCAACTGCGCCCGTCTGGCAAACTGCCGAAATTACGCTGGGTCTCATAGGGGTTAGGTAAATTATTCACCGGCTGTTGAAGGGCATGGGCTTCCGGCTGCACAGCGCCACGCTGGGACAGCACTGATGTTGACACCGCTGTTAGTAAAACCCCGGCCATACCAAGCTTAATTAGAGACTGCGCTCTAGTTCGAGCAATTTTGTTCATTATTACCTCTCCACTGACTACATTTAAATATTGTTATTGGCTGCATGTAACAGACAGACTGCAGAACATGGACTTTCGAGCAAAGCTTGTCAAGAGACCTCAGGTCGCCATTGACTGCTGTGCGACAACTAGCCTGATCCAGAGCTAACTGGGCATAAGGATTAGAACTAGACTCCCAACCGCTGGCTGTTTATCCTGAGCCGCTGAGGCAAAAGCCGGCTATTACTTAACAGAGTATAATCACACATGACAAATCGACTCATTGCACTGATATTCGCCCTCTGTTTGGCTATGGGTGCACTACTGCTAGCAAT
>JBLGBD010000049.1:0-21369 GCA_047617585.1 Pseudohongiellaceae bacterium | reverse complement strand
ACTCTTCACCTTGGTAATACAATGCAACCGGCACTTTAAGAGTATAGGGAGCTTCAGGTTGAAACTGCGCGAACATAATTCGAGCTTGGTTATTGTTGATTTCTTCTACCGAAAAAGTAAGAGCTGGCGCGCCGACTCGGTTTACCCATTGATCAAAGAAAGGCGCTAAATCTCTATTCGCCAGCTGGGAAAAAAGTCGGCCAATATCGGCAAACGATGCCCGCTTGAATTTGTAATCGGTATAGAGCTTGTTTAGACCTGCAAGAAACAACTCATCACCAATCTCTACTCGAAGCATATGCCAAAGCATCAGAGTCTTGCCATAGCCAACGGCCTGTGACGCGGCTGAATTACGAGATGTAAACTCCGACAGTGCAAAGTCGGTATCGCGGGCGACATAGTTTTTGTAACGACCCAGCATTTCCTTTCTATACTCAGCTCCGGCGCCATCCATTTCTCGAAACAGATGGTCAGCTAGATAGGCAGTTAAGCCCTCACTCCAGTTACCTGACTGGTAATCAGGGTAAACCCCATTACCCCACCAATTGTGCAATATCTCGTGCGGGTAAGATGACTCTAAAATAAAAGGAAATCGAATAACCTGCTCACCAAGCAGAGTAAACGACGGCATACCGTAGCCGGTTTCCCAGAAATTTTCGATCAGCGCAAATTTACTGTAAGGGTAGTCACCTAACAAAGGCTCGTACAAGGCCAGATAGCGGTCCGTGGCTTGAAGGTATTTGGTGGCTAGATTTCTATCGGGAGTTCGCAGGTAAGCAAGCACTTCAATGTCATCGCTTTGCTGTGAGTACTCAGTAAATTCTGCCGCTATCAGGTAAACCTCTTCCATGGGCTGCAAGCTGCGCCAAGCGTTTTCGCCGTTACGATCCCCTTGGCTAATCGCCTTCCAGGTTCTTGCCGATGGGGCAAAGCCAACAGTTACATCAAAAGTAACAAGGTCGTCTCCAAAATCAGGAATCCAAACACTGCCCTTGTTGAGGTAAACGCCAGCGGCGCTGATTATGCCGGAGGTTTCGGAAAAGCTTTGCGCATACTCAGCGCTTGTTTGCTGGGCTAGATCGTAAATTGAACCGGAGTAAATTAGGGTCACCTGACGGTCTGCCTGCTGCGCGAGACGAAGCCGGTAACGCGTAGTCGGTGCTGCTAATGCGCTGGCGCTGTTTATGCCGATGGCCTGAGATGGCGTGCCCGCGGATAGCCGAGATAGGCTGCCCACATTGTTAGAGATAGTTAGGTTGGCATTGAGTTCAAACTCACGCAGCTCGGCGCCAGAAGACGCTGGGAAAGTGATCGTATCTTCAACTGAGATTTTCTGATTCGCAGGATCTAGCAGAACCTGAATGCTATGGTGGGTTAGCTCATCAACTTGATCAACTACCGACGTTTGAAAATCAGATTCAATGACTGCCGGCAAACCATCCACATTCGGGGCAGGCAGTTGGGCAAACGTCGCCGCGCAGAAACTGCTAGCGATGAGAGTTAAAACAAACCGTTCTAGTAAAATAACGCGCCATCTCATATCACGTAGTACTCGCCTTATTGCCAATCTCGCTATTCTTAAGCTACGCTTTTAAAGCCAGCTACTGCCTAATGCGTCTTTGCTAGTCGAGCCCTAACAGCTCGAGCGCCCGCTGGTGATTCCAATCACTCATGTGTATTTGCGACGCTCCGCCAGGGGTTCGAGTCGTGCTCCACGCTAAACTCGACCCATCGGGAGAGAATACTGGAAGTATATCTGTACCTTCGGTGTTGGTGACACGCACCGGGTCGTGAAGACCTTCGGGGTCAATCATGAACAATTCAAAATTCGCATGACCCAACACATTGCTGGAATAAATGATGTAGTCGCCGCTGGGGTGAAAATAGGGGCCCCACGCAACCATAGCATCAGCGGTTAATTGGCGCTGGTTGCTGCCGTCTAGGTCCATAGTCCAAATTTCCGCGCTGTTGCCGTCAGGATTGAAGCGGCGCCAAAGTACTTTTTTATTGTCTGGACTGAAGAACGGGCCACCGTCATAGCCCGGTGAAAAAGTCAGCTGCCGCACGTTGCTACCATCGGCGTCCATCAGGTATAGATCCATAAAATAGGAGCTATCATCCTCTAACAGCGTATTCTCAGCCAAACTTAAGCTTCGTTGATACGCCTCTCTGTTTGACGCGAACAATATCTTGCTGCCATCTGCTGAATACGAGCCTTCGGCGTCGTAACCAACGGCATTGGTCAAATTAACAACGTGACTGCCATCGGCGTCGGCCTGATAAATGTCATAGTGGGTGTCATAGTCCCAGCCATAAGGACGATCGACTCCGCTTTCGCGTATGGCAATTTCTTGGGCCTGTTTGGCAAGGGCATCCGGGTCTTCGTGAGTCGATGAGAACATGACCCGCTCAAGGCTTGGGTGGATCCACGCACAGGTAGTCAGACCAATACCAGGAGATACCTTCCGGCTATTACCGCTTGCTAGATCTAGCACGTAAATTTGGTAAAAAGGATTGTTGCCGGTAAGTTCAGCTTGGTAAATTAGCTGGGAGCCATCGGCACTAAAATAACCTTCGCCAGATCTAAGACCGTCAGTGATAAGCTGCTGGGTGTTCGGCAACAACTCAGATTCGTAGCTGGTATCCCACTGGCTAGGAACCGAAGGCTCACTGTAAGACGCAGTTGCCCCCGCGTATCCGTCTGCCTGCTGACCAAAACAAAAGCTAGACGCAGTAGCAATCACACAGACACTAAAAGTGAATAGTCCAGGTGCGATACCTGTTCTTGAAGAAGCTATTTTGCTAGAGGTAATTGCCGTTTTCATTGCATCGGTTCCGCTATTGATTGATCAAAAACTACTGGTAATACGCTGGTTAGTTAATTACTACGAAAAACCGTCGACCTTAGTCTAATCGAAGGTGAAGTTTCTGCCTTGAGGAAAAACGCCAAAAAGACCGCCAGTATGGATAAATACAATATTTTTGGCGCCCGCGAGTGCCCCCGATTCTCCTTTTTTAAGCTCACTAACCATGCCATGAAAGGCTTTTCCTGTATAGACTGGGTCCAAAAATAGGCCATCTGACTTGGCGAGTTCATTGATTAACGCAAAGACCTCAGGCCCTGCAAGGCCATAACCTGGGCCCAAATAGCCTTCTATAGTTTTAATTGGCAGCGAAGCAACATCAAGATCATAATTGTACCGTTGCTTCCAAAGCGTCACATCCTCAACAATCTTATCGTAAAAATATTTGGCGTCGTCGCTGACATTAAATGCCACGCACCGAGCCGAAAGATCAAATAGCTGAGCCCCTACCAACAGCCCACCTTGGGTGCCACCTGACCCTGTCGCACATACAATGTAGTCTGGTTTGATGCCTTGGTTATCAAAGTCTTGCTTTAACTCTTGGGCCGCTGCTATATAGCCCCAAAGACCAATTTCGTCACTTGCTCCGATGGGTATGAAAAAGGCCTTGTCGCCAGATTTTGCATATCTAAACTGCAGCTCTTGGGCAAACTGTTCATGACCTGACCACTGCTCTTGGCTTAGGTAGCTGACCTGCGCGCCGCACAAATAGTCCATCAGCAAATTACCTTCTGGGGATTTAGGTTTTTCACCCCGCAGAATTAAATGCACTTTCAAGCCTAAGCGCGCACCGACAATAGCGGTGGCTCGGCAGTGATTTGACTGAATACCACCACAGGTGATTAATGTATTGCAGCCTTGGATTTGGGCCTCGGCGATTGAAAATTCAAGCTTGCGAATTTTGTTACCAGACACCTCTAAACCGGTCAGTTCGTCTCTTTTAATCCAGATGTTGACACCATCCAATGTCTCGGAGAATCGCTCTAGCTTCGTCAAAGGGGTTGGCAAACTTGCCAAAGACAATCGAGGGGGAAATGTAATCATAGCAATGTGATTTTGTAGGGTTGAGAAACGAAAAACGGAAAGGGTTTCACTCCCTTTCCGTTTGGTATCAATAGTAGATATTAAAAAAATCTACAGCCCGCTGCTGATCAATTTTTGGTCTGAGTCGCATCGTAGCTAAGGGGCTGCGGCTGAGCAGTATCCAAAGGGCCTTTCGCTTCGCTATACAAGAACAAATCAGTCAAAACCGCACGGACGTGAATAGACGCATTCAAATTGTCGACGATTTCAGAACCAATTTTTTCTTGGGCTAAGATAAACTCAAGTGCCGCGCCCGCATTGCGGCAATCATTAGCTATGACTTTTTCAAAACTCACAGTGCTATCTGCAAATGCCTTAATCAAGTTTTTCATAGCATCTGAAATGCCTTGCAGTGTCGGCCGAGCATGAGGACCGGGGCCAGACTCGAGCCCAGCTGGTCTGCCTTGAGCCGCATAGGCCAATAAAAACTCATACCCAGATTCAATAGTTTCTATACTTTCTTCAATCACAGCAAACTTCTCTAATGTTAATCGGCTTCTTTGGGAGACCAAAGACTCGCATCATGGTTAGCTTTCAACTCGTCTTCAGAAATCCAACCAGACACCATAGAGCGTGTATAGAAAAGTTTTTCTGGGCGCAGAGCGAAATAAATATGTGTCGCAGCTAGCGCTACCAATGCCAAAGTCGACAAGCCATGCAATAGGAATACTAAACCCAATTGGTTTTCTGGCATGCTGTTGGTGCGATCCCAAAATGGAGTGTCTATCTGCAAGAACAACAATACGCCGGTTACGATGACACCTAACACAACAACCGTCACTGCCCAGTGCATACCTTTCTGCTCGAAAGTGTACTTACCAGGACGCTGCTCTGCGTTGAATGGTTCACCAAAATCTTTCGGTCCTAGAATCATCGACTTGAAATCCTGCCAGAACATCGACCGGATGATGTGAAAAATTGTGATGAATGTAAGCAACAAACCGGCAATCCAGTGGATCTGTAACCAGGCAACTCGTAACCCGATTATTGGAGCGATACCCGTGAATATAAGAACAAAAATACTGAGAGCCATGACCCAGTGAAAAAGCCTATCAATGGTTTCATGGCGCACTACGCGTCTGCCACCAGTGGATGCTTTTTCAATTTTTTTGTTGGCCAGGACGGCCATGATAATTGCGTGTGCTGCCAATAATACCAAGACGGCCGTTGCAACAACCCAAAGCAAATCCCAAGAAACTCCGAGAATTACTTCTTCTCCCCAAACATCACGTTTATAGCGGACTATTTCTTCCACTGCATTTCCCTCTAGTTATTTTTTAAAACTACTATTTTTATTATGTGGCGATCGATTACGGAGCGAGTCCGAGGCTTAGCCTCGGACTACTCTTTTAACCAGATTACCCATCAGTGGAACTTTAAAATGATTGTAATTCAGTGGCCTTGCGCCTTCTACTGCAATTGCAGCCACTTTTTCGCCAAGAGCTTCTGAGCGTTGCTGTCCACGCAATGCGTTTTCAACAGCTTCCAATCTTTTTGGCACACACTCAACTGCGCCGCATGCTATGCGCGCTTCTTGAATAGTGTCACCTGATACCTTCATAACGGCAGCAATGCTGACTAAGGCAAAATCCCAGACATTTCTGTCTGCGACTTTTTCCCAGTAGAACTCAGCATTTGCCCACTCAGAAGGCAGTCTAATGGCAGTGAGAATTTCACCTTCGTTTAGAACAGTCATGTTGACGATGTCGCGATCAGGACCGACGAAAAAGTCTTGAGCCTTCACTGTGCGCTGACCGTTCTCGCTAGAAATCACCATCGTGGCGTCTAGTGCGACCAATGCAGGTGCTGTATCCGATGGGCTTACAGCAACACACCGGCTGGCACCAAATATGGCATGCTCGCGATTCAAACCTTGAGGCGAATCGGCGTAACAAATATTGCCGCCCGCTCTGTAGCAGTCAAGACCGCGGCGGTAATACCAGCAGCGGGCATCTTGCACCAAGTTGCCTGCTATCGTGCCAACGTTACGGATTTGCGGGCTTGCCACAATACCGGCCGCTTTAGCCAACAGGCCGTAGCGCGACTGAATTAACGGGTTATTGGCTATTTCGGTAAGTGTAGTTACCGCACCAATCTCAACCCCAGTAGAAATTTCTTTAACGCCTTTCCAAGCATCGACTTGAGTTAACTCGATCATGGCTGTCGGAGTTTTATTGCGGTCTTTCAACCAACCATAAGTATCCTGACCACCACCAAGCAACCATCCATCTTTTCCTAATTTACTTGCCAATGCCAAGGCGTTGGCTTCATCAGTGGGCTGATAAAGCTCAATATCAGGCATTACGTCATGTGAAGTGGCTACCATATCAACCTCTAAAATTATTTTGAGCTAAAGGAATTGCTTCCGAAGAAACACCCGCTACGTGATTAATAATCATGTCTGCAGTTATTGGTGCAGCATTGAATATGTGTCCGTCTAGGGCATCAGAGATAGCCGCTGTTAATGCAGCAGATACTGCACCCATCGCCGGCTCACCAATACCACGAACACCAACTGGATTCGATGGATCAGGTAAGTCTACCCAACCAGTTTGAATCTTCGATGGCGTGTCTAGAATAGTTGGCACTTTACTCTGCCAATAACCAGTGCTCGCCGGCAAACCGTTTTGTGGGTCATACAGGTGTCTCTCATAACCTGACAAACCAATACCCCAAACCGCACCACCAACCAACTGATTCTTCAAGCCTTGAGGGTGCAATACCGTACCGCACTCACCGATACTGATCATATCGAGAATTTCATATTTACCGGTTTCAGTGTCCAACTCGATTTCGCAGGCTGTTACGGTGAATCCTGGAGGATTACCTTCATGCCGAGGGTCGTGGAAGACACCCATAAAACCAGTGCCAGCCAAACGATTAACTGAAATAAGCGTGAAATCCGCTAGTTCTTCAGGCAGATCGGATTGACCCGTGTATTTGCCGCCGAGCACCATTGCTCGTTGAGCAACTTGCGCATAGGTCATGCCTACAGAGTTATCGGACGCTTTGAAAACTCGCTCGCCACCGATGTCGTAATCCTGGGGGCTACCACCAAGATCGGTTGCGGCAATCTCTTTCATCTTAGCCAGCATGTCCTGCGCGGCTCCCCACATGGTTCGAGTATTCGTATACGCTGAATTACTGCCATCCTGTGGCGAGGTGATAGGAAGATTGTTATCAGTTCGGCCATTGATTACATCACAGCTCTCCCATGGCATCTGCAGCACTTCGGCCGCAGCGCGGGAAGTGGATGCATAAGAGTAAGTGCCCAAGTTACCAACACCGTTGTGAATCTTTAAGCGGCCATCAGCACCCATCATAACGATGCCGTCCATGCCGCTGCGGCCCGCATTGTGATAGCCCTGACCAATGCCAAGCCCTATTACTTTGCTGCCGTTGCGCTGACGACGACGTGATTGCCGTTCTTCCCAATTAAATCTGCTCGCGGCCATTTCTAAGGCTTCTGGCATATAGGCGCTGGTAAACGGCTCTCGCTGTGCCCCGCCAACATCGCCATTCATTGCTGAGTTAAGCTTGCGAATCTCTAGTCTGCTGATGCCCAAGGCATCGGCTGCCTTATCCAAAATAGGTGCAATAATCGGTGCAATTTGATTTTGACCGGGCCCGCGTTGTGCACCTCGATGACCAGTATTAGTACCAATGCCAGTGCCACGGAATCTCAGTGCTTCAGTTTGATACAGCACACTGATGCAATCTGCAGCAGAGTAAGCATCACCGCCACCGCCTTTACCGCCATTGTCAGACACAATGTAGATATCACAGGCCGCCATAGTGCCGTTGGCCTTGAAACCCGTTTTGATCCAACCCTGGAAGCCAACCCGAGCGCCACCGAAAGTGAATTCTTCTTCGCGGGTTACACGCATCATGACTGGGCGATTAATTTTCTGAGACAGTTTAGCTGGGATCGCCATGCTTGGAATGCTGTTAGCACGAGCACGTTGTCCGAAACCACCGCCAGTGGCGACGTTGATGAACACTAAATCTTCTTTAGCCACTCCGACAATGCCAGCCATGTCATTGGCCAAAGCAGTCAGGCTTTGCGAGGTTCCGTGCAAATAAAGCTTGCCACCTTCCCAATAGGCCATTGCACTGCGAGGCTCCATGGATTGGTGAGGGTAACCTGCTGTCGTGAATGTGCTTTCATAAACGAACTCAGAGGCAGCAAACGCCGCTTCCAAATCGCCATAGGCAACTGTTTGCTGAGCTTCTGCTGTAGGCTCGTTACCAGCTCGGAAACTAGCCACTTGATCTCTAGTCCATTTCTCCGAGGCGAAACCTTCGCGGAAAACGAAGGTATTGCCGCCATCATAAGCGTCCGGACCACCTTCAGTAAGACTGTCTAAAGGATCCAACACAAACGGCAAACGCTCGAACGTAACAGAGACTTTAGCCAACGCGGATTCAGCGGTTTTCTCATCCACTGCCGCAATCGCGAGAATTGGCTCACCCACGATTGTTGGGTTGTTAGTCAGAATTTTTAGACCAGTGCTGTTGGTCTCGCCGTCAGGATAAACATCATCGGCGGTCAAGATGCCGATTACGCCTTCCATTGCCAACGCTTCAGTGGCGTCTATGTTGACGACCCTAGCATGTGGCAGAGGACTTGTGAGCAAACGCGCATAAACCATGCCTTCACGGCTATAGTCTTCAGCGTACTTAATTTTACCAGTGACCTTACCAGGCACATCTGGTGGAACGAAATCTTTACCAATATGCATATATGCCATGATTATTATCCTATTTGCGCGGCGCGCATAACGCCATCAAGGTATGAGTCATAAGAACCGCAGCGGCAGATGTTGCCAGCCAAACCTTGGCGCGCTTCTTCGCGGGAAGGGTTTGGGTTAGCGCGCAGAAGCCCTACCGCAGCCATAACCTGTCCCGGTGTGCAGTAACCGCACTGGGGAGAAAGCTCTTCAACAAAAGCTTGTTGAACTGGGTGGAGGTCGCCGTTAGCAGATTCAAGACCTTCGACTGTCTCGATTAGCTTGCCTTTCATGGAGTGGGTTAGCACTGAGCATGCGTAGGTAGTGATGTCATCTACCAGCACTGTGCAGGCACCACATTCGCCGCGGTTGCAGCCAATTTTTGTACCGGTCAACCCGAGCTTATAGCGCAGTGTTGAGGCCAATGTTTCTTGCGGCGCGACGTCCACGGTGCGGGTTTGACCATTTACATTTAATCTGATCATTCGCTCAACGGCGCCAGCGGGCGCGCTTTGGCCATTGGCTGCATACCAAAGGCCTGACGATGTTGCCGCTGCACCAGAGGCAATGACCCCTTTAATAAAGCGTCTACGGGTTAATTTTGAATTCACGGCTACGTTCGCCTCCATTTGGTAGGGAAAGGATATTACTTTTGGCTTTACGAAATAATTGGCGGTAGGGCCAATCAAACCGCATATCTTTGCTAGTTTTATTCTACAGCCAAGGGTAAATCACCTGCTGGGGATAAGCAAGCCGCCGAAACCGCTGTAGGTCGCGTGTTTCTCTCGGTCTGAGCCCAAGTTCTCCGAAAAAATCGTTGCTGCTATCGGGTTACAAAACTCCTCGGCGCCTTAGGTATAGACAACCGACTGTTAGCGCGCTCAGAATCAATCTAGATACTGCCAGCCGCTGCCTAAAAAGCAGACCAACTCCACCGATCAGAGCCTGTTATCGGCGTCATCACAAGCGAAACTGCCAATGTACTGTCAGACGTTGATATTTAAAGAGTTTATATCCCTCTAAATATCAGCCACTTAAGCAAACCGCAGATTCTGCGGAAAGGGCCAATCACCTTGACATATTCTGCCGTGATGTTATTTTTACCGGCCGTTTTTGAAGTGCTAAGCCGATGCATTGTTGGCCCCTAGCGAGAAGGGTTTTAGCTATCGTCTAGCCTTACCGGGACAAAATCAGCTGCATAACTCTCCTACCGATAGGCTCTGCCACGGTCGGGATAAGAGGCGCGGTAGCGAAAACGACTGACTGGCCAGAATGTAACAGAGAATTATGAACCTATGAGTGATGCAAAAAAGCTACCCTTGCGCTTCGGATACCCGCCAAAGACAGGGCTTTACGACCCGGCTTCCGAGAAAGACTCTTGCGGCGTAGGTTTTGTGGCCAATATTAAAGGCCAGCCCAGCCATCAGATCATGCTGGACGCTTACCATTTAAACTCGCGCATGGATCACCGCGGCGGCTGCGGTTTTGAAGCCAACACAGGCGATGGCGCAGGCATCCTCATGGCGTTGCCCCATAGTTTTTTCCAAGCCGTTGCGGATTCGTTTTTCGGCGTCCAGCTTCCACCAGCTGGACAGTATGCAGTCGGAAATATATTCCTGCCTCAAGATCAGACAGAACGAGCGCTATGCCAAAAGGTTATAAGCGACATTATCAGCCAAGAACAGCAACACTTGGTTGGCTGGCGTGACGTCCCTATCGACCCGGTGGGCGCTGACGTAGGCCCTGCCGCGTTAATGGCCCAACCATTTATCAGCCAACTGTTTATTAGCGCCCAAGAGGGCCTGGACCAAGAGCAGTTCGAACGCGCACTTTATATAATTCGCAAGCGTTTCACGCACCGACTGCGGGGCGACCAAACTCTTACCGAAGCCAAGCAGGTCTATGCCTGCAGCCTTTCAACCAAGGTTATAGTCTATAAAGGAATGCTTACCCCCGGTCAGTTATTCCCATTTTATAAAGACCTGACCCACACAGAATTTAAAACCCACCTAGCCATGGTGCATTCGCGCTTTAGTACGAACACCTTCCCTTCGTGGGATCGAGCGCAACCTAACCGGTTCATGGCTCACAACGGTGAGATCAATACTCTGCGGGGCAACGTCAATTCCATGGTGGCTCGAGAAGGTCAGGCAAGTTCTGGCTACTTCGGCGACAAAATGGAATCTATATTTCCAGTCATCGAAAACGATTGCTCTGACTCAGGAAGCTTTGATTCAGTACTGGAATTTATGCTGCTCTCGGGCCGTTCCCTGCAAGAATCAGTAATGATGATGATTCCAGAGGCTTGGCAATCCGATGTCAATATGGCACAGGCTAAGAAAGACTTTTATGAGTTTCATTCAGCCCTGATGGAACCTTGGGACGGGCCTGCCTCCATCGTATTTTCTGATGGCCACTACATCGGCGCTGTGCTAGATCGCAATGGCCTCAGACCCAGCCGCTACTACGTGACTCACGATGATAAGGTGATCATGGCGTCTGAGGTAGGTGTGCTTTCAGTCGATCCTGCCAATGTAAAAATTAAAGGCCGCTTAGAACCAGGCAAGATGTTTTTGTTAGATTTTGAGACTGGTCGTTTAATTCCTGATGAGGAATTAAAGATGTCTATTGCCAGCAAGCGCCCTTATGGCCAGTGGCTGGCTGATAACAAAGTCACTTTGAAACAAATAAGTTCAGGTAGTTCGGCCCATAGTTTGGACAGCGAAAACGCGCTGCAAAAAATGCAGGCGTTTGGCTACACTACCGAAACCATGAGCTTCATGCTCATACCTTTAGTGAAAGAATTACGTGACCCTCTTGGATCTATGGGCAACGACTCTGCTTTGGCGTGTCTGTCAGATAAGCCAAGGATGATCTATGACTACTTTAAGCAGCTATTTGCTCAGGTAACCAACCCTGCAATCGATTCGATCCGCGAAGAAGTGGTCATGTCTTTGGAATGCTTCATCGGCCCTGAAGGCAACCTGTTAGAAACAAAGCCTCAGCAAGCCCACAGGCTCAGTCTTGAGCACCCTATCCTTTCCAATCAGCAGCTGACTGATATCAGGAAGATGGATTACAACGGCATGAAGTCGAAAGTAATCGACATTACTTTCGACAGAAAAGATAGCAATGGCTTCCGTGACGCTCTGAAGCGAATATGCGCTGAAGCAGATTCGGCAATCATCGAAGGCTTTGCGTTCGTTATTTTGTCTGACCGCGCAACGTCCGCCAGCCGAATTCCATTAAGTGCGTTAATCGCCTGTGGCGCTGTGCATCATCATTTAATTTCAACTTACCAGCGGGCGCGAATTGGCATCGTAGTTGAAACCGGAGAAGCCAGAGAGGTTCACCACCACTGCCTATTAGTTGGCTACGGTGCTGATGCCATCAATCCTTATTTAGCCTTTGAAGCATTGTGGAAAGCCAATCTTGAAGGCTTATTGGGTGACGATTACCCGACTGAAGTCAAACTAGTTGCCGCCTATAAAAAAGGCATCAAGAAAGGCATGTTAAAAGTCATGGCAAAGATGGGCATCTCCACTTTGCAGTCTTATAAAGGCGCACAAATTTTCGAAGCCGTTGGCCTTGCCGATGAAATTATTCATACTTGCTTTGCTGGCACCGCTAGCCGAGTTCAAGGCGTTAACTTTGATGTGCTTATTGAGGAATCCAAGCGGCGCCATGCTCTGGGCTTTCCCGCAAGAAAAAGTGATCGAGTTCCAGTTTTGAATAATCCAGGGGATTTCCAGTGGCGCACCAATGGTGACGCTCATATGTGGAACCCAACGACTATTGCTAATCTGCAGGTAGCTGCTCGAACTAACAGCAGCGAAGCCTATAGCGCGTTTGCTAAATTTACCAACGAAGACAGTACCAGACGGTGTACCTTCCGCGGTCTTTTGGCCTTTAATACTTCGGTCAACGAGCCTATCAGTGTTGACGAGGTTGAACCGGTTAGCGAAATTGTTAAACGCTTTGCAACAGGCGCCATGAGTTTCGGCTCAATCTCTCAAGAGAGTCATGAAACCTTAGCTATCGCCATGAACAGATTAGGCGGTAAATCAAACACCGGCGAAGGTGGCGAAGACCCAATCCGTTTTGAGCCAATGGCAAACGGCGATTCAAAGCGCTCCGCGATCAAACAAGTAGCTTCTGGTCGGTTTGGCGTTACTGCTTGGTATTTAACCAACGCAGATGAGCTGCAGATCAAAATATCGCAAGGTGCTAAGCCCGGTGAAGGCGGCGAACTGCCTGGCGGCAAAGTCGATGCAACTATTGCTCGTATCCGTCATTCAACCCCTGGGGTTGGTTTGATCAGCCCACCGCCTCATCATGATATTTATTCCATTGAAGATATTGCTCAGCTTATTCATGACTTAAAAAATGCTAACCGCGAAGCCCGCATCAGTGTGAAGCTGGTGTCCGAGGTCGGTGTTGGCACGGTAGCTGCGGGTGTTACTAAAGCCAAAGCTGAACATCTAGTGATTGCCGGTCATGATGGCGGCACCGGTGCATCGCCACTAACGTCAATAAAACACGCCGGTTTGCCGTGGGAACTCGGGGTTGCAGAAACCCATCAAACCTTGGTTATGAACAACCTGCGTTCACGAGTCGTAGTGCAAACTGATGGCCAATTAAAAACCGGGCGCGACATCGCCATTGCGGCACTGCTCGGCGCCGAAGAATTTGGTTTTGCAACAGCGCCACTTATCACTCTTGGCTGCATCATGATGCGCAAATGCCATCTGAACACTTGCCCAGTGGGCATTGCCACCCAAGACCCTGAACTGCGTAAAAAGTTTAAGGGAAAACCTGAACACGTGGTTAACTATTTGTTCATGGTTGCCGAGGAGCTGCGTGGCATTATGGCGCAGCTAGGAGTTCGTACTATTAATGAAATGGTGGGCCGGGTAGATTTGCTAAAAACTGACGCTGCCATAAACCATTGGAAGGCCGCTGGCTTAGACCTCAGTGCGATGCTCCAACCGGCCCAAGTGATCTTTGAAGGCACTGAGTTTTATAAAACTCAGGAGCAGGACCATGGGCTAGAAAAAGCCTTGGACAACGAGCTTATTCGTCTATCAAAACCTGCGCTCGAATCAGGTGATAAGGTGTACATCGAGCGCGAAATTATCAACACCAATCGAGTTGTTGGCACGATGCTTAGTAACGAGGTCGCCAAGCGCTGGAAAGAGAAAATGCTGCCAGATGACACTATTAATATAAAACTCCATGGCTCTGCCGGCCAAAGTTTAGGTGCATGGCTTGCCAAAGGCATAACTCTAACCGTTGAAGGCGATGCTAACGATTTCGTTGGCAAAGGTTTATCCGGCGGCAAGATAATTATTTACCCTCCCAAGCAGAGTACATTTAAGGCTGAAGAAAATGTCATCGCCGGCAATGTTAATCTGTATGGCGCCACCAGCGGTGAAGCCTATATACGAGGTATAGGGGCAGAACGTTTTGCTGTCCGTAACAGTGGCGCTTCTGCGGTGATTGAAGGCATCGGTGATCACGGCTGTGAATACATGACCGGGGGTCGAGTTGTGATCCTTGGTAAAACCGGCCGTAACTTCGGCGCCGGCATGAGTGGTGGCGTAGCCTATGTTTGGGATCCAAAGGGCGGATTGCCAGCTCAGTGCAACGCCGAAACCTACGAGTTGGAGGGTGTCAGCGCTGGCGCGGACATTATCGAGCTTAAGCAGTTGATTCAAAATCACGCAGATTACACTGATTCAACTGTCGCAATAATGATTCTTGAAAACTGGGAACGCTCAATCGGTGAGTTTGTGAAAATTATGCCCACCGATTACAAACGCGTGCTTGAAGCACAAGCTGCTGCCGCTACCGCGGCGTAGAGTTAAAAAGACACCAATAATAGGTATTAGGAAATTCCATGGGAAAGCCTACAGGATTTAAGGAGTTTACTCGCGCTGCTGAGCCCTATCGTGATGCGACAGAGCGACTTCTAGATTACAAAGAAATTTACACCGAACACAAAGAACAGCATTTGGCCACTCAAGGCGCCCGGTGCATGGACTGTGGCGTGCCTTTCTGTCAATCGGATGAAGGCTGCCCTGTCTATAATTTAATTCCTGAATGGAATGACTTGGTTTACAACAACCGCTGGAAAGAAGCCCTAGAGAGACTCCATAAAACCAATAACTTCCCTGAGTTTACTGGCCGAGTCTGCCCTGCGCCTTGCGAGGGTGCTTGTGTTCTTGGCGTCAACGAACCTGCTGTTACCATCAAAAATATTGAATCCGCCATCATCGATAGAGGCTTTGCAGAAGGCTGGGTGGTTGCTAACCCGCCAACGGAGCGAACCGGCAAGAAAGTAGCCATCGTCGGGTCAGGCCCTACAGGTCTTGCGGCTGCGGCTCAACTAAACTTGGCTGGGCACGAAGTCACGGTATACGAGCGAGATGACCGCATCGGCGGCCTGCTAATGTACGGCATTCCTAACATGAAATTGGAAAAAGACGTCGTCGACAGACGGGTTAATTTGCTGAAGGAAGAAGGTGTAAAATTTGTTGTCAGTGCCGATGTCGGTGGTAATGGTGACAATGCAGTGGCTGTCAGTAAGCTAATGGATGACAACGATGCATTGCTTTTAGCCACCGGCGCCACTACCCCAAGAAATTTGAACATTCCAAATCGTGAAGGTGATGGCATTCACTTTGCCATGAACTTCTTGTGGCGTAACACCAAAAGCTTATTGGATTCCCAGCTTGGCGATGGTCAATACATCTCTGCAAAAGGTAAGAAAGTCATTGTCATCGGCGGCGGCGACACCGGTACCGACTGTATCGGCACCTCACTGCGCCATGGTTGTGAGTCTTTAGTAAATTTTGAAATTATGCCTAAACCCCCGGTGGATCGTGCAGATGATAATCCGTGGCCACTTTGGCCCAAAATCTACCGCGTTGATTACGGCCATGAAGAAGCCGCGAAAAAATACGGCCAAGACCCGCGCGTTTATTCGATTTCCGGCAAAGAGTTTGTGCGAGACGAAAACGGCAAGCTGCTAGGCATTAATACGGTGGAAGTTGATAAAAACTTTCAAGAAATTCCGGGCACAGTACAATTTTGGGAAGCCGACTTAATTCTGCTATCGATGGGCTTTTTAGGCCCCGAGCACTACGTCAGCGAAGCACTGCAGCTGGAGCTTGATGGCCGCTCAAACTATAAGGCCGAGTACAAAGACTTCAAAACCTCTCAAGCTAAGGTGTTTGCGGCAGGAGACTGTCGCCGCGGCCAATCGTTAGTCGTTAGAGCCATTGATGAAGGCCGCTTGGTCGCCGACGAAATTTCTTCATTTTTGCTGTCATAGCAAGAACTGCTTGGTTCTGCCTCGGCAAGGTCAGATAGAGCTCTTAGCGCTTCCTTTACGCTAGGGCTTTCTGACATACTCCTAAAACACTCTTGCGGCAAAGCACCTTATGACAGAATCAGTTCTGAAGCTGGATAATGTTGTAAAAACCTATGGCGACTTTACCGCTGTAGACGGCATTAGTCTGGAGATTCCGAAAGGTTCGATCTACGGTTTTCTTGGCCCCAACGGTGCCGGAAAAACTACTACTATCCGCATGATCCTAGATATCGTTAAGCCCAGCAGCGGGCGCATTACCCTGCTTGGGCACAGCTGCGCGCTGGATGTCCGAAATCGCATTGGCTACCTGCCCGAGGAAAAAGGCCTGTATAAAAAAATGAAGGTCTGGGCAATCATTCAATACTTCGCCAGACTCAAAGGCATGGAAAAAAAGGCAGCGAAGCACAAAGCATTTGCGCTGCTGGAGCGATATGGGCTGATTGAGTTTGCCGATGCCAAAATTGAATCGCTCTCCAAAGGCATGGGGCAGAAAGTTCAAGTATTGTCTGCAGTTGCCCATGACCCTGAGTTCGTTATCCTCGATGAACCATTCTCTGGCTTAGACCCGGTTAATCAAACCGTGCTGGAAGACCTAATTACCGACATGGCCAGCAATGGCCAAACGGTTATTTTTTCAACCCATGTGATGCAACATGCAGAAAGACTATGTGACCGAATTTTGTTGATCAGCAAGGGTAAGAAGATATTCGATGGCACAGTAGCCCAAGCTAGGGCAACAATACCGCGGCGAGTACTCATTAGCAGTGAGAGTGATATCTCCCCTTTGCAACAATTAAGCGGCGTGCAAGACATAACCGCAACTGAACACAATCAATGGCGTATTGATATTTCTAAGGACGTAAATCCACAGCACATCTTAGAGTTTTGCGCTAACGCTAAGATCGCAATACGGGGTTTCGAGTTCAGTGAATCAAGCCTGCATGACGTGTTTGTCAATCTTGTGGGCGATGATGCGAAGGAGCATGTTTTCAGATGAAAATGGTTCGTTTAATTGCTGCGCACGAATACCTGGAAAATGTTAAAACCAAAGGTTTTTGGCTGACCATTCTAATCTTCCCCGTAGTTTTTATCGGCATCTATTTTTTGCAATCAGTGCTAACTAATTCTACCCCTACTCGATTTTATCTACTGATTGATCAATCAGGTGAGTACCAAGAAGCTGTTGATATAGCTATCGAGCGAGATCATCAGCGCCGCATTTTGCAGGCGTTTGTCGATTATCTGCTAGAGCACCGGGCTGAAACAAACCTCGAACTTACCGCTGCCACTGCCTCAAGTGCGGCCGATCAATTTATTGATGATGTCGATGCCAATGAGGTTGCAGCCTTAGATGATTGGCTAAACAGCGGCGGACTCGATTTTGCTCTTGTCATGGCATACCCATATTTAAAAAAGGATGTGCCCGAATTTGAATTGCCTAGTCGGCAATTTGTGCTGGCAGACATGCCAATTGAAGTAGACCTAAACGCCAGCCCCAGTGAAATTATAGAAACGCTTCGGCCCTATCTTACGGGAAAAAGCCTAGTGGCAAGTAGTGACCAGTCTGGTGCCTTATTTGCTCTCATATTGATCCCTGAAAACGTAAACGACTTCATCTCAAAACCCGGCACGAACCCGCCAGCACAAAATAGCGGCATTCAATACTGGGCCAGCAACTTAACCGATAGCAGGCTGCCCGATGCCATTGCCAGCAGCGTTAACTCATCGATTAGAGAAATCGAGTTCCAAAAATTAGGCATTACCACGGAGCAGGTTCGCAATGCCCAGCGGACCCGTATGCCCCTCGTTCAACTCGACCCATCAGCAGAGCTTGGAGAGGAAGCAGTAAGTTTGGCGGATACATTCAGACAGTTTGCCCCTATTGGGTTCGTGTACTTGATGTTTATCTCTCTGATGCAGAATGTGCAGTATTTACTGTCCAATACTATCGAGGAAAAATCTAATCGCATCATTGAGGTCTTGCTAGCATCGGTAACTGCAGGCGAGCTGATGATGGGAAAGCTGTTAGGAATTGGTTTGTCCGGTTTGACCACCGTCACTGTTTGGTTGCTGTCTTTTTTCCTGTTTATATCGGTATACGACAGCTCTCAAACCGAACTCATTTCACAAATACTTGATGTTATATTGAGCTCTGACCTTATTCCTTGGTTTGTGTTTTACTATTTCGCCGGTTACGCACTTTACTCCGGTGTTTTTCTAGCCATTGGCAGTTTATGCAATACGCTAAAAGAAGCCCAAGCCTTAGTAATGCCCATGATTTTGATTCAGGTAGTGCCTTTGGCAACCATGTTCTTTATTGTGCTGGACCCCAACAACTCGGTGGTTAGAGCGATGTCTTGGTTTCCACTGTTTACACCTTATGTCATGATGAACCGAGCTGCGGCTAACCCACCACTGATAGATGTGATTGGCACGACAATAGTATTAATAGGCAGTATTGTATTAGTGCTTTGGCTGTCGGGTAAGATATTCAAACATGGCGTGTTGCGCACGGGGCAACCCCCGAGAATACGCGAATTACTTGCGTTGTTTGGCGGCAAGCATTGAGTATTTCGAACGTGAAATATAGGCCTTAAAACTCACGCTTATTACCTGCTTCAATTGCCTGCATATCTAGACCGCAGTGGACGCATTTTTTACTGCGGAAACTCATGATGATTTCTTTGACGAAAAACTGCTCGCCGCAAGCCGGGCATTTTCTGAGCATCATATCTACTGCAAAAACCCCCCACAATGCACAGTAAAACATTAGAAAACCGTTTATGGATTTAGCATTACTTAATAGCACCCACACGCCAATCATATACAGCGGTAAGGTCGCGAAACTCACCAACATTCTGGTGCGTGATGCCAACACTTTTTTCAAGGCAGGCAAGTGCTTACTTTGACTTTTTCTGGAGGGAGTTACGAAACGTTCTTGATCATTTGTGTTGTTAGTCATGGACTGTCCTTCTGCTCGCTCACACCTCTAAACAGATTGCGAAATTAGCGTTGAAATAGCACCCCAGCCCTGGGTGGTGCCAATGAACAATAGAATTGCTGCCAGCAGTTTATTCACCAGTTGACTGCTCGCCTGAAGGTGGGCCTTCAGATAAGTACTGGCGGTAACAAACCCTGCTAGCGCTACAATTTTTCCGATAAACACACCCACTAAAAACCCTGCGAGATAAATACCTGAATAATCGAACTCAACGTACTGGCTAATTGCCGCCAACGCAAAAACCCAAAATGGTACCGCTTGGGGGTTGAGTCCGGCAATAACAAGCCCCTTCTTAAAGGACGATTGCTGCATTTTTGAGTCTTTACGCAGCGACGGATTGGTCTTGCGAGTGAATACAAAAACGGCGAGGCTAATAAACACTAAGGCAATGGCCAGCCTGATGACCGAGTTCGTCTCAAGAAAGTTGCTTATTAGCATCCCAAAAAAGATAGCAGTGAGTGCTTGCAGCACTTCGATGATTGAGGCGGCGAAGGCGACTTCCAGCCCCCGCCTGGCATCATAATCTACTGTGGTTTTTACAATGGTTAGATTGATTGGGCCAAAAGGGATGGTTCCAATGAAACAGGCCAAAAACCCAACGATTAGGTACAGAAATGGGTTTTCCACAGGTTATAGATAGCCTTTAGCTTGAAGATTAAACAGCGTCGCATATTGGCCATTTGCCTGCAACAACTCTTCATGGCTACCCTGCTCGATGATCTTGGATTTTTCCAGAACGATAATATGGTCTGCCATCCGCACCGTAGAGAATCTATGTGAAATAATAATGGATATTTTATTGGCTGCGATATCTTTGAAGTGAGCAAATATTTCCGCTTCGGCTTTAGCATCAATCGCAGCTGTAGGTTCATCCAAAATTAGCACATCAGCTTTATTGCGCATAAAAGCCCGAGAAAGCGCAATTTTTTGCCACTGCCCTCCGGATAACTCTTTGCCATCCTTAAACCATGTGCCTAGTTGCGTATCATATTCTTTAGGCAAGTCTTTAATAAATACATCTGCCATGCCCTGTTTAGCTGCGCTGACTATTTGCTCGTTGTCGTTCAAACTATCGACGTCACCAATGCCGATATTCTCGCCAACAACCAGCTGGTAACGAGCGAAGTCTTGGAAAATTACCCCTATTTTATTGCGCAGCGCTTCGATATCCCACTTTTCAAGTTCAAGACCTTCTAGGAATATCTTGCCAGTGGTTGGTGTATATAGCCGCGTTAGCAGTTTGATAAGGGTGGTTTTTCCGCTGCCATTTTCGCCTACAATGGCCAAGCTTTCCCCTGGCTTTATGTGCAAAGTGACTTGATCCAGTGCGGGCGTCTCGTTACCTGGATAAAAGAAACTTACATTTTCGATCCGAATGCCGTCATTTGGATCTGGTCCAACTAGGCCGTCCCCGGTTTGTTCTGGCACTTTATGATCTAAGTATTCTGTCAAATTTGAAAGGTACAAATTGTCTTCATACATTCCATTGATAGACACCAAACTATTGGTGACTGCGCTCTGACCAATTCTAAACTGAGCGATATACATAGTCATTTGCCCAATAGTAATCGCCCCTGCAATTGCCGCAAACCCAACCCAACCATAAGCAAAATAGAAAGCGGCGCTTGCCAATAGCCCTAAGATGTAACCCCACACCCCTCGCTTGATGAGTAAATCTCTATCTTCTTTATACATGGTGCGAAAAATGTCGACGTAACGATCAAGGAACAGTTTGCCAAGTTTCAACAGCTTAACTTCTTTGACGCCGTCTTCGCGGGTTAACACCATTTCGAGATATATTTGCATGCGCCGCTCTGCCGAGCGCCTTTTTTGTATCCGAAACGCTTCGCCGGAAAACTTAGCCTCTGCTAAGAAAGCTGGAATACCGGCAAGGGTGAGAAGCAGTACCGCGTAGGGGGAAAATTGAAACAGGAACAGGCCAATGGTCACGAGGGCTATGGAGTCTCGCAGCAGATCGAAGGTTTTGACAACCAGGCTTAAAGGGCGAGAGGATGCTTCTCGGCGTGCTCTGACCAATTTGTCGTAATACTCAGCGTCTTCAAAATGTGCCAGCTCCAAGGTAAGTGCTTTCTCTAGGATCATCACATTAATTTCATTGCCGAGAAGCGCGCGCAGAACGGCTTGGCAAATACCATTAAGTTTTTGAGCTCCAGTCATTAGGACAACAAGCCCCGCCTCGATGAGCACAAACCGCAGCACGTTGTCGCGAGCAGTCTCATTGTCTAAGGCCGAGGCTTGAAACGCAGATGATACGGCGTCCACAAACATGCCCCCAACAGATGCGATTGAAGCGGG
>JBLGBD010000048.1:0-21395 GCA_047617585.1 Pseudohongiellaceae bacterium | reverse complement strand
CTTTACCTCGGCAGCTGCAGTGAGCATCTGCGCTAAAATAATGTGCAGGTTGGCATCGGCCGCCGGTTCCAGTTTGCACTGTTCAATCATGGTGTTCACGCTGCCGTTTACCACCTCGCTCAATTGATCGGCCTGATTTTGATTCAGCTGGCCTGCAGCTAACTTAGGCGTCAGCATGTCCACCGCCACGCGAATTTCTGTCATCCCTCGGCGCAGCACTGCGTCCGTTTGCCATTGCTCGCCGTTATTTAACGAGAGATCCCCAGCGCCGTGACCAGCGTGGCTATCCTGCTCATGGGCTGCGTCATGGGCGTGGGCATTATCGTGAGCGTGGGCTTGCGCACACACCTGGAAAGACCAGCAAGAAAGCGCGAATGCTAGAACAGACAGTAAAGGCGACTTAATTGGCATGAAGAATCCTCGAATTTAATAAACACTTGGCTAGTATAGGCACGTTAGCAGATAGACGAATACGAATAGATCAAAAAACTGTTGCTGGGTGGGGCAGGCAATCTTAAACCTCCCCTATTCATCAAGCCCCTATAGCTCTTTAATCACTACCTTGCGAAACCGCAGTGCGCCGCGGGCCCACTGCAAACCTATAGGCCCGCTAGCAAGAAGGTCATCCCGCACATCCACAGTTCTGACGTTGTTCAGCTCAACTACCAGGTGGTTGCCGTCGAGGGTAATAACGTAAACGTTCCATTTGTCACCCGCTAACGGCCTTGGCTCATCCACTGGTGCGATATGAACAATGGCGCCGGTGCCAAAGGCAGGGTCTGGGCGCTGGTCGTAGACGTTTGCTTCATAACACGTACGGTCAGTAATTTGATTGGCATCGGCGCAGCGCATATAGATTCCGCTGTTGGCATCGGCGCTGGCCCAAAACTCAATGCGTAGTGTGAAGTTACCGTAACTTTCTTTGGTGACCAGCCATGAGGCACCACTGCCTTGGGTAGCCTGGATAGCATTGTCTTTTGCCATCCAATTTGCGTCGCCAACCACATTAAAATTTTCCATGCCCTGGGTACCATCGATTAAAGTGACCCAGCCGTCGTCGGCCGCTTGCAATGCAGACGTAGCCAATAGCGTGGATAGACCGATAAAACAAAGCCCTAGGGTTTTTAAGCTGTTGTTGATTAATCTCATTGTCTGATTCTCCTTGTTGGGTTTTTCGTAATTGTAATGCGATTAGAGACTAAAATTTCTAGCGCGCAAAAGCTATGGTTCAACCTGTTATTTTGCTCGCGGCTTTAATTAAGCTAAGCGAGGTCATTAAACTGATTTGAAAAGTAGTCGCTGCCTATCTCTTGCTTGTCGTTTCAACAATTCAGTAAGGCCCTCTCAGCCATTGCCCTTTCTCTGTTATTTTTAGGGTAATCCTCAAATTCAACTAAGCTTGTGTTTGGGTTTAATTCACCCGCCTATCCGCAGGTGAACGGTAGATCTGGCTTTAAGTTGTCACACGACAACTTAAAGCCAGATCTCTAGCATTTCCAAGGTTAATCGATGCCCAGAAAACGTCACCCAAAAAAGGCAGTGGAACAAGCACTGCAATAGGCACAGTCATGGCTGGCGAGTTGAAGTTGGCGGCTCACATGCTTGGGGCTAGATCTACTGCCCTAGCAACGACTTCAACTACTCCAACTACTCCAACTATCGCTATGGCGACTTTTGTGTAAGTTCAATCTGGAGCAAGCCTAAAAACCCAGCTAAGCATGCAAAGCAGATACGCCGAATAGTAAACAACTGTGCTTCCCAAAACACACCAGAACCCGGCGCTAACAATGCAAGACTATGACTTCACATTGAAATACAGGCTACCGTCAACGGCTACTGCGTCTGACGCCTTACTAGAAGATTTAGGCGCAGCAGGGTCTACCGATGCCTTAATTGGAATCGGGGTAAATGGAAGCATCACTTTTAACTTTATTCGAGAAGCCGATTGTGCCCTCGATGCTATTACCTCGGCGTTGGCAGATATCAACAAAGCCTTTCCACAAGCCAAACTAATTGAAGCAGGGTCCGATTTGGTGGGGCTTACTGAGATAGGTAAAGTTCTGCGCACATCACGGCAATATGTGAGGGTGTTGTGGGAGAAAAACCGGGACTCTTTGCCTAACCCTATTCATGAGGGCAGCACGATTCTGTGGCATCTATCGAGCATACTCATCTGGGCTTCTGAAAACAGCAAGACCTGGACTATCGATGAATCATTGGTTGAGGTTGCGCAAACCACTATGTAGCTTAATCTGCTAAAGCAACAAAAAGCAGCAGACCAAAGGCTGCAAAACCAGTTTTCAAAACTGCTTAAAAACTGATCTAGTTAAAACTCAGGATCAAAGCCATGGCACTATTCAAAAAAGACCGTTGCATGACGCTAACTTCCCAGTGCAAGCTATAGAAACCTAAATTTAACGGGCCAATATTTAGCAGCGGTCTGTGCTCAAAGTCATTAAATCACCCGGCTTATTGCTCGCGCCCTCTAGCTTCACAGCCCCATCTGCTGTAAAAAGATGCCATGAAAATACCCAAGCGAATCAAGCCTCTTGTTGAAGAGGGCTTAATTGACGAAGTTATCAGCCGGCTCATGAGTGGCAAAGAGGCGGATGTCTTTGTGGTGCGCTGTAATTCCGAGATTCGCTGCGCCAAGGTTTATAAGGATTCGGTTAACCGCAGCTTTAAACAGGCAGTGCTTTACCAAGAAGGCCGCAAGACCCGCAATAGTCGCCGTGGCCGCGCTATGGAAAAGGGCTCGAAGTTTGGCCGCGAGCAGCAGGAGCAAACCTGGCATAACGCCGAGGTGGATGCACTGACCAAGCTTGCCAAGGCTGGAGTGCGAGTTCCGGTGCCTTACGCCTGTATCGACGGCGTGCTGCTAATGGAACTGGTCACCGACAGCGAAGGTGACGTCGCCCCACGCTTAAGCGAGGTTGATCTAACCCCTGCCCAAGCTGTGATAGACCACGGCAAGGTGATGCGGTTTGTGGTGCAGATGCTTTGTGCTGGCTTGGTCCACGGTGATTTATCAGAATTTAATATTTTGGTGGACCAAAATGGCCCGGTGATTATCGATCTGCCTCAGGCTGTGGACGCCGCTGCCAATAACAACGCCGAATCTATGCTGCTGCGCGATGTTAATAAAATAACTCACTTTTACGGCCAGTTTGCGCCGGAGCTACTTGAAACCAAATACGGCAAAGAAATTTGGAAGCTGTATGAAGAAGGTGACTTGCAGCCGGGTAGCAAGCTCACCGGCCTGTTTGCCGAAAGCACCATAGCTGCCGATGTCGATGGAGTGCTGGAAGAAATAGAGTCTGTTATCGATGAAGAACAGCAAAGATTAGAGCGCAAGGCCGAGGCGGAGTCCGAGCCTTAAACCAGCCAAAGTTTTAAACCAACCTAGGGGTTAAACCAAACTAGCCAGCCGGGCAAAAGCGGCGCTGAAACTTCCCTCATTAACCCTGTTTACTTCACACCAGCCCATTAACTGATGGCTGCGCTCACGGGCCACGGCTGTCTCGACCCTCACTGCCTATGGGCGACTATTAGTGGCCGCGGCGAACATTAGTGCTGTGCCATTTTGAGCTATGGGAATGCTTAGATTAACACCGGTTTCAATTAAGCGATGCAGTTCCGCCTGGTCTGCCTAAGTGATAGCTGCAATTAGAGTTTGGCCAGTTTCTGCTGTGTGCCTATGTAGCTCGCGGGTGATGCGAACAAGCGTCTCGTTTTTAACTAGCGCCTAGGACATGAAACAAAGTGATGAGCCCGCGGCAAGGCTGAATCAGATCAACAGCATCACCAAAACACTCGAAGACTTGCGCGGCTTGGCAAAATCCAGCAGGCCATCTATGCGCTGGCCTAGGTCACTGCCATACCCCACCAGCGCAGCGCTCATGATGGGCCTGTGCATGTTGCAGCACATGCTGCAGCTTTTTGTATTCAATTGGTTTTAACCGCGCTGGCAAAAGTATGACCAAGTTAAAAAGCCCAGCTGCCATCGGCGTGGGAATTTTCTCGCTGAGCAAAACTGGCAGTGCAATTGTCGCCAATAAACCACAGACTCAACCAGCAAGGCTCAGGCGGACCAGCAGCAAGACTCTGCAGCACTTCAATCACTAACAAAAATCTCAGCTATCATGCCCACAAAGGATTAAACCGCGTCCAAATCCCCGGTGGTTAAAATAGGCGAGAGTAATTTCCTAATTTTGTCCGCTTTGCGATTACCGCCAGCTGCTGGCTTCTTTGGTTGCGACTATTTCGACGCAAAGCTGCCTTATGCCTTGGGTAAATCATTGTCTTTCTTGGTAAAAACCAACGCAGTAACTATGCTGAACCCGTTGCCAATCATCGCAGCGCCAATACTTAACAGCTTGACATCGAGCAAGCGAAAAGACTAAGTTTAATTATCAGCTGGTGATAACAATGAAGCGAGACCCAGCACTTGATGCCCTCCTCGAGCTAGATGGCATTGAATATCATGAGGCCAGCGGATATTGGCATAAATTTGAGGTCAACTTGGTGGAGCCTAGCCCTGCTATTCCCCACGGCATTAGATATAACCTCACTGTGCATGACCCCAATAACAAGCGCGTGCTTGGGTTTGATAATGCCCACGGCGTAAAGCCTAAAAAAGGCGAAGGCAGCGGCAAATATAGGGGGCGAATCGTAGCGTATGATCATGTCCACTACGGCCAAAACGATAAAGGCACGCCCTATCGATTCAAAGATGCCCAGACACTTGTTAGCGACTTTTACACTGAGATGGCTAAGCACATACCCTAGAGTGAAACAAAGACTTAGAGGCAATTATGAAGAACATAAGCGTGGGCATTATGCCCCCAGACCAGTTTAGACAGCGAACCCTAGATATCGCTGCCGGAAAATACAAACCGAAAGCTCGCGAACCCAAGGTGTGGTTTAGCTCTATGAAATCACTTAGCGAGGTGCTCAGCGACAAGAACATCCTGCTGCTCCAGCTTATTGCTAGAAAGCAGCCCGCCAGCATCAAAGAACTGGCCGATCTAAGCGGCAGACAATCCAGCAATCTCAGCAGAACCCTTAAAACTTTTGAGTCATACGGGTTTGTCCAAATGCAGGAACATCAGGCAAGCCGTGCTAAAAGGCCTGTGGTACAGGCTACGGGCTTCACCATTCAAACCCCAGCATTGTGAAACTGTGCGCCTTACGGACCTAGGGCTTTGCTCGAACAGATAAGAATCGATGGTAGTGCAGCATTAAAATTGTCCATTGGGCTGTTATCGCTTCCACTCCATAAATACAACCAGCCCGGCTCAGGCGGACCAGCAGCAAGACTCTGCAGCACTTCAATCACGAACAAAAATCTCAGCTATCATACCCACAAAGGATTAAACCGCGTCCAAATCCCCGGTGGTTAAAATAGGCGAGGCATCAATGTCTTCCGCATCCATCAGCAAAGCGACTCTCTGCACAGAACCCACCAACTGATGCTGCTCCCAGTGCTGCAGTTTGCGATATTCGCGCAGAAAACCCGCCTGCAATGGTTCTGGGGCACGCTCAATTATTTTTTCACCTTTATCGGTGAGGCGCACTTCAACCACACGCTTATCTTGGGTGGATTTATGCCGAAGAATCAGCTCGTTGCGCTCTAATCTGTCGATCAAGTTGGTCACAGTCGCTTGGGAAAGATGCACTTCTTTGGCGATGTTACCTGGCGAAGGCTTTGTCAACTTTACTGCCGCCTCCAGCACCAAGAGCTGCGAGGTGGTTAAGCCCGTCTGACGCTGCAGCTTTTTCGAGTGCAGATCGATCGCTCGGGTGATGCGCCGCAGCGCAATCAACAGTTCTTCGTAGTCTTTCATAGTATTTCACTCAATTACGTCGGCCCTTATTTGCGGTTCTGGCGATGAGACGCGCCTAATTGTGCTGCATAGTCTCTGATAATTACTTAGATATCTAATTATTTTTTACTTATTTTCTAGAGTCATAAAATCTGGTCTTATACCCCCAATAATTACATAACATGCTGTTTTATATGATTAAATATTAAATACTTCAAAGGCGAACAACCCTCGCGTCACTCTTGGCAAGTGCTAGCAGCAACAATAAGCCATGCAAAATATTTTCAGTTCTATATAATTTTATCTTTGTTTTTACCGTCTTATATGCCAAAAGGGTGATTTTATGTTCCGCAAAAAGCAACTCCATCTAGCCATAGCCATCGCGAGCAGCGCCATCGTCATGCCTGCCCAGGCCCAAATAGAGGAGATACTTGTTACCGCAACTAAACGCGTCGAGAGTATGCAAGATGTTTCCGTGGCTGTCTCTGCCTTGGGCGAGGAATCTCTGGACCAGCTGGGTGTCTCAAATTTCGAAGACTACCTGTTACAATTGCCTAACGTGACTGCCGGCGGCAGCGGCCCAGGCCAGAACACTATTTACATTCGCGGCGTCGCCTCAACCACCCCAGGCCTTACTACCGCGGGGGTCGCCGGTTTGGCACCCAACGTCGCTCTTTACCTTGATGAGCAACCGTTGGCTCAGCCTGGCCGTAACCTCGATGTTTACGCAGCCGACCTTGCCCGCATTGAAGTACTAGCTGGCCCACAGGGCACGCTGTTTGGTGCGAGCTCACAAGCAGGTACGATTCGCCTGATTACTAATAAGCCCGACCCACTGTCATCTGGCGCCAGCGTCAAACTCGGCTCTTCGTTCACCAAAAATGGCGAAATGAGCAACAACGTAGAAGCCATGATCAACCTTCCGGTGACTGATTCGTTTACTTTGCGTGGTGTGGTGTACGTTGACAATCAAGGCGGCTACATCGACAACGTGGCGGGCAGACTCGATCTGCAAGAAAGCGCTCGCTTTCGCCCTGCCGGCACAGTCCGTGCGAACGGTTTAGCGGTAGACCCAAGCCGCGCTGGCTTCCAAGCCAACTCCGATCTTAGCGATGTACGCTTCATCGACGCCGACAACAGCACCCGCACAGAAGAAGACTTCAACGACACAACCTATTCCGGCATGCGCCTTACGGGCCTTTGGGAAATAAACGATAACTGGAGCCTTACTGTTGCCCACTCCCGCCAAGAGCTAGAAACCGAAGGCGTTTTCTTTTCCGACCCCAACCTTGGCGACTTAGAGATTCAGCGTTATCAAGATGACTCTTTAGAAGACAATTTCAGCAACACCAACTGGACCCTCGAAGGCATGCTGGGCAATTTGGAAATGGTTTATGCCGGTGCGTTTACTGACCGCGAATCCGACCAGTTTGTTGACTACGCCGACTACATGTTTGTTGGCCAATACCTGCCTTACTACGTATGCGACGGCAGTGTGACATACCCAGGTGCAAACCCGACGGGAACCTGCCAGGCCCCGAATATGTTTGTAAAGAGCGACAGCGAAACCCAAATAATTACCCACGAGCTGCGCTTCTCAACCGACCCAGACCGCCCTATCAACGCAACCTTTGGCGGCTTCTTCAGTGATCTAGAACTGCAAGAACTCAACAACTTCACCTATCTGGGCTCAACCCAGGCCGTTGCCTTCAACGGCGAATTGGGCTTCGGTCCAAACTTCTCGGCCCAAGGCGCTACAGTTCGCGACACCGGCCAATGGCCTGATGGCGTTATTTTTCGTAACGACGTAGTGCGCACAGATGAACAGAAAGGACTATTCGGCGAAGTGACATTCGACTTGACCGATCAATTTTCCATTATTGCTGGTGCTCGCTGGTACGATATTGAAGTTGATCTTCGAGGCAGCGCTGCAGGTTCCTTCGGCAACTTCGGTGCAAGCACGGACAACAATGCGGGCAACAATCTAGACAATTTGTTCAGCAGCCCGAACCCTGATACCGCCGCCACCGATGGCATAATCACCAAGTTCAGCTTGAATTGGACGCCTGATGCTAACTCACTGTTCTACGCCACCTTCTCTGAAGGTTTCCGACCCGGGTTGCTTAACCGCCCAGGTGGCGCATCTAACCCAGCAGGCACCTTTACCGTGCCATTTGCCATCGACACCGATGATCTAACCAACTACGAGTTAGGTTGGAAGACGGACTTTTTTAACAACACGCTACGCTTTAACGGCGCGCTTTTCTTCTCGGAAATCGAGCGTTTGCAAACGACAATTTTCGACCCCAGCATCACTAACCTGTTTTTCTCAGACAACGCCGCTGATGCCGAAGTTAAAGGTCTGGAAGGCGACTTCATCTGGGCACCTGCCTCGATCAATGGCTTAACTGTCACCGGCGCATTCTCGCTGCTCGATACCGAGATTACTCGCGTAATAACACCAACCAATGATGTAATAATTGGCGACTCTTTGGCATTCGCGCCAGAGCGTCAGTTTAATTTGCGGGCTCGATACGAATGGAGCTTAGGCGCTGGCCGCATTGCCCATGTGATGCCACATGTGACTTATTCTGACGAATCGTTCAGCGACATCATCACAATTAACCGTGATCGCATGGACAGCTGGGTCATGTTTGGAATGACAGCGGGCGTTAGAAATGACCAATGGTCGGTAGATCTGTTTGCAGAGAATATTGGCGATGAACGGGCGGAAATCTCAAACTCGTTTATTTTCGATCGCCAACGGGTCACCTATGCCAGACCGTTCAATGGTGGAGTTAGAGTGTCTTACGACTTTTAGGCCATGATACCTCCGGCCCTCCAACAACTTGTGATGTCGGGCGCTCTTTTGGAGTGCCCGCAGCCTTGTTAAGTCCAGAACAAACCCAAGCCAATGCGCGCGAGCTAACTACAACGCTCGACGCAGTTCAAAGCCTTATCCAAAGTCAGCTGTTTACCAAAGCCCTTGTGGCTTTGCAGCCGCTGCTGGAATCTCAACCTAGCGAGCCCGAGGCCCTTTATTTGGCCGCCGTGGCACAGCGCTACAGCAAACAATACCAAGCAGCATTAGACACCCTGTCACGACTAAAAGCAGTGCAGCCAGAGCACGGCCGCGCCCATCAAGAAGAAGCCTATAACTTACACGCCCTAGGCGATATTCCCAGAGCGTTAAACGCCCTTGAACGAGCATGCTTTTACAACCCTGCCTTGGAAGCCAGTTTTCGCAGCCGGATAAAGCTGCACAATCAGCGCGGCGAAACTACGCTGGCGCTGCGAGTGCAACAGCAGCTCGATGGCTTGCTGGCCTTACCCAAGCCGCTTATTGCGGTGGTCGATCTCATTTCCATGGGTAAGCTGCTGCGGGCTGAAGAGCTATGCCGGCAATTTCTGCAAAAGATCCCCCACCATGTGGAAGCCATGCGGCTGCTAGCAGACATTGGCATGCGGCTGGGAATACTGGAAGACGCAGAGTTTCTCTTGCACAGTGCCAACCGCTTAGCCCCAGATAACATCCGCGTCCACATCGACTATATTCAGGTGCTGCGAAAACGTCAGCAGCACAGCGCTGCCCTGCAACAAGCCCGAACTTTGCTTGAGCAAGAGCCAAACAACCCCCAGTTTCAATCAATTTATGCGGTGCAGTGCATGCAGTCGGGGGATTTTGATGAAGCCTTACAAACCTTTGATGGCATTCTTAAAACCCTCCCCAGCGACCCAATCACGCTCACCTCTCAAGGGCACGCTTTAAAAACCAAAGGGGATTCTGCTAGCGCAATCACCAGTTATCAAAAAGCCATTGCCGCCTATCCAAGACACGGCGAAGCCTTTTACTCCCTGGCTAATCTCAAAACTTATCGCTTCAATGATGAAGAAATAAACACCATGCTAAGTTTGCAAACTGATGACAACCTCACCTTTATGGAACGGGTGCATATTAACTTTGCCCTGGGAAAAGCCTTTGAGGACCGCGAGGAAGCTGAAAAATCGTTTGGGTTTTATGCCGCAGGCAATCACATGAAGAAAACCCAAAGTCGCTACGACGCCGATCAGGTGTCCAGTGAGCTTGCGCTGCAACAAGATCTGACCGCCGCTTTGTTTGAGACCAGACAAGGCTGGGGTTTTGAGAGCCCAGACCCTATTTTTATTGTTGGCATGCCAAGGGCCGGCTCCACCCTGATCGAACAGATCCTTTCAAGCCATAGCCAAGTGGACGGCACTCTAGAGCTGCCTAACGTGCTATCTCTCTCGCAAAAACTTCGCCGATATGCAGTGGACGGCGCCGCACCTGGCTATCCTGCGGTGTTGGAATTATTGAGCGAGAACGAACTCACCCAGTTCGGCCAAGAATTTATTGAAGATACCCGCAGCCATCGCCAGGGGGCTGCTTTCTTCATTGATAAGATGCCCAACAATTTTCGCCATATAGGCCTCATTAAATTAATGCTGCCAAACGCCAAGATTATCGACGCTAGAAGAAACCCTCTCGACTGCTGTTTTAGCGGCTTCAAGCAGCTGTTTGCCGAAGGTCAAGAATTTAGCTATTGCCTTGCCGATATCGGCCAGTACTACCGAGACTACGTTGAACTGATGGACCACTGGGATACAGTGCTGCCGGGTTTCGTACTCAAAGTAGTGAATGAAGATGTAATAGACGATCTGGAAGGGCAAGTGCGCCGCCTGCTGGATTTTTGCGGCCTGCCGTTTGAGCAAGCTTGCCTGAACTTCCACAAGACCAAACGCAACGTCAGAACCCCAAGCTCTGAGCAAGTGCGTCAGCCTGTGAATCGGTCAGGGGTTGGCCAGTGGAAACAATACAGCACCTACATTGAGCCGCTGCGGCTCGCCCTTGGGGAAGACCTAGTCGCGTTGTCCACAACAAACAGCTAGTGTGAATCACACCATTAAGACCGACAGAAAGAGATAACTATTTATGAATCAACAAGTTCCTCACAGCGCCACCGCGCCCAAGCTATTTGACAGCATCTGCCGGCCTGTCTTTTTTATCTCAGCCGGGCTGATCTTTTTAGTCTGTGTTTATGGTGTCGGTTTCAGCGCTCACGCCGCGTTAACTTTCGACGCGTTTCAAACGTGGCTGCTGACAAATTTTGGCTGGTTCTACATGGCTTCCATTGCCTTTTTCTTCGGCTTTGTTATTTACCTGGCGTTTAGTAGATTCGCCCACATTAAACTAGGCCCTGATGATTCCGAACCGGACTACAGCTACCTCAGCTGGTTTGCCATGTTGTTTAGCGCCGGCATGGGTATTGGCCTATTGTTCTTCGGGGTTTCCGAACCCCTAACCCATTTCGCTCAGCCGCCAACAGGTGTTGGCGGCACTGCCCAAGCCGCTGGCCGGGCGATGGAAATCACATTTTTTCACTGGGGCCTGCAGGCGTGGTCGGTCTATATCGTAGTTGGGCTATCACTTGCCTATTTCTCTTTTCGCCACGGTCTGCCACTGGCGGTTAGATCTGCGCTTTACCCGCTTATCGGCGATAAAATTTACGGCCCCATTGGCCACGCAGTCGATATTTTTGCGGTGCTGGGCACGATGTTTGGCGTCGCCACTTCATTGGGCTTAGGGGTTATGCAGGTGAACGCCGGCTTGAGTTTTATGTTTGATGTGGAAGTGTCCACTTATGTGCAGATTCTGCTTATCGTCTTTATTACCGGCTTGGCGACAATTTCGGTGGTCGCTGGGTTAGATGCGGGTATCCGCCGTTTAAGCGAGCTAAATCTGTTGCTGGCGCTGGTGATGATGGCGTTCATTTTGCTCGCTGGGCCGACCGCGACCCTGCTTAGCGCATTGGTTCAAAACATCGGCGGCTATTTATCCAGCATGGTGGACATGACATTTAATCTGTACGCCTATAAGCCGATCGAATGGATGGGAGACTGGACCTTATTTTACTGGGGCTGGTGGATCTCATGGTCACCATTTGTGGGCATGTTCATCGCACGAATTTCCCGCGGCCGCACTATTCGCGAATTTATCTCGGGAGTGCTGTTAGTCCCCGCCGGCTTTACGTTTTTGTGGCTGAGCTTTTTTGGCAACACGGCCCTGACGATGGAGTTAGCCGACAGCAGCACTCAACTGCTGGATGCGGCGTTAGCAGATTCTCCTACAGCCTTGTTTCTCATGTTAGACCAACTGCCTTGGTCCAACATTATGTCCATGGTTGCGACCCTGCTCATTATCACTTTCTTTGTGACCTCGTCCGATTCCGGCTCACTGGTTATAGATATTATTACTTCTGGCGGCAACGAAGATCCTCCTGTTTGGCAGCGTATTTTTTGGGCAGTCACAGAAGGCGTTGTGGCGTCCGCGTTGCTGCTTGCCGGCGGCCTTTCGGCGCTACAAACTGCTGCAATAAGCAGTGCACTGCCGTTTGCCGTGGTGATGCTGTTAATGTGCTTTGGCCTGTACAAGGGTCTGCAAATGGAAACCATCAAACGGCCCTACCGCCCTGCACTGCCACCCAGCGTGGCGCAATCGACATCGCCGAAACACTGGCAGCAGCGACTTAAAGCATTGATCGGCGAGCACTGCCAACAGGACGTGAGAGCCTATATAAATTCGACCGTAAGGCCAGCCATGGAAGCGGTCTCAACGCAGATTGATAAGACCCAATTACAGTCTCGAATCGAAGAGACTCATTCCTTGATTCGGCTGGTGGTCGACCATGGCGTTAACACAGCCTTTAAGTACGAGATTAAGCTGCGCGAATACGCTATTCCATCGGTAGCATTTCCAAAGCTGCCCAGGCGTGATCAGGAAAAAACCTATTGGCGGGCGGAAGTGCATTTAATCGAGGGGCCACAGCATTACGACGTGGCAGGGTATAGCATCGAGCAATTAACCGGTGATTTGCTTGCCCAGTTTGAGATGCATATGCAGGTATTACACGCCAAGGTTTAGCGCGAGCGCTTATCAAAGTTGATTCTAAGCCTTAGCTAATATCCTGCTTGAACAGCCACGCCATAATTGCAGTTGCGGCGTCCTCGGCGGATACCGCAACTGTATCAATCCTAAGCTCTGGATTTTGCGGTATCTCGTAAGGGCTATCTAGCCCGGTAAAGTTTTTTATACCGCCCTGGCGCGCCTTTTTGTAAAGCCCTTTCGGGTCGCGCTGTTCGCACACAGCTAGGCTCGCATCAACGTGAACCTCAATGAATTCTTTGTCCGCAAAAAGCGAGCGGGCCATTCGCCGCTCAGCGCGAAACGGTGAAATGAAGCTGGTGATTACAATCAGACCGGCATCAAGCATCAGTTTGCTGATCTCAGAAATCCGGCGAATATTCTCAACCCGGTCTTCGTCGGTAAACCCTAGATCTTTGTTAATGCCTTGGCGCACGTTATCGCCGTCCAATAAATAGGTGTGCTTGCCTTGGGCCAGCAATTTCTTTTCGATGACGTTGGCGATGGTGGATTTACCGGAACCCGAAAGTCCGGTGAGCCAGATGATTTTGGGAGTCTGATTTTTGAGCTGCGAGCGCGCAGTTCTGTCCACCTCAAGGGCCTGCCAATGCAAGTTGCTGGCGCGCCTTAAACTGTGCTGAATTTGGCCGTTGGCCAGTGTTTCTCCTTCACTATCTAACAACTCAAACTGAGAGGTTTGTAGGCTGCTAACTGCGGGGTCAAATGCAATATTTTGATTCAGAGAAAGGTTGCCAACAAAAGTTTCATCTTTGGCGACTGTGTTGGCAGCGAGTTGGGAGCCGCTCACTGTTTCAACTTTGTATTTCAACTTGGTGATCGTTGCAGCAACTGATTGCCCGGCGCAAACTAGCGTGTATCTGCGCCCAGGTAGCATTGGCTGCTCAGCTAGCCAATGAATTTCCGCTTCAAACTGATCGGCATACTCTGGGCGATGGGTTGCTGACGCGATAATCTCGCCGGCCTGAGCATCTATAGGGAAATCCAGTTCAAACTCAATAGTGGCGTCACCGATAGGCAGTCCAACGACCCTGCGCAGCTGCCCGCTGTGAGAAAATACCAGCTCTTTAACTTTGCCGGCATCGCCATCCAACACAGTCACCAGCGCAAAGTTACCCTCGACACTTAAAAGCTTCGCTCTGAATTGTGCAGCTGTGTGTTTAAACATTGTGCTTAAGAGTGCTCTTTTTGCTGTAAGGCTATACGACCATAGCAAAGGTTAGGGCAACTTTCTAAATTTTTGCGGCTTTTGTTCTGACTGTAGCCACTGCTAGGCCAGGGACAGTATGACTTCAAACGCGTTGAATAATCAATTGCTTCGGGGCTTTAAGATCGGCTTGAAATTTTCGACCCGGTAACCCAAGTGAGGGCTAGGCTAGGTTTACTGGCCTAGCCGAGGTTAAACACTCAGCAATCAATCTGGGTAGACAATCTGGGGCGCGTCAATGAATGGCCGTATTCCAAATTCAGGGTAGATATCACTTGGGAAATAAAACACCCCATCCTTGGCAACCAATGAAATCGTCTTAATAGCCTTAAGATCACTAGTTGGGTCACCTGGCACTAAAAAGAAGTCGGCCAATTTGCCTTCCTCAACAGAACCTAGCTCATCGCCGAACCCTAGATAGCTAGCCATATCGTAAGTAGCCATCTTAAGAATTTCGCTGGGGGTCATACCTATTTCTTGGTAAAGCTCTAGTTCACGATGGAAAGTAAACGACCCACCGAGGTCGGTACCGGGAATAATAATTACACCTTGCCGGCGCATTTCCCTTACCGTTTCTAGTATTTTCGCAAAGCCTTCCCGGTAGGCTATGTCGTCTTCTGGAGTCGCTATTTCAGAGCGCGCCGTCTTGGCAGCACGCTGCACACCAATAGGCATATTTGCCACGTAGTCCAACATCCCCGGCGCTACCTCACCGTTGCGTGACAGCATGAGGTTCTCATGAATAGCCAGTGTTGGGTCTACCGCCATGCCCTGCAGGGCCATAGTTCTTATCGTGCTCTGCACGGCTTCGTCATTTATATCTATTGCCGGGAAGCGCTTCATTGCCGTCAGCCGCAATAGACTGCGCGTGTCTTCCTGGGGGCTGAGCACCCAGCCCAGCATGACCTGGTTGATATGGGTTAGCTCATCGTAGCCTGCCGCAATCATGGCATCGGCGTTGGAAAACGCAGGCACATGACCGGCGACGCGCATGCCGCGTGAATGCGCGAGAGCAACCATTGCCGGAACCCAGTCAGGATTCATGCTGTTGTAAATCTTGATTTGATGGAAGTCGCCTTGATCGGCATACCAGCGCACTGCCTCCAGCGCTTCTTCTTGAGAGGACACCAAAATGCCGTTGTTAGAACTGAACGGGCTTTGGCCTTCAATAAATCCGCTTCTACTAATTCGTGGCCCAACCAAGCGTCCCGATTCAATTTTTGAAATGAAATCGCTTAGCACTTCATTGTTGTTGCCCATGTCGCGAAAACTAGTCACCCCCGCCGCAATGTTTAGCAGCGCGCTACCTTGACGGGCGTGGGCGTGCATTTCAAACATGCCAGCGATCAGTGTGCCACCCTCACCATCGATCAGTATTTCATCATCTCCAGCGCTTGCCACTGCGTCGCCTACTGACGCTATTGTGTTGTCTACCACTAAAACCGAAGCAAGCTCAGACAATTCCTGTGTCATTGGGTTGAACACATGCACGTTGTTAATCCGCACAGGATTATCGAAACTGCGGGTCACTTTCTCTTGAATGGTTTCAAAGCGGCGGGTGGCGTATTCCCCGGACAGATCGCGCAGGCGCTTTTCTTCGGCCTCAAACCCAGACCTGATCAACGCAAAACTCTCACTCATGGAAGCAAATAGCCGGCCAGTTTCATCCAGAGCAAAGTAACTAGGATTCAGGTTAATCCCTGACAGTGCGTAGGTGGTGATTGTTGCAGTCTCACTTGCGCCGGTAACATCAAAGGTGTCTATGGCTTCAAGTTTTAGCTCACCGCCCGGCAGAACGGCTAATGTATTGTCTTCATCTGCGAGCAACACCCGAGAGTAAACCCACAGTGCATAAGGGCTAGCTTCTTGTGCCACATAGAGGTTTGCTTGGGCCAAGTCGGCGTCGCTCGAGCCTGTAGTGTCAGTCCAATAGGCCCTGCCTTGCTCGATCCCAAATTCCTCATCAATCAGATTGCCGAAGGTCGTTGCCCCAGACACGTTCCAGCTGCTTGGCAGGCCGTCGTCACCAAACTCGATCACCTCCTCTACCGAAGGCCCGCGGCCATTGTTGCGGTATTCATAACCCACGCTGGTGACATCACCATGCTCCACCTCCATCTGCCCTACTCGCGTTCCCGAGACAAGCGCAGTAAATGATTCAATGCCAGCTGGCTGTGGGAACTCGGGCGCGACCGCTGGAGCCAGCTGAGGCTGCTCAGAGGGGCTGCAGCCCGCCAGCAGGACACCAACCACGGATAGTGCTAACAATGGACCAAACGGGCGCAAGTGTTTCATTTAATTCTCCAACAACCGCAGGCTACGATATTCAATAGGTTTAAACCAATAAAAGCATTATGAGATTGATTCGTTGGAATTAAAAGCTATAACAGAAACGGGGACAGTCCCTGTTGGGACATAAGGCGTGTTCCACTGTAGCATTGAGGCTTAGTCTCGACGCCGATGCGTTGAAAGAGTAAAGTCCCGGTAGTGTGTTGATAAATCTACAGTTCAAGAATAAAAAAACCAGCCTGCGCTGTGCTGGCTAGGCGACTGAATGGGAAATATTTATGAAGCTAACCCACAAATTTATTACAACGCTGGCGTTGTTTCTTAACTGCACAGCATGGAATCTTGCCCTTGCGCAGCAAACAGATAAGCCTAACGTAGTGCTGATCTTGGCAGATGACTTGGGCTTTACCGACATCTCAACCTTCGGCGGCGAGATTGACACCCCTAACATCGCCAAGCTTGCGGCCGCGGGTTTGTCCTTCACCAACTACCATACCGCTGGCAGCTGCGCGCCCGCCCGCGCCATGCTGCTTACTGGCGTGGACAGTCACCGCAATGGCGTCCCCAATATCCCTGAAGCCCTGCCCGCTGAGCAAATGGCTTTCGATCACTATCAGGGCGTGCTCAATGACAAGGTGGTGACTCTAGCAAGTCTATTACAGGCTGACGGCTACCATACCTACATGACCGGCAAATGGCACCTAGGCCATACCCCGCAGCTGCTGCCCTCTGCTCGGGGGTTTGATCGCACCATTGCCATGGGTGATACCGGTGCGGATAACTGGCAGCAGCGCTCTTACCTGCCGATCTATGATCAGGCCCATTGGTATGCCGATGGCCAGCCTCACACCCTGCCCGATGACTTTTATTCGTCAAAATATTTTATCGACAAGACCATTGAGTTCATTGGCTCAAACGAGGCCGATGGTCAGCCCTTCTTTGCCTATATCCCATTTCAAGCCGTGCACATGCCGGTGCAGGCGCCAAGAGAGTTTTCCGATAAATATACCGGAGTTTATGACGCAGGCTGGACTGTAATGCGCGAGCAGCGTCGCCTTGCCGCCGAAGCTGCTGGAGTGATACCCGCGAATACGAACTCTGTGGTTACTCCTGGCACACTAGTGTGGGAAAGCCTCACCCCCGAGCAAAGGCGCCATCATGCTCGGCGCATGGAAGTGTATGCCGGCATGGTAGATGCAATGGATATGCACATCGGCCGCCTAATAAGCTATTTAGAAAGCATCGGAGAATACGACAACACGGTTTTTATCTTTACCTCCGATAACGGCGCCGAAGGCTCCAGCCTGATCAATCCTAACGGCGGCTCGGAGCTAGGGGATTGGTTCGATAGCGTAGGCTATAACACCAATATTGAGACCTTAGGAGAACCAGGTTCTTTTAATGCCATTGGCCCAAGCAACGCCACTATAGCCGCCTCGCCTTTGGCCTATTATAAATTCCACGCCAACGAGGGCGGCCTGCGGGTTCCATTGGTTATGTCTGGTCCGGGTATTTCGGAAAAAGGAGTGCTCAGCGATGAGTTTGTGTTTGTCACGGACCTCACTCCAACTATCTTGAGTTTGACCGGCACTGCGAATCACAATGGACAATGGCAGGGCAACAAAATAGAAGCCATCGTCGGCACCGACTTTTCAACTTACCTCAAAGGCGTATCGGCGCCCATTCATGATTCCGCAGAGCCTATTGGGTATGAGCTAGGCGGTAATAGCGCACTGTTCAAAGGGGACTTTAAAATTGTGATCAATCGAACGGGTCAAAACGAAGCCGACTGGCATTTGTTCAACATCAAAATAGATCCGGGCGAGACCAATGACTTGGCCACAGCGCAGCCTGATCGATTGGCTGACATGATTAGTGACTATGAAGTCTATAGCAACGCTAACAACGTACTGCCAATGCCAGAGCGCTACAGCCGGATAAGAACCATTTTTAAGGATGGATTTAATTAAGTACTGCAGGAGTTTAGCGCTTTGACAATGGGCTGATGAGGTTGCCTTCAGCAGGTAATTCTGAGCGTTCAAATGATACTAGTTTTCTAATTGATTTCTACTGGCTGTGTAGTTAGTTGATGTTCTCAATTTTTCGCGGCGGCAATCCCTTACTATGAACCAATCTATGTTAAATCTGTTTCCGGTACCTCTCTACAAATCCAATCTGAACAGAAAATTCACTCAGATAGAGCTCGACTACATCAAGCAGCTGCTGCAGCAGAATCACAAGGCCATTTCTAATTATTCGTCCAAAAATAAACGCGTACTAGACGCCAGCGAGTTGTCCGGTTTGCGAGCCGAACTCCAAGTCCAAGTCAATTCCTACTTCCAAGCTGTATTCAATACCGCCAATAAACTAGAACTCAAAATCACCCAGTCTTGGGTCACGCTGACCGGGCCCGGCGAGTCACATCACGAACATGTCCATCCCAACAGTGTCGCCAGCGGCGTGTTGTATATTAATCTTGCTGAAAACGATGGCATCAACTTTTTTCGCAACGAAGACAATCAATGGTATGAGTTCATTCGCGCTCAAGGAACGCCCTATAGTGCAAAGAGTTATTTTATTCCCTGCAGTGTCGGAGACATCGTAATATTCCCGTCTAATATTCGACACGGAGTAAAAGAAGTGACACAAAAAGTGGAAAGGATCAGTCTTGCTTTTAATACTTTTTTTGAAGGCGAGCTAGGCAAAGACGAATTTAGTAATGCGTTGAAGTTAACACTGAGTTAATAGGCACTTACTTATAGCGTTGCTTTGCTGCCTGCTTATCAAGCTGGCGAAAATGTTCCAGCTTTTCTTTAATCCGAATTTCGAGGCCGCTTTGTTTCGGAAAATAAAATTGCTCATCCTTAATCGTCTCGGGCAAATAGTTCTCTCCTGCTGCGAACCCATCCTCTTCATCGTGGGCATAGCGATAGTCTTCACCGTATCCCATATCCTTGCTCAAAGACGTACTGGCATTGCGCAGATGCAAGGGAACTTCAAGGCTGCCGTGTTCGGCCACCGCTTGCCTTGCCGATCCGAAGGCCGAATAAAGCGCGTTGCTCTTTGGCGCGCTGGCCAGATACACCACCGCCTGCGCTAAAGCCAAATCACCTTCAGGGCTGCCCATGCGAGTGAAGGTATCCCAGCAGTTTAGAGCGACTTGTAATGCGCGCGGGTCGGCCAGGCCAATATCCTCTATCGCGATTCGAGTAATGCGGCGCCCTAAGTAGTTTGGGTCGCAGCCTCCATCGAGCATTCTGGCAAGCCAATACAACGATGCATCGACTGCTGAACCCCGTACCGATTTATGCAGCGCGGATATTTGCTCGTAGAAGCTGTCGCCGCCTTTGTCAAACCGCCGATAACTCTCTTCAACAATATGGGCCAGATGACTATCTGCGACGACGCGGCCTTCGTGTTTTAGCTCGGCCATATCGCTAAGCACTTCAAGGTAGTTAAGCAAGCGGCGGGCATCACCATCGGCGGCCCTTGCCAACACTTCCTTCTGATCTGCACTTAATTTCAACTCGAGCTGACCAAGACCTCGGCTAGCATCCTGTAGAGCTTGATCAATCACGCCTACTAATTCCACTTCAGCCAATGGCTTTAGCAAATAAACTCGGGCCCGGGATAACAGTGCATTATTCAACTCAAACGCAGGGTTTTCTGTGGTTGCGCCAATGAAAAGTACGGTGCCATTTTCAATATGGGGCAAAAAAGCATCCTGTTGAGATTTATTGAAACGATGTACTTCATCAACAAACAAAATAGTTTTGCGAGTACTGTTGGCCTGATGAAAACGGGCTTGCTCGATTGTTGCTCGAATTTCTTTTACCCCGGCGAGCACCGCCGATATGGACTCAAAGTGACAGTCACAGCTTTGCGCAATGATCCTTGCTAGTGTGGTTTTGCCTACCCCAGGAGGCCCCCAGAGAATCATTGAATGGGGCTGCTTGTTAGTAATGGCTTCGAATATGGGCTTGCCGGGGCTAAGCAGATGGACTTGCCCCATGAACTCGTTAATAGAACGAGGTCGGAGCCTCGCTGCCAGCGGTTGATACCGCGCAGCTAAAGAATCTTCTTCAAATAGTGATGTTGTCATAAAAAATATTAACTAAAAGGCACAGAGGTTGAATCGTTGAAACGGTAAATAGATTAATCAGGCGATCCCCAACACTCACCTTCATTTCACTAATAGCTCGGGTCAAATAAATTATTGCCATTCGTCTTTTTAATGCTGCTGATAATCCATATATACATTGTTAGCAGTCTTCTCTAATTCAATCGTTTCAGATCTTTTTTAAGAGCCAGTTTATCCTTGCCATTTTATAACATTGCTGCGCCGAACTATGCAGACACAGCACCTCAAGCCGCAAAGAACTTGAGGCCTAGAGAGGTTCACTTCTCTTGCTGAATTAAAGCCGCTTAGTTTCAGTGTTACTGTAACAAGTAACTTATCATCAACTCTAAATAAGGCAATCTATTTGATGAAATGAAAAATCGGTTAAAACACCAAGAAAATAAAACACAAGGCACTGCGCAAGTAAACCTGCGTAACCTAGGTGAGAATTCCACACTCACTCTAATTAATGGCAAACGCATGGCTTCAGCGGTCGCAACCACCACTACCGGCGGTGAGTTTGTCAATATCGCCCAGCTGGCTATGGAGGTTGAGGTTTCACGACAAACAATCAATGCCATTGAGAAAGGAAAGTTTAATCCAAGCCTGCCGCTGGCATTCAAAATTGGCCGATTGTTTGAAATGTCGATAGAGGATGTTTTTCAGGATGATTCGTCATCTTGATGTTGTTCCCATGTCCGCATTGGGTCGTAAGCGGGCCACCAAAAAATATATGTATGTAGTAAGAAATGTACTAATACAGGCTAAATTTCACTCAATTAGGCTACTTTTTGAGGCTGACCAAGGCCGTAAGTCATTGATTTATATAGATGTCGGTTTTTCAAAGTAAATCTTAATCCCGGCGATTTCCGAAAATGGAGAAGACGAACAGACATTTACCCTGGGCGGGCCCGCACCGGAGGTAGGTAACGAATATTCGGACACCTTCAGTGCCGGTTTTATATGGACTCCCGGTGGGCAACTTGAAGGCCTGAG